>CAZLSB010000043.1:0-21002 GCA_964561825.1 uncultured Xanthomonas sp.
GAGACAAACTGTTCCTAAGGAATCAGAAGTTCCACTCATCTCTTGCTATCCTCGCGACGTATTCATTGGCTACATTCACCTCAAATTACGGAGTTACTTTGATGAGCAAGATGCGCAGGAATCATTTGAAAGCTTTGGTCTTGCTAGCGGCAGTGTCCGCGGTAGCTGCTACCGATGCGGTTGGGCAAGGTTACGCGGGGCCGGTATTCACGCCGAGTTCTTTGAACTTCAGCGGCATCTTGTCTGGCACCACCAGCGCTGTGCAAACGGTCAGTGCGTCGCTGCCGATTGTGACGCTGATTGCAGGCAGCACTCCTCTGTCGATCGTTTCGATTACGTTTCCTACCGGTTTTGCCCGCAGTGGCGGCTCCTGCCCCAACAGCGGCACAGCACCCGTGCCGTGCACCATTGGCGTCGTCTTTAGCCCAACCGCCCCCGGTGCGATTAATGGCAACATGGTGGTTGTTGCGTCAATTAACGGCGGCATCCCAGGTACAACCAATGTCGCGCTCACTGGCACTGCGCTAGCCGGCGCTCCTCCGGTACCAGCGCCCAGCCTGGGCGCGTGGGGCTTAGGTTTGCTGTTGACCACCTTGATGACCACCGGTTTTGTGTTTCTGCGGCGGCGCTGATTCTTTGCGCTAGGCGTGTGGCGTGTAGCGAATGCAATTAAATTAGGCCCAACTGCCCACGGGCCGTGGTAGGCCGGGTCCTCGCGTCGGTCAAGCTCGGGCTTGCAATCCGTGTGTACAGGCGAGGCGCCCGGCGCTCTGCTGGGGCTTACGCAAGGAGCCGCGGCCGCCGGCGCGAACGGCCTATTCGCACAATGCGAGCTCGCGCACGGAGCCGCGCTACGTTTGCCGCATCGTGTTGCGGGGAATCAATAACTTACAGTAAGTTCACTTGAGGCGCAGGGCGCAGCGTATCCCATAAAAATGGGCTACGGTGCGAAATAACGAAGTAGTTCCTAAACTTAATGGCACTGGGCGTGTAGCGAGGACTGCCACTAGGCGGGTCCCGGCCCGTCGGCGCGGCGTGCGGCCAAGCAGACGGCTATCACCAGAGCAGGCCTCGGCGTAGCCGCCGCTGCCTTCCGGCTCAAGCGGTTGGCGGCTTGGCCGCCAACCGGGCGAACAGGCATAACGCGTTTAAGCAGACCGCGAAGTTCCGGCTAGTTCCAGCTGCAGACCACCTTGCCGCAGTTCCCCGCTTCCATCAGATCAAAGCCGCGTTGGAAATCATCGATATGGATTTGATGGGTCAGCACTTTTTGCAGCGGGAAACCAGTCAGCACCATTTGTGTCATCTTGTACCAAGTTTCGTACATGCGCCGGCCGTAGATGCCTTGCAAGGTCAGGCCTTTGAAAATCACTTTGTCCCAATCAATGCCAGCGCCGCGCGGCAAAATGCCCAATAACGCGACCTTGCCGCCGTGGTACATGCAATCCAACATGTCCTGAAAGGCACGCTGATTGCCACTCATTTCCAAACCGACGTCGAACCCTTCCATGTGTAGATCGGCCATCACGTCTTTGACCGATTGTTTGGCGACGTTGACTACTCGCGTGGCGCCCATATCGGCGGCTAGTTTCAACCGATAATCGTTGACATCGGTGACCACCACATTGCGCGCGCCCACATGTTTGCAGATACCCGCCGCGATAATGCCGATGGGCCCCGCGCCGGTGATCAGTACATCTTCACCGATGACATCAAACTCCAGCGCGCAGTGGGCCGCGTTGCCGTAGGGATCGAAATAAGCGGCTAATTCAGACGAAATCTGATCGGGTATTGGCCATAAATTAGACGAAGGCACCGCTATAAACTCGGCAAAAGCGCCGTTGCGATTAACGCCAATACCGATGGTATTCGGGCACAAATGCTGTTTGCCGGCGCGGCAATTACGACACACGCCACAGACGATATGCCCTTCGGCCGACACCCGCTGACCCAACTGGTAGCCGCGCACACCAGCGCCGATATCGACAATGCGCCCGACAAATTCGTGGCCAATCACCAAGCCAGGTTTGATCGTGCGCTGGCTCCACTCGTCCCATTTGTAGATATGCAAATCGGTGCCACAGATGGCGGTTTTTTCCAGTTTGACCAATACGTCATTGGTGCCCATCTCCGGCATTGGCACCTGCTCCATCCAAATGCCCTTGCTCGCCTCGCGTTTAACCAAGGCTTTCATCGTCTGCGGCATGGCGTGTCCTCCAGCGATCGGTGGCGCGCAGTATAGGGTAGGGGGTCAAATTGCGATGTAGGTTGGGCTTAGCCCAGCGTTTTCTCAGCTAGCAAAAAACTGCAGCAGATCGTCGCTAAGACGTTGTTTGTGGGTAGCAAACAAACCATGTGGCGCGCCGGCATATTCAATCAAGGTGCTGTTAGCGATGCCCATTGCCGCCAGACGCGCGGAGGCGTCGATCGGCACGGTTTGGTCATCCACGCCATGAATGATCAACGTCGGCACTTTGAAAGCGGCCAAATCCGCGCGAAAGTCGGTGCTGGAGAAGGACTTCAAACACTCTAGCGTGGCTTTCAGACTGCCCTGCAGCGCAACATCGCGCGCCCATTGCAATAACTCGTGGCTCACCGCGTCTGGGTGGTTATTTACGCCAAAGAATTTGTCGAAGAAGCCGGTCAGAAACTGCGCTCTATCTGCACGAATCGCAGCGGCAGTCTCATCAAAAGCGGATTGTTCGGTGCCGGTCGGGTTGTCGTCTGTTTTCAACCGAAACGGTAGCACCGACGAAACCAACGCCGCCTTGACCAGCGATTTGCCGCCATGGCGTGACATATAGCGGGCAACTTCACCGCCGCCCATCGAAAAGCCGACGACAATGGCGCCCTGCGCATCGGTTTGTTCGATCACAGCTGCCAAGTCGTCACTGAGTATGTCGTAGTCGTAACCATCCCAAGGCTGGGAGGAGCGACCAAAGCCGCGCCGGTCGTATGCCAGAACGCGATAGCCCTCTTCGGCAATGGCCAAGGCCTGATCGTCCCAGCTGTCGGCCGATAAGGGCCAACCGTGGATCAGGATGACCGGTGTGCCGTTCCCCCAGTCTTTGACGTACAGCTTGGTTTGATCGGCGGTAGTGACGCTTAGCATGGTTGGGCATCCGCAAGGGTTTGGACCTTCAGTGTTCAATAACGAGGGCAGCTTGGTCTGTCCGTTAGCGCGCACTGAGAACTGACTGCCAAGCGCGGTGGCCAGTGCATCTTCATGCGTCGCCCCGCATCATGGGCGCATCGATCTTCGGCGTAGACCCATCATGCATATCAGCCTGGAAGCCTTTACCACGCGCAGAGTCGCCATCTGGGGATACGGCCATGAAGGACAGGCCGCGTTGCGTTATTTGCGCAGCTATTTTCCAGATAAGCGCATCGGCGTGATTTTGACGCGGGAAGAGGCCGCGGCTTGGGATTTCACCGGCGATCCGCTGATCGAAGTGGTGTCGGAGGAACCGCAAGCTGGCACCTTTGGGCCATACCAGATCGTCATTAAGTCGCCGGGGATTAGCCCTTATCGTTACCAGCGCGTGATGGAATGGGCGCATTTTCGCGGCACGCGATTTATTTCTGGCACCTCAATGTGGTTTGCGCAGCATCGCCAAGATAAAACCATTGTCATTACCGGCACTAAAGGTAAGAGCACCACCAGTGCGTTGACCGCCGCGTTGTTACGCGCCAGCGGCGCGCGCACGGTGTTGGCGGGCAATATTGGCTTGCCACTGTTGGACGTGGTCAATCCGCAGCCTGAGCCTGAATATTGGGTGATCGAATTATCCAGTTATCAGGCAGCCGATTTTGTTGGACACCCGGCGATGGCCACCGTTTTGAACCTATCTCCGGAGCACCTGGATTGGCACGGTAATGAAGAAACCTATTATCAGGACAAGTTGAAAGTCTGTATCGGCGGCAATGCCGATCTCACCGTGTTAAATGCGGCCGATGCGCGTTTGATGGCCCACGCAGAACGGGTTGAACGACGCATTTTGTTTAATCATCGCGGTTTTTGGCACGCGCGCGGCGCCAGCGTTTGGCACGAAGACGAACATATAATCGATCTGAGTCAGACGCATTTATCCGGCGCGCACAACGCCAGCAATGTGGCAGCTGCGTTTACGATGGTGGACGCCTTCGGTCACGATCCGCGCGGGCTGCTAAGCGCGGTGCGGGATTTCAAACCTCTGCCGCATCGGCTTGCCGACGTCGGTGAGCGCGAAGGCATCCGTTACATCGACGACAGCATTTCCACCACGCCGGAAGCCACGCTCGCGGCATTGCGCAGCCTTTCGCCCAGACCCACAGTGGTGATCGTCGGCGGATTTGATCGCGGGCTAGATTGGGGCGAGTTCGCCCGCGTGATCACCAGTGAGGCACCGGCAGCGATCGTGGCGATGGGTCAAAACGGTCCGCGCATTCACGCGCAGATCGAGGAGACGATTGCTGGCTTGCTTGGTCAGCGGCCGGCGCTCAAACTCGTTGATGGGCTCGATGCCGCCGTGCTCGCCGCGCAACGCTTGGTGCCTGCGGGCGGCGTCATCCTGCTGTCGCCCGGCGCGCCCAGTTTTGACCAGTTCCGCGATTACGCCGAACGCGGTCGCGCTTTCGCCGAACTATCCGGCTTTGAGCTTAGCGAAGAACGAATCGAAGGCATCGGAATCTGAGCATGTCCAATCCGCGTCAAATTCGAATCTGGGACCTGCCGGTCCGCTTGGCTCATTGGGCCCTGGTGCTGTGCATCGTCGGCCTGTATGCGACCGGAGAGTTTGGCTTGCTGAGCATGGATTGGCATTTTCGCTTTGGCTATGCGGTGCTGGCGCTGGTGCTGTTTAGGATCGTTTGGGGGCTGGTCGGCAGCGAGCACGCACGTTTTGCAGATTTCGTGCGCGGCCCGCGGGCCATCGCCAAATACTTAGGCAGTTGGTCAACCACCCATTACCGCCCGACGCTGGGACACAATCCGCTCGGCGCGCTGGCCGTATTGGCCTTGTTGATTCTGCTGCTAGCGCAGGCGGTGAGTGGTTTGTTTAGCAACGACGAAATCGAATGGTTCGGCCCTTTGTCCGAACGCATTTCGATGGACGCCAGCGCGGACTGGACCGATTGGCATCATTTGGGCCAAAAACTACTGCTCGCTCTGATCGTGGTCCATGTGCTGGTAATTGTCGCCTATCGAGTGCTCAAAAAAGTCGACTTGCTGCGGCCGATGCTGACCGGCAGAAAGCTAAGCAACGAAGGCGTCGATGCGCGCTGGGTTTCGCCGTGGTGGGCGCTGCTCATTTTCGCGGTGTGCGTGGGGATTGTTTGGACGATCAGCGTCTACGGACCGGGGGTGTAGAGCGGCGATTTAGCGCTGCGGCGCGTCAGACAGCGGCGATTTGCTGAAGATCAACCCGGCTAGCGTCAGCGTCGCAAAGCCAACCCCCGCATAGAAAGTCAGCGCCGACCCAAAGTAGTGCCAGAGGAAACCGGCAATGGCGCTGGCGGCCAGCATGGCGAAACCACTGACCAGATTAAACAAACCAAAACCGGTGCCGCGCAGATCGGCCGGCACGCTGTCGGCCACCATCGCTGCCAACAGTCCCTGGGTCATGCCCATGTGCACGCCCCACAGGGCTACCCCGACGCCAAGCATGGCCCAGCCGCTGGCGCTGGCCAGCACCAAGTCGGCGGCGATCAACACCGCAAGTCCCAGCGCTAGCAGTTTGCGGTGGCTGAACGAATCGGAGAGCTTGCCAAAGGGATAGGCGCTGGCGGCGTAGGCCAGGTTCATGGCCACCATCACCAGCGGCACCCAGGCGACCGCAATGCCCACCTCGGAAGCGCGCAGCACCAGGAAGGCCTCGCTGAAACGTGCCAGCGTGAACAGCGCGCCGATGATCACGACGCGCCAGTAGCGTGCATCTAGGCGCGCCAGGGCTTCGCGGCGGATTGGGTTGGTGGGTTTGCGGTCGGTGGCGGCTTTGGGCTCGCGTACGCCGACCATCAGCAACACCACGGCGAGTACGCCGGGAATGACGGCGACCCAGAACACCGCGCGGAAATCGTTGGCCCACAGCAGCATTAACGCGGTGGCCAGCAAGGGGCCGGTGAACGCGCCGACCGTGTCGAGCGACTGGCGCAGGCCATAGGCGGCGCCACGCACTGCGGGCGGCGTGATGTCGGCCAGCAGCGCATCGCGCGGTGCGCCGCGGATGCCCTTGCCGACGCGGTCTACAAAGCGCGCGGCCACCACCGCGCCGACACCAGTTGCCATCGCAAACACCGGCTTGCTCAACGCGCCCATCGCATATCCCAGCACCGCCAGACCCTTGCGCTTGCCTAGATAATCGCTGAGCACGCCGGAGAACACCTTGGAAATCAACGCAGTTGACTCGGCGATACCCTCAATGATGCCGACCGCCAAGACACTGATGCCAAGCGTGCCGACCAGAAACAGTGGCAGCAGGCTGTGGATCATCTCGGATGAGATATCCATCAGCATGCTGACAAAGCCGAGGACCCACACGCCGGCGGGGATCTTCACACGCTCGTGGATGGAAGATGGGGTCACGTTGGCGTCCTCAGCAGTGTGCAGCGGAGGATGCCGGTAAGCGCGGCGAAGCGCATCAATTGGGCTTCATCCTAGAAACCTAGTTGACCGCTTTCCATCACCCAATGGGTGGACTGAGCAAGGCGCTGAAAAGTCAAAAAAAACATCGCGTTACGGGTGAACGAGTCAATCTGCTGAAAGGCGAAAAGAATCATCGAGCTACGCCACTCGACAGCGGTCAACTGAGGTTTCTAGGTTCAAGGCCACCCACGCCGACGGCCGCATCGACACCACCCAAAAGGGGGTGGGCGAAACCTTCCTGTTCTATCTGGATGGCTTCGGTGAATGGACGTTCAAAGTGTCCGGCGGCTGAAAGGTGCGATTCAACCTGATGTGGTCACACTTGGTGTAAGAACAACGCTCGGAGCAAACAAGCTGCAGGAAAAGCGTTAGCGCACAGCGCCGGCCCAGAGCCGGGATTTGGTGGGTTCGATCTGTGATCGAACGCTTCTCCCCACCTGATCTCGACGCCGCCATTGAAGCCCAACGCCAATCCGACCTGGTGGCCGGATTGGCGCAGGCCAAACGCTATTCGAACCCGTTTGCGAAGATGAGATTTGCCAGGGCTACTGGCGTCACACCAAGCGCGTTCGACGGCGCACTGCTGCCGACGCTATTACGCGCCCTGACCGTGCATTGGTACAGCGTACTGTTGGTCAATCCACTCACCGAGATCGGGCTGCTAATTGCCGTTGCCGCAATCGGACCCGGGGTGCAGCTGACGGTGTAGTCGATGATGTTGGCACCGCCATTGCTCGCCGGCACGGTGAACGCGGCGGTCGCCGATCCGCTGCCGGGTGTGAGCGTGCTCAAGGTGGGCGCGCCAGGTACGACTGCCGCGATGGTGATGCTGAAAGCCTGATCGTTATTGCCGCCTCCATTACTGGCGCGGACGGTTCCGCTGAAAGTGCCAGCTTGGCTGGGCGTACCCGACAGCACGGCGCCGGTCAGCGTGACTCCGGGCGGGAAGCCGCCGGTCTGCAGCGCGAAGCTGGGTGCTGGACTTCCGGTTGCCGTGTACGTATGGGTGTAGGACAGGCCAAAGCTGCCGCCGGCGGGCGCGTTGCTGGTGATTGAGGGCGGAGTGCCGGCAGGCGGTGGCAAGCTGACCAGATCAATCCACGCGGCATCGGATCCGGCAACGTCAGTAGCGTCCTTCTCATACGACCACGTAAAGGTACGTGTGCCTGCCGTGGTTGGTACGGTGATCTGCTGCCAGGCGAATTCGCCAGAGATACCGGGGTTGCCGGCTTGGTTGCAGTTGCTGCCAATAGTCTGCCGCACACCGTCGACCAGGAAGCGGAAACAATCAAATGAGAGTTCCGACGAGACACGGGCAAAGAAACTCACGCTGCCAGCGCTGAAATTGCCAGTGACCTGGATGCGCGCGTTGCTGTTGTTGCCCAGGTTCACGGGTGAGCGCAGGCTGCAGGTGCCTTCTTGCACGCTGTCGGTAGCCACCACCCACGCTTCGCTGCCGTTTGGCGTGGCATAGCCCGCCGGCAACTGGCAATTTGGTGGAAATACCTCGCTGGGGCCAATGGTCGCGGTGAGCGTGCCGGTGCCGAGCGTCGCACCATTGGTAGGGTTGCTCAAGCTCACCGTGAAAGTCTCGGCGGCCTCCGGTTGGCCATCGTTGATGATCGGCACCGAAATGGTCTTCGGCGCGCTGTCGCCGGCCGCCCAGTTCAGCGTGCCGGAGGTGCTGGTGTAATCGCCGGGGGCAATCGCCGTGCCGTTGCTGGTCGAAAAGTTGACCGCCACGGCGCCATCGCTGCCGCCGCTGCGATTGACCGCAAACTGCGCCGTGGCGCCCTCCAATACCGTTTGTGCGGCGGTCGCGAATCCCAGGGTGCCCGGTCCTGAAGCCAGACTTAGCTTGAACGCGCCGCGCCCATGAGTAAATGCGAACAGCTGCGCCGCATTGCCGCTGCCGATGATCTGCAGCCACTCGGTAGACACATTGGGGAAGCTGGTGATTTCCGCGGCCCAATTGGTGCCGCCATCCAGCGTAACAAAGACGCCGATATCGGTTCCCACATAAGCGCGATTGGCGTCCGTCGGGCTCACCACAATGCCCAATGCCGGAACATCCGGCAGGGCGCCGCCACCCGTGCCGCTGGCGGAATTCCAGGTGGAACCGCCATCGGTGCTTTTCAGCACATGCGGCACGCCGTAGGTGGATATGGCCGCATAGGCGACATTGCTGTTGCTCGGCGCAAAGGCCAGCGCGGCGACGTAGCCGCTGACCACCGTCGGCGTCCAAGCCGTGGCGCTGGTCGCGCTGCTGCCGGCCGTGGTTCGATAGATTCGACTGCTGCCGCTGAAACCCGACATTAATACGAGATCGCTGTTGCCGGTCGCCACCGCGATAGCCGTGACCTGATCGTTGCCGGAATTAAATGGCGTCGACGCGCCGCTCCAGTTAGTTGCAGTGTTGTCGGTGCGCCAAGCACGCGTGCCACCAAACCAGAGCCGTTGACTGCTATTGGGGTCCATCGCAAAAGGCGGTATGAACACGCTGCCTTCCGCTGTTGAGATGCCGTTGTCACCGTTGGTGAACGAGGTACCCCCATTGATGCTCTTTAGGATATCGACGTTCTGACAGCCGACGTACAGATTATTGGTATTGCCCGGATCAACGCCGGTATAGCCGCCGTCGCCACAGGCCAGGAAGGACCATGCGTTGGGGCCGGCTGCGTCGGTACCGCGGGTGATGCCATTATCCTGCGCGCCGGCAAAGTAAGTCATTCCGTTGGGATAGGCGGTGCCATGATAGAACTGCGTCACGGCATAGCCGTTATTGAGAGAGGCCCAGGTCAACACCGGTGAGGCCGGCGTGCAGCTGCCGCCGGTTGCGGCAGGCAGCATGGCCACGGCTGCGCGGCCATTGTTCGATCGGTAGATGCCGCCATCCTGGCCATTGAAAATAGTCTGGTTCGTCGTGCCGTCGTACTGCGGATGGAAGGTGATGAGATGGTGGTCGGGATGGATGGCATCAGCGCGCCCCCAGTTGAACCCGCCATCAGCCGATCGGAACAGGTGCACACCACCCACCCAGACAAAGTCGCTATTGGCCGGATCAATGGCCACGGCGATGTCGTACCAGCCCTGGCCGATGCCCAAGCTCAGATTGGAACAGCTGAAATAACCCGACAGCAACATGGTGTTGCCGCGATGCGGATCGTTGCTGCGGACCGTGGCGGTCCAGGTCTGGCCGCCGTCGTTAGAGCGAAAAAAAGCATGTAATTGATGCAGATAGTCGCCATTGTTATCGCCGTCGCGATCAAAGCCCGGCACCCGGCTGGAGGCAACGGCATAGGCGCGCATGCCACGAATGGCCACTGCTGTCCTCCCCATCGCCGGTGCATCCAGCGCGCCGGCGCCCAGGGTCTGCGTCCACGTTGTGGTATCGATGCTGCGCAACACCTTGCCGGTCGTAAAATTGCCGCAAGCGGCTAGCCAGGTGTCGGTGCCAGTGATCGTGGTGACGTCCAGATCCAGGCAGCGTGTTTCAGTGGATCGTTGGGTGAAACTGCTGCCGCCATTGCTGCTGACAAATATGCCAGTGCTGGTTGCGGCCACCACGATCTGCGCATTAGAAGGTGCCACCCGCAAGTCATTGACAAAATGGAAGTTGCTGCCCGTGGTCGCAGGCAGCTGCGTCCAGCTTAGGCCGGCATTGGTGGATTTGAAGATGCCAGCGCCGCGCAGCGCGTCGATGTTGCTGCTGCCTTCGCCGGTTCCGGCGTACAGCACCGCTGGGTTGACCGGATCCATCGCCAATGACACCACCGCAATATTGGCCATGGAATCACTCACCGGCGTCCAACTGCTGCCAGCGTTGATCGACTTCCAAACGCCACCACCGACGCCGCCGGCGTACATGGTGTTGGGGTTGCCGGGATCGATGACGATGGCGCGCGTGCGCCCACCGACATTGCCCGGACCGAGTTCCGACCAAGCCGCCGTGACCGCAGACGGTGCCCGCATGTCCACGTCTGCGTCGTCAGCAAAGCTCAGGCCACTGGCCGAGGAATATTGCGGCATGCTTTTCATCTGCGCGTAGCCCTGCAGCAGACGTTCCACCGGAATTTTCGTCATACCCGGCGCGAGGCGCTTGCGCGCGTAGAACTCGGCCGCCTCAGCGGGCTGGTCGTTGCGACTCTTGTGGGCTGGCGCGTCTGCCGATGGCGCCACATCAAAACGCGGCTGAGTACCACTACAAGCGCTCAAGGACATGATCGCCAACATCACCAGACGCCACTTCATTGACTTCTGCATCGTATTCCCCTACGCCTTGAGAGTGAGCATAGTCTGTGCGACATCACACCTAATGTGGACTTATCGCGCAAGAACAAACAATGCTTTACCAATGAAATAGGTCGGCCGGGTAGCAGCAGCGCGCGGTTCTGCAGGGACCCAGCGGCTGCGTCGGCGCGGCCTTCGCCGCTGGCGCCTCGGTATCGGCCGAACCACAGCCGGCCAGCAGGCCGACGGTGCCCAGACCGAGCAGACCCAGCAACTCGCGCCGCTGGCGATAAACTCGTTCCGGGGTAATTTCGGAGGACGGAATCAACGGTGCTCGACGAATCAACATGGCAATCCTTAATGGAGAAACAGGCCCCTGCAATACGACCAGCGCGACGCTTGCGATCTTACGCACATGCAGAGCGGGGCGAGGGCTGCGTTTATTGCTAGCCTATGTCACCACCCACAGGAGCAGGCTTATGTCGATCAAACCGAAAAGTCATATTGAGATCACCATCGAATCCATGAAGGTATTTCTGAACGATGGAAAACTGGACGTCGCTGAGCTGAACTTTCTGTTGGGATTGGCGCTACGCGACAGCGGTATTGATGAAGACGAGCGTCGCGTGTTGAACAACATCATCGCGCAAGCCGAAAAATCACCCATGGATGCCAGCACGCGCGCCCATGTTGAAAGGGTCAAAGCAGAATACGGCCTAGGCACCTGACTGCTCTACTGATTTGGAGACTTCCATGTTTAGATTATTGTTGCTAGGCGCCGGTATGGGTGTCGCGCTCAGCGCTTGCAGCGCGGATGCGCCGCCGATCGCCGCTCCTCCGCTGGTCGCCGTACTGAGTTCCGCACCGGAAGCCAGCCCGGCGCCCTTCGAAATCACGGAACTGGCCAGCTTTAACGAACCTTGGGCGATGAGTTTTCTGCCCGATGGTCGTTTATTGGTCACCGAAAAACAGGGTGAACTGAAATTGCACACCCTCGGCGGCGCCAGCGTCGGCATTAAAGGTGTGCCGATGGTGGCCTATGGTGGGCAGGGCGGCTTTGGGGATGTTGTATTGCATCCAGAGTATTCCAGCAATAACCTGGTTTATCTGAGTTATGCAGCAGGCGAGGGCAGCGTGATTGGCGCAGTGGTTGCACGCGCGCGTTTGCAATTGGCGGCCGATGGCGGTGAACTAAAGGATCTACAAGTCATCTGGCGGCAAACGCCAAAGGTGGCGGGGCGCGGACATTACGGACACCGCATCGCCTTTGGTCCAGATGGCATGTTGTATATCAGCTCCGGCGAGCGTCAGCAGTTTGATCCGGCGCAAGATATGACCAGCAATATGGGTAAAATCCTGCGTTTGAACGCCGATGGCAGCGTGCCCGCCGATAATCCATTCGCTGGGCAAGGTGAAATTGCCAGCCAAGTATGGACGCTCGGTCACCGTAATCCATTGGGAATTGCTTTTGACGCGCAGGCACGTTTGTGGTGTATCGAAATGGGTCCGCTCGGTGGTGATGAATTTAACCTGATCGAGCGTGGTTCAAATTATGGGTATCCGATTGTGTCGAATGGCGATCATTACGACGGTCGAAATATCCCAGATCATGAAACTCGCCCCGAATTTAATGCACCAGAAATCACCTGGACGCCGGTCATTTCACCCAGCAACTTCATTTTTTACAGCGGCACGCTGTTCCCCGAGTGGCAAGGCAACGCGATTGCTGCCGGCCTCGTATCCAAAGCACTGATTCGGATCGCGATCGACGGCAATAACGCACACGAAGTGGCGCGCTATGCAATGGGCGAGCGCATTCGCGAAGTAGAGCAGGGCCCGGATGGCGCCATTTATGTGCTGCAAGATGGCAGAGGCGCGAAGTTATTGAAGCTGACGCCGAAGGCTTGATGGTCACCGTCATTCCCGCGCAAGCGGGAAAGACGATTGTAGACTTTCAGACCTACTCTCATGGAATCGATGAGCGAGTCTGAATATCGACATTGCGATTTCAGCAAAGTTGATTGACAGTGGCGCAAAGCATCGACGGTGGATCCGCGCTGTGCGCGGACTCTTCCGCGCTGTGCGGCCAAAAGCGTTCGACCGATGAAGCGCAGGTCGAACCCACCATGGCTCAATCATGCTTGGAGGTTCATCCGTCAGTAACAACGTGTGCAGAGTGGTTCCTTGGTTAAAAACTTCTCCTGCGGTTTAGCCGCTCAACTTGGCGCGCAATAAATCGTTCAGCTGCGCCGGATTGGCTTGGCCTTTGGTGGCTTTCATCGCTAGTCCGACGAAAAATTGCAGCAGTTTTTCATTTCCGGCGCGATATTGATCCACCTGTTTGCTATTGGCGGCGATAATCGTATCGATGACATCCGCTAATGCGCCACTGTCTGAAACTTGCTTTAGTCCCAAACGATCGATGATCTGATCGGCGGATTCTGCGCTTTGCCATAAGTTTTCGAAAACCTGTTTAGCCATTTTGCTCGACAGGCTGTTGTCGACGATGCGTAACAACAATCCGGCCAAACGGTGTGTGTCGACCGGACTATTTTCCGGGCTCAGGCTGGCGGCATTTAGTGCGCCGAGCCAATCTCCCAACACCCAGTTAGCACACAGTTTAGGCTGGCCCACCGCGGTCAGCAGTGCTTCGAAGTATTCACTGACTGCGCGATCGGATGTCAGTAATGAGGCGTCATATTCGGGCAAATTCAAACGATCGATATAACGCAGTCGGCGCGCTTCCGGTAGTTCCGGCAGGGCCGATCGCGCCTGTTCTATATCCGCCGCATCGATAACTAAGGGCGGCAAATCGGGATCTGGGAAATAGCGATAATCGTGGGCGGATTCTTTGCCACGCATGCTGCGGGTTTCGCCACGATGCGCGTCAAACAAACGCGTCTCTTGAAGCACCGTGCCTCCGGCCTCCAATAATCGAATCTGCCGCTCAATCTCATAATCAATGGCTTTTTCGACAAAACGAAAGGAATTCACATTCTTGATTTCGGCGCGTGTTCCCAAGGCAGCACCGGCTTTGCGCACCGACACATTGGCGTCGCAGCGAAATGATCCTTCTTGCATATTGCCATCGGACACACCCAACCAGCGCACCAAGGTATGCAGGGTTTTCAGGTAAGCCACCGCTTCCGCCGCTGAACTCAACACCGGATCGCTGACAATCTCCAACAATGGCGTGCCCGCGCGGTTCAAATCGACGCCCGTTTCGGCGTGAAAGGCATCGTGTACGCTTTTGCCGGCGTCCTCCTCCAAATGCGCGCGAGTGAGTTGCACGTATTTTATTTTATTGTCGTCCAAGCGCACCGCCAGTCCACCGCCAATAACGATCGGCAGTTCGTACTGGCTGATCTGATATCCTTTCGGTAAATCTGGGTAAAAATAATTCTTGCGGGCAAACACACTGCGCTCGGCAACCCTGGCATCCACTGCTAAGCCAAAACGAATCGCCAGCGCGACCGCGCGGGCATTCATCAGCGGCAATGTACCCGGCATGCCCACATCAATGGCGCACGCTTGCGAATTGGCTTCGGCTCCATACGCGGTGCTGGCGCCGGAGAAAATCTTGCTGTGCGTGGCCAATTGCACATGTACTTCCAGACCGATGACCGTTTCCCAGTTACTCATGAACGGTCTCCGTCTGGCCTGCGGCCGGCGGCGCGGCGCGATGAAATTCAGTGACTTGCTGATAACCGTGGCCGGCGCCGATCAGCAGATCTTCACGCCAAGTCGGGGCGACCAATTGCAAACCGACCGGCATGCCTGCGGAAAAGCCGCAGGGAATCGATAACGCGGGTAAACCGGCCAAATTGACACCCACCGTATTGATATCCGCCAAATATAGCGCCAGTGGATCACTGAGTTTTTCGCCCAGTTTGAACGCGATGGTCGGGCTGGTAGGGCCGGCAATCACATCCACTTCGGTGAATGCCCGCGCGTAATCATTGGCGATTAATCGACGCACTTTCTGGGCGCGCACATAATAGGCATCATAATATCCGGTGCTCAGCGCATAGGTGCCGGTGAGAATGCGCTTTTGCACCTCGTGCCCGAAACCTTCAGCACGCGAACGTTTGTAGAGATCGGCCAGATCGATCGGATTGTTACATCGATGGCCATAACGCACACCATCAAATCGAGCCAGATTGCTGGACGCTTCCGCCGGTGCGATCACATAATAGGCGGGAATCGCATAAATGCTGCTGGGTAAATCGACGTCAATAATGCTCGCACCCTGTTTGGCGTATTGTGCCAACGCATTTTCCACCGCCGCGCCTACACCATCTTCAATTCCGACGCCAAACCATTGTCGGGGTCGGCCAATGCGCAGACCTTTCAACGGCAAGGCCAGTGCGGCAGCGACGTCAATCTTTGCACGTTGGGCGCTGGTCGAGTCGCGTGCATCGAAGCCGCTCATGACATCCAGCACCCGCGCGCAGTCCTGCACGCTGAGCGCGATCACGCCCGCCTGATCAAGGCTAGATGCGTAGGCGATCATGCCCCAGCGGGAAACGCGTCCGTAGGTGGGTTTTAAACCGGTTACGCCACATAGAGCCGCGGGCTGGCGGATTGAGCCGCCGGTGTCTGACCCGGTGGCAAACGGCAGCACGCGCGCGGCAACCAGGGCTGCCGAGCCGCCAGACGAGCCGCCGGGCACGCGGGTGAGATCCCATGGGTTGTGCACTGCGCCAAAATAGCTGTGTTCGTTGGATGAGCCCATCGCGAACTCGTCCATATTGGCTTTGCCGATCAGCACGGCCCCGGCGCTGCTGATGCGTTCATGGATCGCCGCGCTGTACGGCGGCACGAAGTTTTCCAGCATGCGTGAAGCACAGGTGGTGGCTACTCCAGCGGTGCAGAACAAATCCTTGTGTGCGTAGGGAATGCCACATAGCGCGCCCGCTTGACCATGCGCGCGCGCTTGATCGGCGGCATCGGCGGCGGCCAGCGCGTGCTGCGCGCCGACACGGCTGATGAGGGCATTGAGCGGCAGCTGCGCGTCAGCGGCGCGCTGCAGAGCGCGTTCGGTGAGTGCATGGCTGCTGGTCGCGCCGCTAGCTAGCGCGGCCAACTGGCCGCTCACGGTATCCAGATCGGCGCTCATTCGATCACCTTCGGCACTAGGTAATAACCGGCACTTTCGGCCGGCGCCAAAACGGCAAAAGCCTCGCGTTGATCGCCCTCGGTCACCAGATCTGCGCGCAAGCGCAAATGGGGATCGCCAGGATGGGATAAGGGTGTCAAAGCATCAACCGGCGCCGCGGCAAGCGCATCAAACAGATCCAGCACCGCTGAAAGTTCGGTTGCGATCGCGGCTTCTTGAGCGGTGGGGATGGCCAACCGGGCCAACTCGGCTATGGCACGCACTTTGGCGCTATCTACAGACACGGCATTCACATTCAAATGGCATTGCGCTGCAACATAGCAAGGATTCACGCGACATGTCGCCCGCCCTTGAATGATTCCGGGGGGCTCCGAGCCACGACCGTTGGGCACGCTGCGCTTAGCCCAACCTACGTCCCCCCGTTGCCAAATCGATGTCCAAGCTGAAAAACTGCGCGCAATTCCTATGACAGTCGCCGCAAAGTTTAGGCAGACTGTCGCCTCAGTTTGGCTCTGAGGATCTGCGGCGATGGCGCGCTGGATAGCATTGGCAATCACCTTGATTTGTTTTGGCTCATGCAGTTTTGTCAGTCAAAGTGTGTTTCGGGGCATGGTTGCTCCGGTCGGTGTCATCGTGTTTAGCCTGATTACCCTACTGTTGTTTATCCAACATCGGGTTGCCGCCGTCGCCCGTCCACCCGCAGCCATCATTTTTGATCCGGAGACGCAATTATTGATGCGCAAACGCGCGCAGGCGAAAGCGCTGGCGGACAAACAAGGCAATGCTGAACCGGCCGATCAGCGCAAGCCTGGGGTCGACATTTGAGCGCTTTGCGATCACGGCCTGCGCAAGTCGGGTTGTTAGCTGCCGTTCTGTTGACGGTGGCGGTGCTGTATTTCGGTTTCCGGGGTGATCGCGTGCGTGTCGATACCGCGCTGTTGGTCGAAAAAGAACTCATCGAAAGTCTGCGCGAAGAAGGTCGCACGAAGGTGGTGCATCGTTTTCGTATGATTGCGCCGGTGGCCGGTCAGGTGGAGCGTATTGATTTACGACCGGGCGACCCGGTGAGTGCGGGACAAGTTTTGCTGCGGATTGCGCCCAGTGCCGGTGCGCTGTTGGATCCAGCCTCGCGCGACCGCTTGAGCAACGAAGCGCGCGCGGCAACGTCGGCCGTGGCGCAGGCGCAGGCGCGCGTCAGTTCGGCGCGCGCCGCCGACCAATTGGCGCGCCAGGAACAACAGCGCATTGCACCGATGGTGGTCAGCGGCACCTTGCCAAAACGCGAGGGTGATCGCGCCCAAAGTCAGCTGCAACAAGCGCGTGCCGATTTGGCAGGCGCAGGTTTTGCGTTGGAATTGGCTCAAGCGCAAAGAGAAGCAGCCCAATCTTTGTTGGAACAGCAGGGCAAAAGCGGCGCCGATGGTTTGATCGTGGAGCTGCGTGCGCCGGTTGCCGGCGTAGTGTTGGCGCGTCTGCGTGAGAGTGCCGGTCCAGTGGCAATCGCAGAACCGCTGTTGGAGATTGGCGATCCGGCCAGTCTGGAAATCGAGGTAGATCTGTTGTCGTCCGATGCCGTGCGCGTGTCACCCGGCATGGCGGTGCGTTTGCATCGCTGGGGTGGTGATGCGCCGCTCGCTGCACGCGTGCGGCGCGTCGAGCCCGTGGGGTTCACCAAGATTTCAGCGCTGGGTGTGGAAGAGCAGCGCGTGTACGTGTTGTCTGATCTGATATCGCCGCCGGATGATTGGCAGCGTCTGGGTGATGGTTATCGGGTGGACGCCGAGTTTCTGCTGTCCACCGGCATGGCGCTGACGGTTGCCAGTGGCGCGTTGTTTAGACATCAGAACGAGTGGGCGTTGTATAAAATCGAAAACGATCGCGCCACCTTGCAACGTGTCACAGTGGGGCGTCGCAGTGGCCTGGATGCCGAGATCCTGAGCGGAATTGCAGCCGGCGCTGCAGTGATTGTGCACCCGGACGACCGCGTTGCCGAAGGCACACGGGTGCAGCCGCTGTGAGACTTGCAATGGCTTCGTCCACCTGCTCATATGTGCCGGATTTTCGCGCGTTTTGAGGGTCTATGTCTGGCATTGTCATCGTCGAAAGTTCAGCCACGCTGAGCCATTTGCTGCAACGTACCCTATCGGCCAGCAAAATTGCGGTTGAACAGGTGGTCACCCAATACGCGCAAGCCAGCGCCCTGTTGGTGGCAGCGGAAGCAGGACCCACGCCGTTCAAAGTGATGATTATCGGCGCGCCACAGCGCCTTGGAGCGGATTTTGAAGCGTTGATGGCGCAATTGGGTGAGGGGCGGGCGCCGGCGCTGGCGATTCTGGTGCTAAGTCACGAAAAAACGCCGTATCTGGCCGAATGGCTGGCGCGCCGGCGCAATGCCTTTTTGCTGCTGTGGTCCAATTTCGGACGAATTCCAGCGGCCCTTAAGCAGCTGATTCCGCCCGATGTCACGCGCGCCGAGGCGGTTGGGCCGGCGCCGGAAGTGTTGGTAAGGCCGCCAACTGCGCCGCCGCTGCGTGTGTTGTTTGTGGATGACTCGCAAAGTGTGCGCTTTGCCTATCGGCAATTATTGGAAAACAACGGTTTTTTGGTCGACACTGCGGCATCGGTGCAAGAGGGCTTTAGCAAAGGCCAAACCGGCGGCTACGATCTGGCCATCGTCGATTATTATCTGCAAGACGGCAGCGGCGATGAACTGACCCGTAAATTGGCGGAGTCGCCTGCCACTAAAAATATGCCGATCGCCATTATTACCGGAAGTTATAAGGATGCGATTATCAAAAAGAGCCTCGAAGCCGGGGCGATGGAATGCATGTTCAAAAACGAGGTGCTGGAACTGACGCTGGCGCGCATTAAAGCACTGGCACGCAACATTCAATCGCAAAAAGCAGTAGAGGCCGAGCGTTTGCGACTGGATAGTATCTTGCGATCGGTGGGTGATGGCGTTTATGGCGTTGATGGTCAAGGAATCATTACCTTCGCTAATCCAGCGGCGATCGGCATGCTTGAGTATGTCGACGAAAATGAGTTAATTGGTAAGACCGCCCATAATTTAATTCACTTTGCGGCTGAAGATGGCGCGCGCATCGGTGCGGACGAATCGCGATTGGCGCGCGCCTACACCGAAGGTTTGGAACTAAAATCCCACGAAACGGTGTTTTGGACACGCGCAGGTCAAGCATTGCCGGTCGAATGCACGGTGTTGCCACTGGCCATTCAAGGACGACGCGAAGGCACTGTGGTGGTATTTCGCAATATTTCGGAGCGTAAAAGCGCGGATCGAGTGCGTTGGGAGTTGCTGCACGATCAGCTTACCGGGCTAGCCAATCGCCGCTGTTTGATTCAGGCATTGAGTCAAGAACTCGACAAGCGCCGCGAGCTAGGTGGTTATTCGGCGCTGCTATATATCGATCTAGACCGCTTCAATATGATTGTCGATAACGCCGGACCGCAGGCCGCCGATCGCGTGCTGGTGGATATCGGTCATTTGCTGTCGCAACGCTTGCGTAAAGACGATCTGCTGTCGCGCCTGGAGGATGACCATTTCGCGTTGTTGTTGTCCGCCGTGCAATTGGAGAATCTGTTCACCATCGCCGACAGCTTTCGCGAGTTACTCAAAAGTGCCAAGTTCCAAATGCATGGCCGCACGGTGACGGTGACCGGCTCGGTGGGCGTGGCGATTTTGAGCGGCGACGCGCCAAGCGCCGAGTATGTGGTTGAACATTCGCGTTTGGCCTGCCAGGACGCCAAACGCCGCGGGCGTGATCAAACGCAAATCTACATGGCTGGTACCGATTCACGTATCGCCCGCGAGTTAGATGCCGGTTGGGTGGTGCGCTTGCGCGAGGCGCTGCACGAGGATCGTTTTTTGCTGTTGACTCAACCGATTCTGCCGGTGGCGGGCATTCGCAATGCGGATGAAGCCGGATTACGTGCGCAAGGTTGGCGTTTGCACCAACACGCGGAGGGTGAGGCCTTATTTGAGATTCTGATCCGCATGGTCAATCGAGATGGGCAGTGGGTGAGTCCATCGGTCTTTGTGCCCTTGGCTGAACGCGTAGGTATGATGCCGAAAATTGATTTGTGGGTGGTTTCGCACGCACTGAAGTTTCTCGCCACATTGCCCGATTACACTCGCGTCGGGCTCGCCATCAATTTGTCCAATGCCACTTTGCAAGATCCAGATTCTCTTCGCATAATCAATAGTTTGATCGATGGATCCGGTGTGCCAGCATCAAGGCTGATTTTTGAGGTCACCGAAACCAGTGAAATCGGCAGTTTGCATGCGGCGCGCAAGTTTATGCAGGGCATGCGCAAGAAGGGTGTGCGATTCGCTCTGGACGATTTCGGCACCGGTTTTAGCTCCATTAGTCATCTGAAACATTTACCGGTCGATTTCGTCAAAATTGAGGGCAGTTTCATTACCGATTTAGCGGAGTCCTCACGGGATCGCACGATGGTGTCGTCGATGGTATCGCTCGCGCACGCTTTGGAACTGAAAGTCATTGCTGAGCATGTGGACAGCGTGCACACCTTGCGTTGGTTGGCCGAATGTGGCGCCGATTACGCGCAGGGCCATTTCCTCGGTGAACCGGTACGGCTGGAAGAAATCGATTTCACTGCGTTAAATGCAAAGGCGAGTTTTTTGTGAGGCTGGGGATGGTTGCCGCAGGTTTCTGCCGGCGCACGCAATTCATCGACCTGGACAGGGTTAAACCTAGAAACCTCAGTTGACCGCTTCCTATCACCCATAACGCGATGATTCTTTTGACTTTTCAGAACTTTGACCAGTTCACCCATTGGGTGAGTCCGCTACCGGGCAGATTGCACGGTTCTGGCGGGTGAGAACCGGCGGCTTGCGCGGCATGCGGCGCGCCGGTTGGAACGCACGCAAGCACAGCTTGCGGGCCGGGACATGGCTGCGTTGCAACTCGTTGCAATAGAGGAGCTATTCCAACGAGTTGCGCTTATGCCCTATTCCGGCCTGCAAGCACAGCTTGCAGGCGTTCAAGCCGG
>CAZLSB010000044.1:0-20822 GCA_964561825.1 uncultured Xanthomonas sp.
ACAGCCTGTCGGACTTTCCTCGCGAGTGCGCCGGAAGTCCTTTTGGCGATCATTTTCTACTTATTCTCGGATTGATTTTGGTGGCTTTCGCTTTATTTTCGAGTCTGCGTTATGCCAAAAGGCCGTCCGGCCCTGCGGGTTGCGCGTCGCAACGGCGTCTGCGGCGTTGCGACCCCAACGGAAGAGCCATTGGCTGCGCGCCGCGCCTTGCATCCGCTTAAGCCACCCAACGCATCTCACGCGCAAAGTCCGACAGGCAGCTTGGTTCAAGGACTCCAATGCACTTGCGCATTGGGATGCGCAGCGTTGAGCAGCGCGGCCACCGGCAGTTGCAATGGATCAGCAAAGCTAGCGCGCTCGAAAATCGCGCGTTTGTCGGCCCCGCTGATGACTAGCAGCAAGCGGCGGCTGCGCAACAGGCGCTGCAGCGTTAGGCTGATGCGTGGCTGCGGGCCGGCGGCCGGTAGCGGATCAGGCAGCAGGGCGATCGCCGCATCGCTGGAAGCTGAGTCGGCCACTGCCAGTCCAGCACCCAGATTGGCCGCGCCCGGAAACAGCGACGCAAAATGCCCGTCGGCGCCCATGCCCAACATGCACAGATCAAAAGCTTGCGCGTGACTCTTTAGTTGCGTATTGGCAAAGCGCGCATCGACATCTCCATCTGGCGCTTCGGGCACCAGAGCCAGCCAGTTGATGCCAGCCGCCCCGGCAAAAGCCTGCTGAATTTGGCGCAGATTGCAGTCGGGATGGCCCGCTGCCACCCAACGCTCGTCGCTGGGCAGGATCGTCACCCGCGACCACTCACGCGGCTGCGCGGCCAGCTGCCTGTACACCGGTGGCGAGGAACGCCCGCCCGCCACGGCCAACAGCGCTTGTCCGCGCTCCGCTAGCGCGTCGTCCAGATCGGCGGCGATGCAGTGCGCAACCGCGCTGGCAAGTGCATCGGCGTTGCTGTGGGTATGCAAGGTCCAGGTCATTAACGGTTCTCCCCAAACAAACTTCTCGGTTCGGCCTACCGGTCAGCCGATAGGCGCCTCAGCCTCGCCCTACTCGCGCCAACTGTGTCCGTGACGCTCAATCAAGGCCACCGAACTGGCTGGCCCCCAAGTGCCGGCCGGGTAGTTCTTTGGACTCATGCCGGCGCCACGCCACGCGGCGAAAATGCCGTCCACCCATTGCCATGCCGCTTCGGTTTCGTCACGCCGCACGAAGAGCGTGCCGTTGCCCTCCAGCGCGTCCAAATAGAGCCGCTCGTAGGCCAAACGTTTGCGCACATCTTCAAAGGCATCGTGCAAATCAAGGTCTAATGCAACCTGCGAGAATTTTAGGCCCTCGCGATCAAGCCCAGGTGTTTTACTCATCAGAATCATTGAGATGCGTTCTTCGGGCTGCAACTGAATGACCAGCGCGTTCGGCGAGATACGCGCATCGACGCCGAAAATGGAATGCGGCACGCCGCGAAATTCCAGATAAATCTCAGTGCAGCGCGACGGCATGCGTTTGCCGGTGCGCAAGTAAAACGGCACACCCGACCAGCGCCAATTGTCGACATGCGCACGCAATGCCACGAAGGTTTCGGTGCCACTGCTGCGGCCCAGCTCGTCGCGATAGCCGCGCACCGCCACACCATCAATGGCGCCCGCGGTGTACTGGCCCGCCACGCTATTGCTCGCCGCGCCTTCCGCGTCGATCGGTCGCAGTGAGCGCAGCACTTTTAATTTTTCGTTGCGCACCGCACTCGGGTCAAATTGCGCCGGAGGTTCCATGGCAGTCAGACACAACAACTGCAGCAAATGGTTTTGCACCATATCGCGCATGGCGCCGGATTCGTCGTAGTAGTCGCCGCGCCCTTCCACACCCACGGTTTCCGCCACGGTGATTTGCACCTGCGCGATATGCCGGGCATTCCACAAGGGCTCAAACATCGCATTGCCAAAACGCAAGGCCAACAGATTTTGCACGCCTTCTTTGCCGAGGTAATGATCGACGCGGAAGATACGATCTTCGTCAAACGCCTGTCCCACGCCGGTATTGATCGCAATGGCGCTGTGCAAATCGTGGCCGATGGGTTTTTCCAACAGCACGCGCGTGCCCGGACCGGCCAAACCCGCAGCGCCTAGCGCCGCGCAAATCTGCGCGTAGTAACGCGGCGCGGTGGACAAGTGATAAACGACATCGCCGTTGCGCATCGCGTGGATGCGATCGGTCAACGCGCCAAGCGCGGGTGCATCGCCCAAGGCCGCCGATTGGTAACGCACCCGTGCCAACAAGGCCGCCAAATGCTGCGCGTCGCGTTCCGCGGCCGGCGTGCGGCGCTCAATGATCTCCACCACCGTTGCGGCGAACTGCTCCTCACTAAGCGCACTGCGTCCGGTGCATAAAATCTGCAGTCCGGCGGGCAATAAACCATCGCGTTGCAAAGCGTACAGCGACGGCAACAGCATGCGCTGCGCCAAGTCGCCGGTAGCGCCAAAAATCACCATCAAGCCTGCGGGCTGCGCACTCATCGTCGACTTCCTACTCAAGCAACTTGGAGTATTGCGCTAGCCGCTAAGCGTGGGAACTGAATTCGATTGCAGTTTTGCCCGTTCTTGTGGCGCGCAGCCTGCTCCGCTACTTTCGCAGCATCGTCCACCCCAACCATTCGAGGTTTTCCGATGAACGATCAGCGCATCCAATCGGTGGTCATCGTCGGCGGTGGCACCGCGGGCTGGATGACGGCGGCGTTGTTATCCAAGCTGTTTGGCCGACTGCTGTCGATTCGTTTGATCGAATCGGAGGAGATTGGTACGGTAGGCGTCGGTGAAGCGACCATTCCGCAAATCCGCAATTACAATGGCACTTTGGGCTTGGATGAAAACGAATTCATCCGCGCCACGCAGGGCAGTTTCAAACTAGGCATTGAGTTTGTTGATTGGTATCGGAAGGGGCACTCGTATATCCACGCATTTGGTGGGGTAGGCGGCCGCGATTTGGGTTTAGTCCCCTTTTATCAGTATTGGCTGAAGTTGCGTCAAGCGGGCAAAGCGGGTGAACTCGGCGACTACACGTTTAACACGATCGCCGCGCGACAAAACAAGTTTATGCGGCCACTCGATCGCCCGAATTCGCCGCTGGGCAGTATTGCCTACGCTTTTCACTTCGATGCGGGTTTGTTTGCACGCTATTTGCGCGGCAAATGCGAAAACGCCGGCGTCGTGCGCACCGAGGGGAAAGTACAGGATGTGCAATTAGATGCTGAATCTGGCTTTGTCAGCGGATTGCGTTTAGACAGTGGCGAACAGATCAGCGGTGATTTGTATATCGACTGCTCTGGTTTCCGCGGTTTGTTAATCGAGCAGGCCCTGAAAACCGGCTATGAAGATTGGAGTCACTGGCTGCCGGTCAATCGCGCTCTCGCAGTGCCGTGTGCGTCCTCACCCGATTTCACGCCGTATACGCGCTCCACCACGCGTGACGCCGGCTGGCAGTGGCGCATACCGCTGCAACATCGCACCGGAAACGGCTATGTGTATTGCAGTGATCACATCAGCGATGATGCTGCCGCAGCCACCTTATTGGCCAATCTAGACGGCGCCGCATTAGCTGATCCGCGGCCATTGCGTTTTGTTACCGGCAAACGCAAACAATTCTGGAACAAGAATGTGGTGGCGATAGGTTTAGCCAGCGGCTTTATGGAGCCATTGGAGTCAACCAGCATTCATTTCGTGCAATCTAGTCTCGCCAAATTGGTTGAATATTTCCCGACCAAACAGTTTGATCCGGTCAACATTGGCGAATACAACCGACAAGTGCAGTTCGAATACGAGCGCAGTCGCGATTTCATCATTTTGCATTACAAAGCCAATCAGCGCGACGGTGAATTTTGGCGCCGCTGTCGCGACATGCCCATCCCCGATACGCTAGCGCAAAAGATCGAGTTATTCCGATCCAGCGCGCGCATCCACCGTGAGCACGAAGAATTATTCACCGAAGTCAGCTGGCTGCAAGTGTTAATCGGGCAAGGCGTGCTGCCAAGGAGTTGGCATCGCATGGTGGATCTGCTTGGCGACCAAGAACTGCAGCATATGGTCGAAAGTACCCGCGCGGTATTGCAAAACGCGGCAGCGGTGTTACCCAGCCATGCCGAATACATCGCCAAAACCTGCGCGGCGAAGCCCATGTAAGCGCGGGTCGTTCCGCTAGCGAATCTCAATGCGCTGCGCACCCGCGCCCCACAGCAAACGCGCACGCAGCGTCTTGCGTTCGCTATCAAACCAAGCCTGCGCGGAGCCCGCATCCCATTCCTTGCGATCCGCGGTCATGCTGAGCGCCGTTTGACCGACGCTCACCGTGGTCGGCGCGTCCTGCCAGCCATGCACGATCAGTTCTATTTCACGCTGCGCCGGCTTGCCGAGGTAATCACCACCTTCGCGCTGCAAATCAATGCTCAGCAGCGCATCTTCGTGCTGCGCCGTGAAACTCAATATCTCATGCGCGGCGCTACTCATCGCGGTGCGCGTGGCGCCGTCGTCGTCATATAACTGGCCGCTGGATTTGGGTACCGAGGCATCGGCCCAATAATGCAGTTGCAGTTTGGCGGTTGAATACTGGGTGGTATTTTGGATCGTGTCGATCATCGGCACAAAGGCGCCGGCCCGGACCAGCACCGGTATGCCAGACATGTCCACTGGAATTCTGACCACTTGGCCACCCTCACGGCGGGTGCCGCCCTTAAAATCAAACCACACACCGGCCGGCAGGTCCAAATCCAGATGTTTAACGCGTTTCTTGATAATGGGCGCGACCAGCAGCGCGTCGCCCCAATAATAGGCGTCACTGCGATCGATCAGTTTGTCATTGCTTTCATCGCCGAAAAATAGCGGGCGCGTTAATGGCATTCCCGTGCTGCTGTTCTGCCACGCCATGGTGTACAAATAGGGCAATAATCGATAGCGCAAGCGAATTGCCGCGCGCGCCAGGGCGACAGTTTGTTTATCGTGGAACACCGGTTCGGAGGGAATATGGTCTTGCGCGTGCGGTCGGAATATTGGTTGGAATACGCCGTATTGTAACCAGCGCACATACAGCTCACGATCAAAACGGGTGCCGCCGGCAAATCCTCCGAGATCCGAATGCGTGTAAGCCATACCGAACAAACTCATTTGCAGAGCCAGTTCTACTTGGCCGTGCAAACCATCCCAACTGCGATCGACATCGCCTGTCCAAGGAATCATTCCATAGCGCTGCGAACCAGGTGCGCCGGCCCGCATCATGATGAATGGGCGACGCTCCGGGTAATCACGTACGTGGTTCTCGTAAACCATTTTGGCCCAGGTGTGGCCGTAGGCGTTATGCACCTCGTCGGCGATGCCATTCACGTGCACGGTATCGGAAGGATGCACTTCCGGTTCACCTAGATCCCCCCACACGCCGACCACGCCCTGTTTCATCAAACCCGCGTAGATATCCCAAAACCATGACGCGGCCTCTGGTTTGAACACATCAATCAAACCAGTGTTACCAAAATAAAAATCGAAGGTTTTTGGACGACCGGCCAAATCCAGCGCCAAAACACCGCGTTCGACCGCTTCATTCCAGCGCGTGGAGCTGGTCAAGATAAAGGGCTCGGTCACCAGAATCGTATTCACGCCCTGCGCCGAGAGATCGCTAAGCATTTTTTCTGGCGTTGGGAAGGCATTTCTGTCCCAATCGAGTTTGCCCAGATGGCCCTGGATATCCGGTCCAAACCAATATAAATCGATGACCACCGCATCCAGCGGTATATCCAACTGTGCGTATTTGGCCACCGTATCGCGCACTTGCGCTTCGCTGCGATAACCGAAGCGTGAAGCAAAGTTACCCAAGGACCAGCGCGGCGGCAAGGGCTGTGTGCCGGTCACTTTTACATAATTATGGATCAGTTCCGGGTAGGTCTGGCCGGAAAACACTAAATAAGCGGTGCGTCCAGCCACCGCCTGAAATTCCAAAATATCGCTTTCGGTTTTACCCAGATCAAGCGTACCGCTGGCGGAATTATCGAATAGCAGCAGGTATTTACGGCTCGATAATACGGCCGGCATACTAAAATACATCTGTTGTGATTCAGTGGTGTAACCGTAATGCGGTTTATTGTACAAGGCCAAGCGCTCGCCACGTCGATCCATGCCCAGCACGCGCTGCCCGCCGCCCATCAGTTTTTCGTCGGCACTGAGTTTGAAACGAAATCCGCGCAGCGTGGCGTGCGTATAACCACCTTGTTCTTCGGCGACCAGTAATTGATCACCGCGGTAATAACTGACGCGCAGTGGCGATTTATTGATGCGCGCGGTGAGTTCTGCGCTGCTGTAGATCAATTCGCTGGGCGTATCGGTCAATTGCGTGCGCACCGCCGGTGGTTCGGTCGCAATGCTGAAAGAGGCCAGTTGTGGCGCGCTGAGCCAGCTCGATTCTTGACTTAATCGCGGTTGGTAAAAAGCCTCGATCGCGCCGGCTTGGTGAAAGCGCAGCGTTAGCGTTGCGGTGTCGCTGTGGATACGTAAACCGGCCTCGGTTTGCTGGTGGCGTAGGTAATTGGCGGCGGGTAATGCTGAAACAAATAGCAGCAGGACCAGTACCGTGAATAATTTTGGCAGCGCGAGACGAACTTGCTCCCACATAGGCGTTGGCATCACTGCACCTCAAATAAATAAGCCGCGCGTGGCGGCAGGGTAAGCGGGACCAGCGCGCCATCGGGCATGATGGTGAGCGGCACTTGCAGGCCGCTGCCCAGGCGGTCGACCAAGGTGTATTGCCCGGCGTCTAAATGCCAGTTAGCGCTGATCTCCAGTGGGATGGATAGATCAAAGCTAGCGCTCTGCTCGCGGCTGAAGTTGGCTACGATAATCAGCCTTTGCTCGGGATTCCAGCGCGCAAATGCGAAGAGACGGTCGTTATAACCCGCGGTTTGCGCCAAATTGAGCGAGTGTAAGTCGGCATAGGCACCGCGCATCGCTGGCGCATTGGCGACAAAAGACAACAACAACGCGTGAAAATTACGCAGCTCGCGCTCGGCCGGTGTGGACGCCCCGCCGTCGAAACGTCCGCCATTCATGTAGCGCTGGTGCGCAGGCACGCCCCAATAATCGAAAATCGTGGTGCGGGTGCGCTTTCCAAAACCCGCATCACCGTCTCCGGGTTCGCCGACTTCTTGGCCGAAATACAGCATGGCTGGCCCGCGACCGATCGTCGCCGATACCAACATGGCCGGTTTGCCTATTCCCGCTTCACCGGCGAAAGCCGGACTGGCGATGCGTTGTTCGTCATGATTTTCTAGAAAACGCAATAAATGTCCATCGATGTCGGTGTAACGCTGTTGGATTTCTGCCAGCGCGTTGGTGCTGGCTTTGCCCTGCATGACTAAACGCAGGTGATCGTAAAAATCGACCTTGTCGTAGAGATAATCCATACGACCTAGATGCAGGTAATTACGATATTCTGCTGGGTTGTAAACCTCAGCGAGCAAAAATGCGTTCGGATTGGTTGTTTTAATCGACGAGTTCAGATAGCTCCAGAACTCGACCGGTACCATTTCCGCCATATCGTAGCGAAAACCGTCTACGCCATGGCTTAGCCAGTATTGGGCGATATCTTTGAATTTGACCCACGATGCCGGCACCGACTTATTTTTCCAGAAAGCGGCGTGTGCAGCGAGATCGCGACTGGCATAATCGGCGGGTAAACGATCAAAATCGGTACTACCATCGGGGCGAACGCCAAAATTGATTTTGACGGTTTCGTACCAATCGTCAAACTTGGGTTGCGGCGCCCGCGAGCCATTGCCGGTCCATTTGGCTGGATTTTCTGCAAATTGGTGATCCGCCAGCGGATGCTTCTCACCGCCCAGCGGCGCGTAATCGGCCGGCCACTCGGGCACCTTAAAAGTTTGGCCGGGAATATAATAGAAATTGTTATCCCGCGCATATTCGACTGCGGTATTGTCGTCCTGCCCAAAATCGCGCGTGGCGGCGGGTTTAGCCAATGAGCGGTAACCGCGCGCCACGTGATTGGGCACGATATCAATAATCACTTGCATGCCCGCCGCATGCGTGCGCGCAATGAGCGCTTTAAATTCGGCTAGGCGACGCTTAGGGTCGACCGCTAAATCAGGATTGACGTCATAATAATCGGTCACCGCGTACGGCGATCCAGCGCGACCTTTAACGACGTCTGGATCGTCCGGCACAATACCCGCGTAGGGGGTGATGGAGGCATGGCGAGGCACGCCGGTGTACCAAATATGGGTGGTGCCCAGGCTGCCAATACTGGCTAAAGCGCTGTCAGTGAAATCAGCGAACTTACCGACGCCGTTTTCAGCCACCGTGCCCCACGGCTTGTTGCGCTGTGTTTGATTGCCATAGAGGCGGGTGAACACTTGATAGACCACCGGTTTGCCGGCCATAGCGGGCGCTGCGGGCTTCGGTGCCGGGTCCGGTGCCGGGTCCGGGTCCGGAGCGACTAGCTGGGGTCCAGCTGCCACGCAACCTAACAGCGCGGCGCAAAGCGCGGCGGCCAACGCAAACGCACGCATACGACTTCCCCAGATAACCCTAGACAACCGATGTTAGTCGAGTGCGGGCGGGCCGGGCAGCGCGCTTGCTTGCAGTGCAATCGAATGCAGTGCCTGGCAGCCTGTCGGACTTTGCGCGTGAGATGCATTAGGTGCTTAAGCGGATGCAAGGCGCGGCGCGTAGCCAATGGCTCCTCGATTGGCAAGGGTCGCAGCGCAGACGCCGTTGCGGCGCACGCGCGAGGAAAGTCCGACAGGCTGCTAGCGCGCCCGCCGTGTGCAATGGAAGAAACCGTTCAATGTGAGGCGGCCGCGGGTGGGATCGGCCGTTAGCAGCTGTGGGGCGGGAATATCGCTGCAATGGAACAAGCTGCCATCGTAGAAAATCATTCGATTCCAGGCCGGCGCGACGCTGCAGACTTTGTCGAACCACGGATTGGACTCAGTCAAATAGCCCGGCGCGATGGCGTACTTCTGGCTGAATTGAGCGGCGGGCAGGGTGCCGGATTCGTGGACCAGCAGGTCAATCTGCGCCGCCGGACGTTTCGGCACGAAGAAATTGGTGCCGCCCAAGGCTGGGTTAGCAAACAGGTACAGTACGGACGCGCCGATGCAGGCGTCTGGCCCCAGGCCCATGCGGTCGCGGTGGCAAATCCATTGCCTAGGCCGCAGCTGTGCCGGGGGCAAGGTGACTATCGATAAGCGGCTGTGCACCCGCGTCATACGCCGCGCGCCTAGATGCCCGCGAATATGCCGCGCAAAAAATTCGCCCAAACGCTCGGACAGCGCATCAGGCATACGCAGTTCAACGCCGGGATAGGCATTGTGCGATTCCATTGTAAAATCGACCTGATGTTGCGTAGCGCGTTCCACCCAGGCGTGCGGATCCAGCAGCGCATCGTCAACGATCAGGCACTGCTGTCCGGGGCAGATCGCTAAGTGACGGATGTCGGGGTTGGGATTAAACATGGGGAGCGCTATGCAGAGTCAAAACCCAAGGATGCCACTATGCGACTGTTACTCGCCCTATTCTGTTTATTCGCGCAGCCAGTGCACGCGATGTTGCCCAAAGTGAGTGCTGGCACGCTGGTTCGTCTGGAGCAGTTCGCATCGGCGCTGATTGCGGCGCGCCATGTGGATGTCTGGTTGCCGGACGGTTACCCGAAGGCCGCGCCGTACGCGGTGTTGTATATGCATGATGGCCAGATGCTGTTTGACGGCACGCAAACATGGAATGGCCAGGAATGGCGCGCTGATGAGGTGGCGTCAGAGCTGATACGCAGCGGAAAAACTCGGCCATTTATTATTGTGGGCATCGCCAATGGTGGCGCAGCGCGCCATTCCGAGTATTTTCCGCAACGCGCTTTTGCGCTGTTGAGCGCCGACGATCAGGCGCGTATGGCGACGCTCAAACGCGGCGACGAAGCCTTATTCGCGCGGCCGGTGGATTCAGACGCCTATTTGAAATTTCTGGTTACCGAGCTAAAACCGCATATCGATGCGCATTACGCGGTTGATCCGGCGCCGAGCAGCACGGTGATCATGGGTTCTAGCATGGGTGGTTTGATTTCGATGTACGCGCTGGCTGAATACCCAGGCGTGTTTGGGGCGGCGGCCTGTTTGTCCAGCCATTGGGCGGGCACGGTGACGGCGGACGATGTGCCGGTGCAGGAAGCGCTGCTGAGCTGGGTAGCCACGTATTTTGCCAACGCGGGTGCGCAGCGCATCTACATGGATCGGGGCACCGAAACCATTGATGTGTGGTATCCCGCGCTGCAAGACCGAGTCGATCAATTGCTGCGCGACAAAGGCTACGGACCCCGCCACATGCTGTCGCTGGTATTTCCCGGTGCGGATCACAGCGAAAAGGCCTGGGCCGCGCGGCTGCATATTCCCATGCAGTTTTTGTTGCCTCCGGTAGATGCTCAGTAATCAATTAGTCGCCAGCGCTGGCGTTGCAGATTTCCCCTAGCTAAGCGCTTCCCCAGTGCGCCGCACTCGGCCATGCTTGGGCAACGGTGTTCGGGGATTTGGCAATGCCTATAGCTGCTACAAATGGCATCGAATTGCATTACGTTGAGAGTGGCGCGGGCCCGCAGACGATCGTTTTCGCGCACGGATTGCTGCTTGATCACCACATGTTTGAGGCGCAGCGCCTCGCGCTTTGCAAACGCTACCGGGTCATCGCCTATGACCATCGTGGTCAGGGCGATTCGCCGCCGACCTCGGGCGGTTTTGATATGGATACGCTGACCGACGATGCCGCTGGTCTGATTCGCGCTACCGGTGCGGCGCCTTGTCATTTTGTCGGTTTATCGATGGGTGGCTTTGTGGGCATGCGGTTGGCGGCGCGTTATCCGGAATTGCTGCGCTCGCTGTGCTTGCTCAATACCAGCGCCGTGGCTGAGACCTTCATCGCGCGGCTGCGCTTTCGTGCCATGCAAGCCTTTGTCGGGTTGTTCGGCGCAGCACCCTTGTTGCCGCAGGTGTTGCCGCTGATGTTTGGCAAGAGTTTCCGCAACGATCCGGCGCGGCACGAACTGCTGGAGCGCTGGAGCCACCACGTGCACTCTTTGCCCAGACGCATCGTTGGGCCGGTCGGCGGTGTGATTGGCCGCGCCAGCGTGCTTGACGAACTCAAGTACATTCGCTGCCCCACCTTGGTCCTCACCGGCGATGAAGACCGCACCACCACGCCCGCGCAAGCGCAGCGCATCGCTAGCCACATTACCGGCGCGCGCCTGTTGTGTTTGCCGGTCTGCGGGCATAGCAGCAGCATAGAAGCACCCGCAGCGGTGACCCAAGCGATTGCGGATTTTCTCAACGGCGTAACGGAGGCGGCGATATGAGCTGGTTGGCACCGCGCTATTGGCCTTTTTTGGCCACGATCATCGGTTTGGCAGTGGCTTTGACGCAGTGGCAACAGGGCATCGCATGGTGGGTACTGGCGCTGGTCTGCGCCACTTTTATGCTGATCGGCATTAGCGATTTGCGCGCGCGCCGCCATTCACTGCTGCGCAATTACCCGATTGTCGGACATATGCGTCGCATTTTTGAGTCGGTGCGACCGATGCTGCGCCAGTACATCGTCGAAGGGGATAACGACGAAGTGCCGTTTTCGCTGGAACAACGTTCGATTGTCTATCAGCGCGCCAAACAAGCGCGTGAGACTCGGCCCTTTGGTACGGAAAAGAATGTCTATGCCGATCAATATGAATGGATTAATCATTCATTAATGCCGACGCATTTGGACATGCATGATTTTCGCGTGCCGGTTGGCGGCAGCCAGTGCAGTAAACCCTATCTGGCCAGCGTTTTTAATATCTCGGCGATGAGTTTTGGTTCTTTGTCGCCGACCGCCATTCACGCACTCAACGAAGGCGCGCGGCGCGGCGGTTTTTATCACGATACCGGCGAAGGCTCGATCTCCCCGTATCACCGCGAAGGCGGTGGCGATTTAGTCTGGGAATTGGGCTCGGGTTATTTCGGCGCCTGTGAGCGTGCCGGGGTATTTAGTCCCAGTAAATTTGCGGAAAAATCCCAATTAGATCAGGTCAAAATGATCGAGATCAAACTATCGCAAGGCGCTAAACCCGGTCATGGGGGCGTGTTACCCGGCGCCAAAGTGAGCCCGGAGATCGCGGCGACCCGCGGCATTCCGGTGGGCCTAGATTGCATCTCACCCGCACGCCATTCGGCGTTTGATTCGCCCGAAGGTCTATTGCGCTTTGTGCAGCAATTGCGCGAACTATCGGGCGGCAAACCGGTCGGCTTCAAACTGGCGATTGGCCATCCGTGGGAATGGTTTTCTATCGCCAAGGCGATGCTAAGCACCGGTATTCGCCCCGATTTCATCGTCGTCGACGGTGGCGAGGGCGGTACCGGCGCCGCGCCGATGGAGTTTTCCGACCACGTGGGCGCACCCTTGCGCGAGGCGCTGTTGCTGGTGCACAACACGCTGGTCGGCCTGAATCTGCGCGATGAAATCCGCATCGGCGCGGCCGGCAAAATCATCAGCGCCTTCGACATCGCCCGCACGCTGGCGCTGGGTGCCGATTGGTGTAACGCGGCGCGCGGATTTATGTTTGCGGTCGGCTGTATCCAGTCGCAAGCCTGTCACACCGATCACTGCCCGACCGGCGTTGCCACGCAAGATCCCTCACGCTGGCGCGCGCTCGACGTGCCGGACAAGGCCGAACGCGTCAAAAACTTCCATCAAAACACGCTGCGCGCGCTGCGCGAACTGATCGGCGCCGCCGGCCTTGGCCACCCTGGCGAATTGGGTCCAGAACACATCATCCGCCGGGTGAGTGGCTCTGAAGTGCGCTCGTTGGCGACGCTGTATCATTTTGTGCGGCCGGGCGAATTGCTCAGCAATACGCCAACTCACGCGGTGTTTCAGCGCTTCTGGGCCGACGCGCGGGTCGACAGCTTCGCCCCGCCGGGCGGCGTGGCCGATATGCGCTGGACCAAGGCGGTTTAAGCAATCGCACAAGGGCTCGGCTCCGCTTTTTTAGCTGTGCAGAAATGCCGCCCATTCCAGCAACAATTAAGGTTCCCAATGTTTGAAATGAATGTTGCAACCCATGCCGACAAGGCTGCTTTGTATGCCGATCTGGCCACGCAAGCCGAACACTTACTGGCGGGTGAACCTGATCGCATTGCCAACGCGGCGAATTTCTGCGCGTTGCTCTATCACAGCCTTCCCGACGTCAATTGGCTGGGTTTTTACTTTTTCGACGGCCGCGAACTGGTGGTGGGCCCATTTCAGGGCAAACCGGCCTGCGTGCGTATCGCGCTGGAGCGTGGTGTGTGCGGCGCTGCGGCGCGTACGCGCAGCACGATGCGGATTGCCGACGTGCATGAATTTCCCGGCCATATTGCCTGCGATTCCGTGTCGCGCTCGGAGTTGGTGGTGCCGTTGATCATGCGTGATGGCAGTTTGCTGGGCGTGCTCGACATTGACAGCCCGCTGCCGGGTCGCTTCGATGAGCAGGACCAACTCGGTGCGGAAAGGTTGGCCGCGGTCTTCTTGAACGCTTGTAGGTAAATGCTGTCTGTTACAGTCCAGCGTCCGTCACGATTACAGGAATGCCATGGCAGCACCTAGCTCAAAAATCCGCAACGTCGGGCCAAAGAGTGCGGCTTGGCTGCGCCAGATCGGTATTCGTAGCGATGAAGACTTGCGCAAAATCGGTGCGGTTGAGGCCTATCGCCGAGTCAAATTGGCAGGCTTTAAGCCCACTTTGAATCTGCTCTATTCGATGGCCGGTGCCGAAGATGATTGCCATTGGACGCAGCTCAGCGAAGAGCGCAAGGCAGCGTTGGTGCTGGCGTCCGATGGCATTACCCAAGACATGACCGCGCGTAAAACTGCCAAACGCCTGGGGCAAAGTTATTCTGGCCAATCGATCGTCGATAAGGCACTGAATTTCAACGAGCCAGTTGATACTGAAGCGGCGGTCCCATCTTCTGGCGATGATGAGCACTAGTCTAAGCCGGCTGGCACTGTTGGCAGCTTTGCTCGGCATCCTACCGGGCTGTGTTAGTCAGCCAGCACGCATCACAGCTTCAAGCCCACCCCTAGCAGCCTTGGATGGCCCGCGTTTGGCTGATTTGGCCTTTCGGGCATTGGGTTTGGTGGGTACGCCGTATCGCAGCGCCGGCAGTGATCCACAAATCGGCTTTGATTGTTCCGGTTTCGTGGTCTACCTGTATCAAGATGTATTTGGGCTGCGCCTGCCGCGCAGTACACAAGGGCAATACGAGTTAGCCAGCCGCGGCGTGCCGCGCAAGGCGCTGCAAACTGGCGATTTGGTGTTTTTCGACACCAGTGGTCGCGGTGTTTCGCACGTGGGCATCTACGTGGGCGAAAGTCGGTTTGTGCATGCCCCCAATCACGGTGGGCGAGTGCGACTTGACCATCTAGATGACCGTTATTGGCAAGGACGTTATCGGGGTGCCAAACGAGTCATCTCCTAAGCCAGACGAGCCGGAACCAAACACCCAAAAGTCTTCGCATGAATTGTCTAGGATCATCGTTGCGAGATCTCAGTTCCCGTCGGAAACGGCGCACCTGAACCGCAAAGACTCGTCATTGCGAGGGAACCACGGCGACCGCGGCAATCCAGGGACGTTCGCTCAAAGCCACCGCCAACGTCCCTGGGTTGCCACGGCCGTGGCCGCTGTCGCGTCGAAGACCTCGCAATGACGAATCAATGAGTCACGATATGCATGCGCTCATAGCAGAGTAGAGAGCCCTGCTTTCAATCCGCGCCAGCGCCCGCCCGCTCAGCAGCGTTCGTAGAGCAAGTCCCAAACGCCATGGCCGAGCTTACGGCCGCGGCGTTCGAAGTGGGTTTCAATACGACCGGCGGGGCGCGTTACATAGCCGGCGGCGCCGCCCAGGTTATCAAATTGCGGGCTGCCATCCAGCACTTCACGCATCCACAGCGCGTAGGGCTCCCAGTCGGTGGCTAAATGAAATAGGCCGCCCATGCGCAAGCGGCTGGCGATGAGTTCAACAAAGGCCGGCTGCAGGATGCGCCGTTTATGGTGCCGCGCTTTGTGCCAAGGGTCGGGGAAGTACAAACGCACTTCGTCCAGACTGGCTGGTGCGATGCCCTCACGCAGCACTTCAACCGCGTCGGCGGAAATCACCCGCACATTGCTCAGATCGCGCGCGGCGATGTCGCGCAGCACGCGACCCACGCCGGGGCGATGTACTTCGATACCCAGGTAAGCGCGCGCCGGATCGCTGGCTGCGGCCGCGGCGAGCGCTTCGCCATTGCCGAATCCAATCTCCAGCACGACGGGCAGCGGCGCGCCGAACCACTGCGTAGGCGCGGCCATGGCGCGCGGCCAATCCAGACCAAAACGCGGCCAATCGCGCTCCAGGGCCTCGCGCTGCGCGTCTGTGGTGCGGCCTTGGCGCAACACATAACTCTTGATCGCCCGATGCTTGGGCGATTGCTGGTCTGCAGCTTCACTCGCGGTCACTCAATCAATCCCGACATCGGCGAGGACGCATTGGCAAAACGCTTGCGTGGAATGCGGCCGGCCAAAAAGGCTTCGCGACCGGCTTCGATGGCTTTGCGCATCGCCGAGGCCATCAAAATCGGGTCACGCGCGCCGGCGATCGCCGTGTTCATCAACACACCGTCGCAACCGAGTTCCATCGCGACCGCCGCGTCAGACGCCGTGCCCACACCGGCATCGACCAGAATCGGCACGGTTTTTTCTTCGACGATGGTCAAGATGTTGTACGGATTACGAATTCCCAAACCCGATCCGATCGGCGCCGCCAGCGGCATCACCGCAACGCAGCCGCGTTTGGCAAATTCACGCGCTACGACCGGATCGTCGTTGGTGTAGACCATCACCTGGAAACCCTCGCGCACCAGGATATCGGTGGCTTTCAGCGTTTCGACGATATCCGGGAACAGCGTTTTGGTCTCCGCCAGCACCTCCAACTTCAGCAAAGGCGCGCCATCCAGCAGTTCGCGCGCCAAACGCGCGGTGCGCACGGCTTCGTCGGCACTAAAACAGCCCGCGGTATTGGGCAAGATCGTGTAGCGATCTGGCGGCAGCACGTCCAGCAAATTCGGCTGGTTTTTGTCTTGACCCATATTGGTGCGCCGAATCGCCACGGTGACGATCTGCGCTCCAGCCGCCTCGGTGGCTAAGCGGGTCTCTTCCAAGTCCTTGAATTTGCCAGTGCCGGTCAATAATCGAGAGTGATAGGCCTTGCCAGCGATGATCAAAAGATCGTCATTACTTGAATAGGTCACGGTGCGTAGTACATTCATTCGAGAGTAGGAAAGACTACGCGAGCGCGCCGTGGGAATGCGCAAGCTTCGTCCATTCTGCATCTGACAGATTGAGAAAAAGTTCTAGCAGCCTGTCGGGCTTAGCGCGTTAGATGCGTTGTGAGGCTGGGCGGGTGGCTGCTAGGCGGCCCGCGCGGCCTTTTCGCGGGCCTAAGTTAAATCTGGACGGCGACTACGTTGCTGGATCTACGCCGAGCGCAGCGAAACCGACCTCGGTCACCTGCCGATACGCGCCAATGGCAGACGTCACCGACACCACTACCGTGACCAGCAGACCCGCGCGTTTGACCACGGCGCCGGCATAACGCGTGCCTTTCAGAACCCGCGTAGCCACACCGACGACGCCCAAGGTGACTTGGGTGCTCGCTCGCCTAGACATCTTGTTATCAACGCGTGGGTCGCCGAGCTCGGGATTCGATACGATTCCGAGGTCCAACAACATCTGCCGCCGGGCGTAGTTGAGCGGATCGACCCCCACCAGCCGGGCAAGCTCCAAACCGCCAGGGACCGCCTCCAGCAGCGCCACACCGCATGCCGCTTGCATGCCGCGCAAGCGAATGCGGCGCTTACTGTTTGCCGTCGTTTTGCCACTGAGCGCTAGCGATTCAGTTTCCATCAACGTTCTCCACCGGGTGATAGAACCAACCGCTACACAATGCGATACCGAAGATGAACCCGATCATCGCTTTGCATGACAACCTCAGCGTGACCGGTGATTTTCAGACTCGCACACTCCCAGCACGCTCGTCGCTATTCGCCGCCGAATCGAGTTCGTTGCCTACAGACCGCCAGTTCGCCTCGGATTGCTGCCCACCCCGCATCGCTGCGACGCGGTTATCTCCAGCTACGGGCCTTGACTTACCCCGACATGGACTTTCACCACTGTATGTGCGCCCTCCCGGGCGCACTGGGAGCGCGCTTGTTCGCGGCGCTGATGAAAACTCCGCAGCCCAGATCGCCAGCAAGCTCGCACCCACAGGCTGCTGCTTACTGCTTTCCATAACGAACATCGTAAGTCTTTGATTCGTCATTGCGAGGCACGCGCCGGCCGCTGCGGCGCCGCGCCTACTTTGAACTTGCCGATTTCAATGGTTTGACTGCCGCTTTCCAAACGTCGGGTGGTGGAAACGCGTTCGCTGTTGGCGGTGCCAAAACGGGTTTGGAACTCCAATTGAATAGTGACCGGGCCGGTCAAACTCTGCCGGCGATCGCCAAAATAATTGGCCATCACAATGTAGGTGCCCGGCAAAGGGCGGCGGATGCTGAAAATTTCCGGGCCATAACCGCCGGTAAAATCGCGGCTCATATGGCCGCCGGTGCGGGTGCGTGGTTGGCTATACACCGCTTTGTCGCCGCTCGGATCAACCACCCATAGGTCGATATCGGTGTTATCGGCATCCCAACTCAAAACCACGCGCAGGCCAACCGCGGCCGGATCAAGCAAATCGACGGGGATACCCAGTTTTTTAACGTCGACCGACTGGTTTTGCGCCTGCGCCAGCACATCGTTCAACTCGTGCAGCGCGATGATCTCGATGTCCGGGAAACGGCCGTGCCATTCGCCGATCGCCACCTGCCAGAGCATTTCCACCGCACGCGCGCGGTCTGGGCCCTGCTGGCGCGCCAGCGCGAGACCCAAATCGCGATAACTTTGCGGTTCTTCCGGTCGCTGTGTTAGCGCGAACTCAAACTGCGGCACCGCCAATGCATGCAAATTCCATTGCGATAATCGATACGCCAGCACTCGCGTCAATGCGGTGTTTTCGGTGTCGAGTTCGGCCAAATTGGACAATACGCGCAAGGCCAAGCGGGGTGCTTTGGCTTGCTCACGCAGAAAATCGGCAACATCCAGAAAAAACGCGGGTGTTTGCCCGTGCACTTCGCGTTGTTCTAGGTACGCCGCATACGGATCAGCGGCATCGCGAATCTCGTCCAAATAGGGCGTGTCCGGATTCCAACCGGACAACTCGATGCGCGCGCTCGTGGCTGCAACCGCGGCACTGACCGAATCACCGGCCAGCGCTTTTGCCGCCTCATCAGCAGCGGCAGCACGCTCGCGGCGCGCTTGCGGCTGGCCAGGTGCCATCGCACCTGCCATCGCCGCAGCGGGCACCTGCGGGGATGAGGCCGCCGAAACTGGGCGCGGGGCATCGTCGCGCGCCATTTCCGCCTGTGGCGCTACCAATGATTCGCTCACCGCGTCGGCCAATGACGCACCGTTGGCGCCCATATCCAAATCTGGCCCTGCGACCTGTGGCATCGCGATGCGTCGCTCGCGCAAGCTCTCCATCGCCAGCACGATCTGCGCCGCTTCTCGCTCCCAACTGGCGCGTGCGGTGGGCTCAGCACCTTCGCGTAGCCAGCGCGCCAGCAAGGCCTGCGAGCGTTTGAGCAGGGTTTGCGCTTCTTGATAACCCGCCAGCTGCGCCTTGTCACCGGCATTGTGCCAAGCTGCCGCCTCGCCTTGCACCATCGGCAGCAAAAGACTCTCGATTCCCGGATAAGTGGCGGCGTGATAGTCGCGAAATTCCTGCCAACGTTGCCGTAAGGATTGCAAGCGCGCCTCGCGGCCGGGATCGGCGATGGGCTTGCCTTGCGCCTCGATCAGTTGTTTGTATTGCGCCAACAGCGGCGCTTCTTTGGGCTCCACGCGGTAGCGCACATAGTCTTCAATGCGATCCAACACCAATAACGAGGTGCCCTGGGTGACCACGCCATAGCGCTTGCCCAGCGTGATCATCGCGGCGCTATCCGGTTTTGCGGCGCTGGCCAATTCAGCCAGCCACGCCTGCGCCCACAAGCGGTGCACGGTTTGCGCCAGCGGCTCGGCACTGGGTTCGGCCTCGCCAAAGCGGAACGTGCGCGCTACGCCCTCGCCCTCGCCGTAGCCAAACTGCAGTTGTAGTTCGCCGCGCCCTTTGCAGCGCGCCGCGATGGTCAGCGTTGATTGCACCGGCGTGGGTGCGCTGGGGCTGATCTCGCGGCACTCGCCACCCACCGTGCGCGCCGACAATAAGCGCCAATTGCGCTGCAACAGCTGTTGCGCGGCATCTTTGGCATCACTACGGGTAGCCAAATCCAGCACGCTACCGCCGCCCGCACGCGCTATTCGCGCCAGGCGTGCGTGGTCGGCGCTTTGCGCGGCATGCATCACCTGCACTGGCGGTCGCACGCCGTTAGCCGCCACTAGATTCGGTTCGGATGGCCCAAAATTACTCAAGCCGTCGCCGATGATCAGCACTTGATCAACCACGCCTACCGCGCGCAGATTGATCGCCCCGTAACTGCTGCCACCATCGAGCGGCAAGGCATCGATGGCCTGCAACAATTTGCTGGCATCGCCACCGCGTACATCAAAACGCTGCGCAGGATCAGCGTCGTTACGAAACGCGACCAAGCGCACTTCCACATTGCCGAGCGCGCGCAAATAGGCCTCCAGCACCGCGCGTTCGCGCTGCCTATTGCGGTTCTGAGCACTGGCTGAGGCATCAAAGAAGATCGCCAAGCGGCGCGCTTTGTCGGCTTTGTTGCCTTGCGGTCGGCCACTGTCGATTAACGCGATCACACTGCGCCATGCCGGATCAAACACATCGGCGGCTTCAACCTGCGCAGGGCCAGATTTCGGGATGCGAAACGCCAGCTCACTGCGCGGACGCACATTCTGGCGGGTAAATTCGGCAATCCACGCCGATTCACTGCGATCAAAGCGTAGATCCGGGTCCACTTGCATGTCATCGCCGAGCGGGGCGCTAGCGCTCAACGAGGTTTGTGCGCGGATATGCAAACGCCCAACGGCGTCTTTGAATTGCATCGGCAGCAGATAGCGCCAACTATCACCCTGATCGGTCAAAGTGGCTTCCAAATGCAAGCGCACCCGTTTGCTGCCATTGGCCGGAATTGGATAAAGCCGGGTGCGGAACACATTGCCAGCGGTCAATTCGGCCAAACCCGGATCAATGCGCTGCCGCGAGGTTTCTTCAAAGGCAACCCGTGCGGTTTCTTTATCGACCACCACGCCCTCACGCATGGCGCCATTCACCTCCAGCGCGTAACCGGCGACGGTTTGCCCGGCGGCCAGCGGAAATACGAATTCGCCTTCCAAAACACGTGCGTTGGGATTGTCGAAACGTAAATCCAAGGTGGTGCGCGCAATAAAACCACGCGTACGAATCTGGATATCCACATCACCCAACACGATTGGCTGCAAACCACTGCTCGGATCAATCCACACCTGCGGTGGCGGCGGAGGCGGCGGTGGCGGCGGTTGCAGCGTGTGGGCCGCGGGAGCCAACAAGAGCAGCAATAACGGAATCAAACGGTTCACCGGCACTCTCCTTGATCTTGCAGTTAGCGTACACCTGAAGCCAAACGGAACAATGCGGCAAACGGGGTTAGTAGGCGAAACAGCCTGGCTAGCAGCCTGTCGGACTTTGCGCGTGAGATGCGTTGGGTGGCTCCGAGCGGAT
>CAZLSB010000045.1:0-20333 GCA_964561825.1 uncultured Xanthomonas sp.
GCATCCCAATCCGACGGCCAAAAGTCCAAGTTATTTCCTTACGAGCCCTTAGGGTCGCAAATCTTTCAGTCGAAACCACAGCATCGCCAACACCAGCGCTGGCGTGCGCAGCGCACGGCCACCGGGGAAATTGTGGTGGACAAGGCGTTGGTAGACATCCAAACGTGTGGCCTGGCCGTTGATGGCCTCGGCGATCACCCGCCCGGCCAAACCTGCGGCTGCCATGCCGTGGCCAGAAAACCCTTGTGCAAAGTACAGATTGCCGCCGATACGCCCCCAATGTGGCGCGCGATTCATGCTGATATCCACGTAACCGCCCCACACATAATCGATATCCACGTCGCTGAGCTGCGGAAACACCGTGTGCATCCGCTTGCGCATACGGGCGCCTAGCGCTGGCGGGTCAATGCCCGAATAACTCACCCGACCGCCAAATAACATGCGCTGATCACTGCTCAAACGGAAATAATCGAGTACAAAGTTGATATCAGCCACCGCCATATTATTTTTGATCAGCGCGCTGGCACGCTGCCCCAGTGGTTTACTGGCGCAAATATAAGTGCCCACCGGCATGATTTTTGATTCCAGCTTGGGCAGTAGACCACTTAACCCAGCATTGCCAGCAAGCACCCCAAAATCGGCGCGCGCCTCACCGTGTGCGGTGCGAAACCACACTTCGGCCCCTTCGACAATCCGTTCAACTTGGCTGTCCTCAAAGATTCGCACGCCGAGTGCTAAGGCCGCTCGCGCTAATCCCAGCGTGTAATTCAAAGGATGTAAGTGCCCACTGCGCGGATCAAATAACAGCGCCCGATAGTGCTCGCTCGCTAAATCTTGCTGCAAACGCGCACGATCCCAAAGCTGCGTGCCCAAATAGCCATAATTGGACTGCAAATCGTCCTGCCAACGCTTTAATTCGTCAACCTGACGCGCTTTGATTGCGGCATGCGCATGGCCAGGGCGCAAATCACAATCAATCTGATATTGAGCGCAACGCTGCGCAATCATCGCTACGCCTTCTACCGACCAGTCGAACAATTTGCGCGCGTCCGCAAGGCCGAGTTGTGCCTGGATCGTGCTCATGTCGCAACCGTAGCCAAATATCAGCTGACCACCACTGCGCCCCGAAGCCCCCCAAGCCACGCGCTGAGCCTCCAGCACAATGACCCGATAGCCGCGCTCCGCCAATTCAATGGCAGTGGACAGCCCGGCAATGCCAGCACCGAGCACCACCACATCAGCCCGCTCCGTACCTTGCAAAGTCGGACAAGCCGGCGCCGCATGGGCGCTGGCGGCATACCAAGAATCAACATGGGCTGGCGGCATCACGAAATCCGGTTGCGCGATTATGAAAAGCCGAAGCAGAAGCGTTTGGACAAGTCCAAACCCAGGAAAAGTGGCGCCGTCGCTCAGTCACGCTGCCTCACACCTGCCGCAAATACCACTCATGCTCCAGTGTCGTCACTTCGGTGTAAAAACTGCGCAGTTCTTTTGATTTCTGCTGGCCGTAGATATGTCGAAACTGCGTGCCGAAGGTTTGTGCGATGAAATCACTGGACAGAAAATCGCCGATGGTTTCCCGCCAGTAAAGACTGCGTGGCTCGGTTTGCTCGTAGGCGTTGCCGACCACCGGCGGTCCCGGATCGGCGCGGTTTTCGATGCCGTGTAACATGCCAGCGAGCACCGCGGCGGTAACCAAATAGGGATTCGCATCGGCACCGGCAATTCGATGTTCAATACGTGCGTTAGCGGCGTCGCTATGCGGAATACGCATCGCCACCGTGCGGTTATTGAAGCCCCAGCAATCATTTAACGGCACAAACGCGTTTAACACAAAACGTCGATAACTATTGGCATGTGGCGCAAACATCAACATGCAATCACGCGACGCAGCTTGCAGCCCGCCAATGGCGTGCAACATCGGTGCAGCTGGCGACGCAGGCGTGCCGGCGAATACATTACGGCCTTCGCCATCTAGCAAACTGACATGAATATGCATGCCACTGCCGGCCTGATCGACAAAGGGTTTGGCCATAAAACTGGCCAGCATTTTCTGTTGCGCGGCGACCGCTTTGATCGCACGCTTCAGGTAAATCGCATCATCGCAGGCCTGTAAAGCATCGGCGCGGTGTTTTAGATTAATTTCAAACTGGCCCGGCGCATATTCAGCCACCGCGGTATCGGCGGGAATCGCTTGGCCGCGGCATACATCGGCTAGTCGATCGGTGAAAGTCTGATAATCATTCAGATCTTCCATGTAATAAACCTGCGTGGCGCGATTACGCGAACCCGTCGCCGGATTAATCGAGGTTTGCGGCCGACCTTCAACCGTCAGTTGCGCGTCCAGCAGGTAGAACTCCAACTCCACCGCAACCACCGGTGTCAAGCCCAGGGCGCTGTAACGATCCAACACTTGTTTGAGCACCTCGCGCGGGTTGGCGGCAAACACCCCACCATTGGCGTCTTCCATGCTCAACAACAATTGCGCCATCGGTTTGTTCTGCCACGGCACGCTGCGCAAACTGCCCGGCACCGGCCGGCAAATGCGGTCTTCATCCCCAATTGCATAACCCAACCCGGTCTCCTCAACCGTGTTGCCGGTGATATCAGTGGCAATCAAGGACATCGGCAAACACACGCCGGACTCGTAAATTTTGCTCAAGGCATCGCGAGTAATGCGCTTGCCACGCAACAAGCCGTTCAAATCGGGCAAGATCAAGTCGATCATTTCGCAGCCCGGAATTTGGTGCAGCACGGCCGCATCAGCGGCTGGCAAGACGTACTCGCGCATGATCAACTCGTCACGGTGGGGTGGCGAGATACTAACAAAAGGCGCGCGGCGTAAAAAATACTCAACGGGGTGAAGCGCGACTGCGTAAGCAACTGCAGGCGCGGCAACATCAACAGTGCACCTGTAGGGGCGGGTTCAAACCCCTCTTGCGTCGAGCGACCGCAACCGGCTCTCAACCCCGTTGAAAAAATCAACCAGTCCGCGTACCTTTCGGCAACTCTAAAGCCTGACTGCGTATGCGTAGAGCACCCCTCATTGCTGTTCCGGCTGATCGCAAACAGATCGGTCTGCATCCGTTTCAAGCGGTTGGCGAGAAATACATCCGCGCGTTGCTAGATGCCGGTGTCGGTGCGCCGTTGTTGCTGCCCTCACTTGACCCACCGGTCGATTTGGAGGCCTTGTTGCCCCATTTTGACGGCATTTTGCTGACCGGCTCGCATAGCAATATTGAGCCGCACCACTACAGCGATGAGCCCAGTTTTGCGGGCAATTTCCACGATCCGCAGCGCGATGCGACGACACTGTCGCTGATCCATATCGCGGTGCGCTTAGGAATTCCTTTGTTGGCCGTGTGTCGCGGTTTCCAGGAGGTCAACGTCGCTTTTGGTGGCAGTTTGCTGCAAAAAGTCCACGAGACGGATGGCTACCACGATCATCGCGAAGATCTGAGCCAGCCCTTGGATCGCCAGTATGGCCCGGCGCACGCACTGCAGCTCAGCCCCGGCGGCGTGCTGGCGCAAATCGCGGCTAGCGCATCGGTTATGGTCAATTCGCTGCACGGCCAGGGCATTTCGCGATTAGGCCGGGGTCTGATCGTTGAAGGCGTTGCACCCGATGGTTTGATCGAAGCAGTGCGCTTGGATTCCCCAGATACTTTCTTGCTCGCGGTGCAATGGCATCCAGAGTGGCGCGTAACCGAGAATCCCTTTTATTTGGGGATTTTTCAGCGTTTCGCTGCCGCCGTGCAACTGCGCGCACAATCAAAAACTTGAGTAAATCCCATGGCTCGCAAGAAGAGCGGCAAACGCCACCCCAGCGCCGAGCAACAAGAAAGCACGCTGAAATTGTGGCTGAAAGAACGTCGTATCACCGAAGTTGAGTGTCTGGTGCCGGACCTCACCGGCAACGCGCGCGGCAAAATCATCCCGGCGGCCAAATTTTCGCATGACTACGGCACGCGTCTGCCGGAGGGCATTTTCGCCACCACGGTCACCGGCGATTACCCGGATGAATACGATGAATTGGTGTCGCCGTCGGATTCGGATATGTATTTGCGTCCTGATCCGGACACCGTGCGCATGGTGCCGTGGGCAAGCGATCCGACGGCGCAGATCATTCACGACTGTTACACCCGTGAAGGCCGACCGCACGATCTAGCGCCACGTAATGTGTTGCGCCGGGTGCTGGCCCTGTATGAAGAACTGGGTCTGCAGCCGGTGGTGGCGCCGGAGTTGGAGTTTTTCTTGGTGCAGAAAAATACCGATCCGGATATTCCACTGCAGCCGCCAGCTGGCCGCTCAGGCCGCCCGGAGACGGCGCGGCAATCGTATTCCATTGATGCGGTCAACGAGTTCGACCCGATTTTGGATTTGATGTACGACTACGCCGAAACCATGGAACTCGACGTCGACACGCTAATCCACGAATCCGGCGCCGGACAATTGGAAGTCAATTTCGAGCACAAAGACGCGCTGTCGCGCGCCGACCAAGTATTTTCGTTCAAACGCAGCATGCGTGAAGCCGCACTACGGCACGGCATTTACGCCACTTTCATGGCCAAACCCCTGGAGAACGAACCGGGCAGCGCCATGCACATTCACCAGAGCCTGCTGGACGCCAAAACCGGTGCAAACGTGTTCGCCGGCGAAAAAGTGGGTTTGCAGAGCCCAATCTTCATGCATTACCTGGCCGGGCTGCAGAAATACGTGCCGATGGCCATGCCGTTTTTCGCGCCTAATGTGAATTCCTACCGGCGCCTTGCGATCGGCCAAGTCGCGCCGATCAATGTGCAATGGGGTTATGACAATCGCACCTGCGGCTTGCGGGTGCCAATGGACACGTTGGAGAACACCCGCGTCGAGAGCCGTTTCGCTGGCTCCGATGCCAATCCGTACTTGGCGATGGCGGCCACTTTAGCCTGCGGCTACTTGGGCATCATCGAAAAACTGCTGCCCACCGAAGCCCTGACTGGCAGCGCCCAACACAAGGGTTATGCCCTGCCGCGCTCGCTGGAAGGCGCTCTGCTGGAGTTGAAAGTCTGCAAACCACTGCGCACGCTACTCGGTGAGCGCTTTGTCGACTGTTACGCCGCCGTCAAAGGCAAGGAGTACGAGACCTATTTGCGCGTCATCAGCTCCTGGGAACGCGAGTTTTTGTTGTTGACGGTGTGAGGCGGCCGAGCATACCTATCCATCCACCAAATCCCAGTCCCGCCTTTTCTTTGAAAAAACCGGAACCCCACATGTCCGACACCCGCACTCTGCAACAACTCGACGCTGCTTATCACCTGCATCCGTTCAACGACAATGCCGCGTTGGCAAAAAAAGGCACGCGCTTGTTGACGCGTGGCGAGGGCGTGTATGTCTGGGATGAAGAAGGTCGCAAAATGCTGGACGCTTTTGCGGGCTTGTGGTGCGTGAATATTGGTTATGGGCGTGCCGAATTAGGCGCGGCCGCCGCCAAACAAATGACTCAGTTGGCTTATTACAACAGCTTCTTCCAATGCACCACCGAACCCACGGTGCGCTTGTCGGCGAAACTGGCTGAGCTGACACCCTACGATTTAAACCACGCCTTTTTTGCCAATTCGGGCTCAGAGGCGAATGACACCATTTTGCGCATGGTGCGACATTTCTGGGCGGTGCAGGATCAGCCGCAAAAGAATATTTTCATCGGTCGTTTTAATGGTTATCACGGCTCAACCGTGGCTGGCGCCAGCCTGGGTGGCATGAAAGGCATGCACGCGCAGGGCGGATTGCCCATTCCGGATATCGCACACATAGATCCGCCGTTCTGGTTTGCCGATGGCGGCGATTTATCGCCAGAGGAATATGGGTTACTCGCCGCACGGCGATTAGAAGAAAAAATTCTGCAACTGGGCCCGGAGCGCGTCGCCGCATTTATCGGCGAACCGATTATGGGTGCGATTGGCGTGTATATCCCGCCGCTCTGCTATTGGCCCGAAATTGAGCGCATTTGTCGCAAGTACGATGTGCTTCTGGTTGCCGACGAAGTGATCTGCGGCTTTGGTCGCACCGGCGAATGGTTTGGCTCGCAGTATTTTGGGTTTCGCCCGGACATCATGACCATCGCCAAAGGCCTGACCAGTGGCTACATCCCGCTGGGCGCGGCGATGTTCAATGACCGCGTCGCCAGCGTTTTGGCCAATCAGGGCGGCGAGCTGGCGCACGGTTACACCTATTCGGGTCACCCGGTCTGTTGTGCGGTGGCCCTAGAGAACATTCGCATCTTGCAGGAAGAACACATCGTCGACACCTGTAAGAGCGATACCGGACCTTACCTGCAACAGCGTTGGATGGAACTGGCCGCGCACCCGCTGGTTGGAGAAGCCCGAATTGCCGGCATGGTCGGTGCGCTGGAACTGGTACCGGATAAGGCGCAACGTAAGTACTTTGCAGAGCGCGGCAAAGTCGGCGTGTTATGCCGCGACATCGCGCTGCGCAATGGCTTGATCCTGCGCGCCACTTTTGATTCGATGTTGCTGTCGCCGCCGCTGATCATCAGCCGCAGCCAGATCGATGAATTGGTTGAAAAAGCCTGGAAGTCGCTCGATATGACCGCCAAAGAATTGACTTGAAGACCGCACAATGGGAAAAACACCTACTCTGAACCCAGCCTCGGCAACGAGCTGCCAAAAACACCTCTCAGCCTCGGCAACGAGCTGCCAAAAACACCTCAAGGAGAGCACATCGATGAAATTACGCTTTAGTCTGCTGGCGCTGGCCTGCGTTGGAATCGTTTCTTGTGGCAAGGATGAGGCGCCAACGGCGCCAATGGGCACCGCCCCGACCAAAGCCGCGGAGGAACCCAAGATTGTTAACGTGCTGAATTGGTCTGACTACATCGCAGAGGACACCATCGCAAACTTTGAGAAAGAGACCGGCATCAAGGTCACCTACGATGTGTTCGATAGCAACGAGGTGCTCGAAGCCAAGCTGATGACCGGCAAGTCGGGTTATGACGTCGTTGTGCCCTCGCTGACCTTTCTGGCGCGGCAGATTAAAGCCGGCGTATTTATGCCGTTGGACAAGAGCAAGCTGTCGAACTACGGCAATTTGGATCCCGTCTTGCAGGCCGCGATCGCACAGAACGACAAAGACAACGCCCATGCAGTCAATTATCTATGGGGCACCACTGGCATCGCATTCAACGAAGACAAGCTCAAGGAACGCCTCGGCGAAAACGCACCGATCGATGATTGGAAGCTGATTTTTGAGCCCGAGTACATTTCTAAGATGACCGATTGCGGCGTCTACATTTTAGATACGCCGTCCGAAGTTCTGCCCATCGCACTGCTATACCTGGGTGAGGAGCCGAATAGCTTTGACCCAGCGGTGATCAAAAAGGGTGTTGATCTGATGCAGAAAATCCGCCCGTACGTCACTCAGTTCCATTCTTCCCAGGTGGTAGACGCATTGGCCAACGGCGATGCCTGTCTAGCTATTGCGTGGTCCGGTGACGTGCTGCAGGCCGCCAACCGCGCGGAAGAGGCTGGCAAAGGCGTCAAAGTGGGCTACAGCATCCCCAAACAGGGCGCACCAATGTGGTTTGACATGATGGCGATCCCCAAAGACGCCACCCATCCGAACAACGCGTACCTCTTTATTAACTACATGCTGCGCGCTGACGTGATGGCCGGCATCCAAAATTACGTCGCTTACGCCAGCGCCAACGCCGCCGCCAAACCACTGGTCAGCGAAGACATCCGTAATGATCCACGCGTCTACCCGACCCCAGAAGTACAAGCAACGCTATTCAATTTGGCGGTAATTCCTCCCGAAGTTGACCGCATTTTTAACCGCTCCTGGACGACGATCAAGACCGGACAGTGATTGGTTGTTGGTTGGCAACCACCAACCAACAACCCACAACCAGAAGCCAACAACTAGGATTCAACGATGACGCCTAGCAACTCGCAAGCCCCTGCAGCCACCCCGGGCCGGCCCGATAGACGGGGCGTCGACGATTATCTGGTCATTGATACGGTGCGCAAGGAGTTCGATGGTTTTGTGGCCGTCGATGACGTCAGCATCAACATTCGCAAGGGCGAGATTTTTGCGTTGTTAGGCGCTTCTGGCTGCGGTAAATCGACGTTATTGCGAGCGTTGGCAGGTTTTGAGAAACCGACCGCCGGTCGCATTATTTTAGCTGGGCAGGATTTGACCTCGCTGCCGCCGTATCAGCGCCCCGTCAATATGATGTTTCAGTCCTACGCTTTGTTTCCGCATATGAACGTGGAACAAAACATTGCTTTTGGACTGAAACAAGACGGCGCCAGCAAAGGGGACATTGAAAAACGCGTAGCGGAAATGTTGACGCTGGTGCAGATGAGCAAATTTGCCAAACGCAAACCGCACCAGTTGTCCGGCGGCCAGCAGCAGCGGGTGGCGCTGGCGCGGTCTTTGGCAAAGAGTCCGAAATTGCTGTTGCTCGATGAGCCCATGGGCGCGCTCGACAAGAAATTGCGCTCACAAATGCAGCTGGAATTAGTCAACATTATCGAAACGCTCGGTGTCACTTGCGTGATGGTAACGCACGATCAGGAAGAGGCAATGACGATGGCACATCGTATTGCCGTCATGGAGGCAGGGCGTATCCGCCAGATTGGCTCTCCAGATGAAATCTATGAGCAGCCCAATAGTCGTTACACGGCAGAATTTATCGGCTCGGTCAATCTATTCGAGGGCAAGATCGACAAAGACGAAAAGGATTTCGTCACCATCAATAGCCCGGCGCTGCCCGACCCCATTTTTGTCGCGCACGGCGTGACTGGATTCACCGGCATGGATGTGGCTTTTGCGTTGCGGCCGGAGAAACTTCGCATTAGCAAAGAGGAGCCGCCAGAGCCGCATAACAAAGCGCATGGCAGCATCGAAGATATCGCTTATTTCGGCAGCCATTCGGTCTATCACGTTCGCCTGGATCGCGGCAGCAAGGTGATGTGCAATTTCGTTAATCAACAACGATGGGCGTCAGAAGGATTTACTTGGAATGACCCGGTATGGGTTTCTTGGGGCGATCTGGAAGGCGTGGTGCTGCCATCATGAGCGCACGCTGGCGACGATTTATTCCGGGCAGCCGTTGGGGTCTGATTTTAATTCCTTTTCTGTGGCTGTTGTTGTTTTTCGCCATTCCATTTTTGATCGCACTGAAGATATCGTTTGCCAAGGCGGCCATTGCGATGCCGCCGTACACCGATATTCTGTATTGGGTTGATGGTTTTCCTGTGCTGAAATTGCGCGGCGAAAACTATCTATATCTACTTGGCGATAGCTTGTATATCAAAGCCTATTTGAGTTCGCTAAAAATTGCGGTCATTGCCACAACATTCTGCCTGCTCATTGGTTATCCGATGGCGTATGCGATCTCGCAGATGAATCCATCGACACGTAACATCGCATTGCTGCTGGTTATTCTGCCGTCCTGGACGTCATTTTTGATTCGCATCTACGCCTGGGTGGGGATTTTAAAGCCCAATGGTCTGATTAATAATTTCCTAATGGATATTGGCCTGATTGATGCGCCATTGAAATTACTGCATACGCCAATTGCGGTTTATATCGGCATCGTTTATGCCTATCTGCCGTTTATGGTATTGCCGTTGTATACTAATTTGGTGAAACACGATCACCGTTTGCTGGAAGCTGCATCGGATTTGGGCGCCAAACCCTGGCAGGCCTTTCTGAAGGTGACCTTGCCATTATCTAAAGCCGGAATTATCGCTGGCTGCATGTTGGTCGCCATTCCAGTGGTGGGTGAGTTTGTGATCCCGGAAATGCTTGGCGGCCCCGATACCCTGATGATTGGCCGCGTACTTTGGCAAGAATTCTTCAACAATCGCGATTGGCCAGTTGCGTCGGCGGTGGCCATGGTGATGCTGGCATTACTGATCGTCCCGATCATGATTTTCCATCGAGCGCAGTCGAAGGAAATGGAAGGGAGGTTGTCATGAAACGCCTATTGGCGTCGGCAATGAAAAAAACAAGCCCTGTGGAGCCCAAATCATGAGCCAAGCCCGCAGCAGCAAATGGGGTTGGCTGTTTCTGGCCCTTGGGTTTTTCTTTCTGTATGCGCCGATGCTCAGTTTGATTATTTATTCGTTCAACGAAAACCGCCTCGTCACGGTGTGGTCGGGTTTCTCGACCAAGTGGTACGGCGAGTTATTCCAAGACGAACAAATGTTGAACGCCGCATGGGTCAGTTTCCGGATTGCCTTTTACACCGCTTGCGCATCGGTCGTGCTCGGTACTATGGCGGCGATGGTGATGACACGCATGCGCAAGTTTCCCGGCAAAACGCTGTTTGGCGGCATGATTACCGCGCCATTGGTCATGCCAGAAGTGATCACCGGTCTGTCTTTGCTGTTGTTGTTTGTTTCTTTATCGGCTTGGACGGGCTTGGATTTCGCGCGTGGCATGCTGACCATCTGGATCGCCCATGTGACGTTGTGCATGGCTTTTGTCACGGTGGTCATCAGCTCACGCTTGGCCGAACTGGATCGCTCGTTGGAAGAGGCGGCGATGGATTTAGGCGCCAACCGGATCAAGGTGTTCTTTGTGATTACCTTACCGATCATCGCGCCGGCACTGATGTCCGGCTGGCTGCTGGCGTTCACGCTGTCACTCGATGATTTGGTGCTGGCGAGTTTTGTGTCTGGGCCATCGTCGACCACCTTGCCGATGCAGGTGTTTTCGTCGGCGCGCATGGGCGTGAGCCCAAAAATCAATGCGCTAGCAACGATCTTGATTGTGACCGTGTCAACCATCGGCGTGATTGGCTGGTACTTCATGCAACGCGCCGATCGCCGGCGCCAGCAAGAAATGCAGCTCGCGGCGAAGCAGTGAAATCTGGCTTCAGCATCGAAGACGCCGACGATCTGTGGGACGACTTGAAGCAAGCCATCGTTGCCGCGCGGCGCGAGTTGGCGCAGGCGGCTTGACGAGGTTCAACTGATGGGCAACACCTTGCCTGGATTGAGAATCCCGTAGGGGTCAAATTGCGCTTTGATGGCGCGCATCAGGGCCAGCGTTGCTGCTGGGATGGCGCGTGGCAGGAAGTCGCGTTTGTCGATGCCGATGCCGTGTTCGCCAGACAGTGTGCCGTCCAGGCGAATGACCAAGTCGAAAACTTCGCTTAGGCATATCTGGGCGCGCTCGCTGGCATTGCCGAGCGTTGGATCGAAGAGCAGATTGACGTGCAAGTTACCGTTGCCGGCGTGGCCGAAAGTGACGATCAAGATGTCGTGCCGCGCGCTCAGCGCCTGCAATCCGCGCACCAGTTCGGGCAGGCGCGTGACCGGCACCACCACATCTTCGTTGATTTTTTTGGGCGCCAAGCAGCGCAAGATCGGCGATAGCGCTTTGCGCGCGGCCCACAGCTGCGCGCTTTCGCCGGCATCGGTGGAATGGCGTACTTGCAGGCAGCCAGTGCCATTTGCCGCGCTGGCAAGCGCGGCAACGGTGTCCGCGAGCGCGCTGGCGGAGCCATCGGCCTCCAACAGCAACAAGGCTTGCGCCTCGCTGGGCAAGGCTAAACCGGCGCGGGTGCGCAATAGTTCAATCGCGCGCGCATCGATGAACTCCAGCGCGGCTGGCGTGGCTGGCTGCGCCATCAAACGCGCGACCGCTTGGGCTGCGGCATCAATCGAATCGTACAAAGCCCGCAGTCCAGCGCGCGCCTGCGGCAACGGCGTCAGCTTGAGCGTGGCCGACGTGATCAGCCCCAAAGTGCCTTCCGAGCCAATCAGCAAGCGCGTCAAATCGTAGCCCACCGCGCCTTTAGTGGTGAAACCGCCGCAGGCGACGATATCGCCGCTACCGGATACAAAACGCAGACCGAGCACGTTATCGCGACTGGCGCCATATTTGACCGTGCGTGGGCCGCCGGCATTGCAAGCCAGGTTGCCGCCCACCGTTGAATAGGGCGCGCTGGTCGGATCCGGCGGCCAAAAGAAACCGTATGGCTGCAATGCAATTTGCAAATCGCCATTGATGAGACCGGGCTCCACAACCGCGAAACGATTGCCAATTTCGATGCGCGTGATGTCGTGCATGCGCTCGAAACACAGCACCACGCTGGGCGACAGTGGCACGGCCGCGCCGGTGGTCGCGGTGCCACGCCCGCGCGCGACGATCGGTGTTCGCGCCGTCGCGCAGACGCGCACCAGCGCCTGGACTTGCGCTTCGTTTTCCGGCAGGGCAACCGCCAGCACCGGGCCATGGCGTTTGGAATTGTCATAGCCATACACCGCGCAACTGGCGACATCGGTCAGCAGCGCCGCGTTAGGCAAACACTCGCGCAGTGCGGTGAGTACGCTGCTCACCAGGTGGCTGTATCGATTGCGATGACGTTTTTGACCCAGCGCAAACCGCCGGCACCGAGCCCGATGACATCGAAGCGCGTGGTGTGACGGGCATATTTGGGATGGTCGGCCATAAATTGGCGCGCGGCGCTGATCAGTCGGCGCTGTTTGCTGGTCGACACACTGTCGATGCCATCGCCGTGGCCAACAGCGGATCGAAAACGCACTTCGACAAATACCAGCGTGGTGCCATCGCGCATGACCAAATCGAGTTCGCCGCCACGCGCCAGAAAATTACGCGTGATCAGCTTCAGCCCAGCGGTCTGCAAATGCGCTAGCGCGATGTTTTCAGCCTGATCACCTAAGGCGCGCGCAGCAGTGAACTGGCCTGGCGCCCCCTGCGCAGGCGCCGCGTGCCACGCGAGCAGCCACGCGCGCAAACCCGCAAACACGTTAATCCACCCGCCGCGGGCTGGCGCCGGTGTAACGTGCCCAGCCCGGTTCGCGACGGATGCGACCATTTTGATCGGCGCTCAGCGCGCCAGTGGCGCCGATCACTGGCTTGCCGACGTTGCGCTCTAACCATTCCAGGTGTGGCAACAATCGATAGGCATCGATGCCAAACGCAAACAAACGCGCGGCCGGCCCAGATGCGGTTTTCAGCGCGACCAAATCGGCGCGCGTCGGGATGGACAGTTCATGGGTGGCGCCGAGTAACCACGGCACCTCGCAAAATTCGACGCCGTCTAAATCGCGATCGGCGGCGCTATTGCTGCCGCTATAGATCGCGCTGGTCGCCAATATCGGAAAACGCGTGGCTTCTAACGTCTTCAACTGTGGTAACAGCAGGCGGGCTTGCGCATTGCGGGCGAACAAAAAAATCGCATCGACATCGGCGCGCGGGGTTGGATCCATGCGCAGATCGGTACCCAGCAGCCCGCGCAAAAATTGCAGACGCGCCTGACTTTGTTCGATGCCCATCAGGCGACGAATCTCTGCACTTTGATCGGCGGCGCTGGGATCGTACCGGGCTTCGCCGGCCACCACGCCGCCTTGTGCACGGAACCGTTCAGCAAATGCCGCGGCGGCGCGCTGGCCGACCTCGTCTTTGGGCACCAGCACCAGTGCGCGACGCAAGCCCCGTTGGATCATGCGATCTGCCGCAGAAACGGCTTCTTCTTCCGGAAGCAAAGCGAATTGCAAACTGCCCGGTGGTGGCAAGGCTGGCGCATTGGCGTAGTTGAGTGCCAGCGTAGGCACGCGCTCGACCTCGCTCTGAAACAATGCGGTGACGGCTTCTCTTGAGATCGGTCCCAAGACGCGCTCGGCGCCTTCGTCCAGCGCCAGTTTGTAGGCCGCCAGCGTTTCTTCGGCGGTGCTGCCGGAGTCGTACACCTTCAACGCAGGCCGGGTGTTTGGATCGGCAAAATAGGCGGCGAAAATGCCCTCGCGCACCGCCGCTGCGGCGGCCGCGACCGGCCCTTTGCTCGGCAATAACAAGGCGACCTGACCGTAGGTGCTGCGTTCCACATCATTCAGCACGATTGCCGTTTGCGCTTCCCCCAAGGGCCGGCTGCTGGCGATCTCGCTGGCAAAACTGCCGCTGCTGCCACGCGCCTCAGCTTTAGCGCGTGCACCGGCCAGCAGCCACGGATAGAGCGGATCGTTTCGATCGGCCGAGCGCAGCCGCAAATTCAGATCGTTTTCTGCAATGCTGGCAACTAAGTTTTTGATTTCGATGGCATTCGCGGCCTTGTCAGGGCCGTCGGCCAGTAAGGCATCCAGCGCCACCCGATCAGCAATGGCCTCCAGCGTGAGTTCCTCGGCGGCGTGCGCGCGGGCGCGCAACTCATAAAAACGCGGCGCGCGGTCGGCAAGCTCGGCGTCGTCGGGTGCCACCAGCAGCGCCAACGCACCCGCCGCGTCGTTGCGAGCCAGGGCCAGCTCCGCCTCCAATAAGCTCAGTCGAAACTCGTCTTCCTGTGGCAGTTTGCGCCGCTCGATACGCTCAATCAGCGACTGCATCTGCAGCGTATCGCCTTCCTCGCGATAGGCCTCGGCGGCGCGCAATTGGTAGCGCGCCCGGTCGGCGCGATTGGCCTTGGCCAAGTCCAGCCAAACTTGCGCGGCGGATGCGAATTCGCCCTGCAAAAACAGCGTCTGCGCATCCATTTCGCTGGGCGAATCGACACGCGTGGTGGGTGCGCTTTGGCAGCCGGCCAGTGCCAGCATCGTCGCCAGCGCCAAACCCAAGCCGGGCGAATTTCGCAACGCGCCGCTGCGCGAGCTGTACAGGTGGAGCTTCATGGGCGACGCGCTATGGTGCGGGACTGGTGGCCGATCATAGCTTGCAGGGCTATCTGTAAGCTCGCCAAACACCGTCAGAACGCTGCAATCTGCCACACTCACCCGCGGTCAACTGAGGTCTAGAAGATGATTAGCACCACCGCGGCAGCGACGCTTTACATCGTTGCCACGCCGATCGGCAATCTGAATGATTTATCACCGCGTGCGCGGCAGGTACTCAGTGAGGTGGACGCCATTTTGGTCGAAGACACCCGGCAAAGCGCGGTGTTATTGCGCCATGCCGGCGTGTCGAGACCGATGCTGGCAGTACATGAACACAACGAAGGGGATCGTTCCAGCGCATTGGTCGAACGGCTGCGCGCCGGTCAGCGGCTGGCGCTGATCAGTGACGCCGGCACGCCGTTGATCAGCGATCCAGGCTACCGATTGGTTGCCGCGGTGCGCGCTGCCGGGTTTGCGGTGTGTGCAGTTCCTGGCCCTTGTGCCTTAGTTGCGGCCCTGTCGGTTGCCGGTTTGCCCACCGATCGTTTTGCCTTCGAAGGCTTTTTGCCGAGCAAAGCCGGTGAGCGCGCCGCGCGCTTGCAGGCCCTGGTTGCCGATACGCACACGCTGATTTTTTATGAGGCACCACATCGCATCGTCGAAACGCTGGCGGCCGCGGTGGATGCCTTCGGTGAGCGTCGCGCGGTGCTCGCGCGCGAGCTAACCAAACGATTTGAGACCGTTTTGGATGGCACGTTGGCACAGTTGCATGCGCGCGTGCTGGCCGATCCAGACCAACAGCGCGGCGAGATGGTGTTGGTGATCGCCGGCGCGCCGCCAAGCGACGATGCCGCGCGGATTGCCGAAGGCCAACGCTTGTACGCCTTATTGATCGAAGAACTGCCACCCGCGCGCGCTGCGAAGATCGCCGCGACGTGGACCGGCGCACCCAAACGCGCCTTGTACGGGAGTACGCTCTGAACCCGGATCCATATATCGTTTTTTTGCTGGGCTTGGGCGCTTTGATTTTATTGGTGTCGTGGGCGCCACTTGGCTTGAAGCGTTTGCCGCTGTCCTTGGCCATCATTTGTGTGGCCTTGGGTTTTGGCTTGTTTGGCAGCGGTTTGCTGCGGTTCAATCCGGACCCGCGTACCTATGACACGGTGACCGAACGCTTGGTCGAATTGGTCGTCATCGTCAGTTTGATGGGGGCGGGATTAAAGCTGGATCGGCCTTTGGGCTGGCGTGCTTGGTCGTCAACGTGGCGCTTGCTGGCCATTGCGATGCCATTGACCATGCTGGCGACCGCCTGGTTAGGCATGGTCGGCTTGGGATTTTCGCTGCCGATGGCAATGTTGTTAGCCGCGTCGATTGCACCCACTGATCCGGTGCTAGCCTCTGACGTGCAGGTAGGTCCACCGCGCACCGGCAACGAGGATGAAGTGCGTTTTGGCCTGACCTCAGAGGCCGGGCTGAACGACGCAGCCGCATTTCCGTTTGTGCATCTGGCCATTCTGGCGGCCGCCGGCGGGCTGACCTCCGGCGCGGCGCTGGCTGAATGGTTTGCCATCGACGTGCTGTGGAAGTTTTCCGCTGGCGTCGGGATGGGCTATTTGGTCGGGCGCGGTTTTGGTTTTCTAATCTTTTCCAGCAGCAAATCAGGATTATCCAGAATTGGCGATGGTTTGGTGTCGCTAGCGGCGACCTTTATCGTTTATGCGCTGACTGAGTTGATGCATGGTTATGGCTTTCTTGCGGTGTTCATTTGCGCATTAACCATACGCGCCCGAGAGCGCGACCATGATTTTCATGACGAGATGCATCATTTTTCCGATTTGATCGAGCGTTTATTGATGCTGCTGGTATTGGTGTTGTTTGGCGGTGCTTTGGCGAATGGATTGATTTCCGTCCTGACTTGGACCGATATAGGGATCGGTTTGCTGATTATTTTGATCGTGCGGCCGGTCGCCGGCATGCTGGCGATGATCGGGTCCAGGCAAAACTGGCGCGAACGTGCATTGTTATCCTTTCTTGGTATTCGTGGGCTGGGCTCCGTTTATTACGTGGCCTACGGCATCAATCACGGCAATTTTGGCGACAGTCAGCGGCTGTGGGCCATTGTTGGTTTCATTATTGCCACGTCCATTGTGATTCATGGCATCAGCGCCAGCCCATTGTTGATCCACTTGGCGAGGCAACGCCGTCGGCCGACCATCACTAAACCCGTTGAAGACGCGCAGTAGGAGCCGCTCTGCAGCGATCCGACAAACCCGTAGACTAGCAGCCTGTCGGACTTTGCGCGTGAGATGCGTTGTGAGGCTTAAGCGGATGGCTGCCAAGCGTCGCAACGCCGCAGACGCCGTTGCGACGCACAACCCGAAGGGCCGGTCGGCCTTTTGGCGTAGCGCAGGCTTGAAAGTAGATCGAAATCCATCAAAATCAATCCGAGAATGACCAGAAAACGATCGCCAAAAGGACTTCCGGTGCACTCGCGAGGAAAGTCTGACAGGCTGCTAGGCATCACTCAAACTTGAAACTTCTCATGACCGAACCCGTACGCTTGGCAAAACACCTGACCGCGAGCTTGCCCTGTTCGCGACGTGAAGCAGAGCTTTACATCACCAACGGCTGGGTGCGGGTGGATGGCGTGGTGATTGAAGAGCCGCAGTTCATCGTGACTGAGCAAACCGTGCAATTGGACGAAAACGCCGAACTTTGCCCGGCTTTGCCCGCCAGCCTATTGATGCACAAACCCGCGGGTGTGGATGCCGAGTCCGCGGCGCTGCAAGCACTTGTGACCCCGCTGACACGCTCCCACTTGGACAACACTGGCGTGCGTTTGCTCAAACGACACTTCGCCCATCAAACGAGCGTGCTGCCACTGGAGACTGAAGCCAGTGGTTTGATCGTATTGATGCAGGACCGGCATTTGGCGCGCCGTTTGTACGACGACCGAGCACGTTTCGAGCAAGAGTATTTGGTGGAAGTGCTCGGCAGATTGGACGCGCAGGGCCTAGCGCGCATGAATAACGGCGACGGCATCCGTGGCCCCGCACCACTGACGATCAAAGTCAGCTGGCAGAACGAAACGCGTCTGCGGATTGCCGCCAAGGCGCTGCGCCCCGGTCACATCACACAAATGTGTGAGGCCGTTGGGCTGCAGTTGCAGAGCCTACGACGCCTGCGCATCGGCCGTATCCCGATGGCCAAACTGGCGCCGGGCGAATGGCGATACTTGGCAGACTATGAGCGATTCTAGGCGCCCGCACTTCTGCAGGAAAAGCGTCAGCGCACAGCGCCGACCCAGCAGAGCCAGAGCCTTTGCCTTTAGCGGGTTTGATCTGTGATCAAACGCTTTTCCCGCACCATGCAGGAAAAGCGTCAGCGCACAGCGCCGACCCACAAAGGGCGGAACAAGCTCCGCTAGGAAAAATTCACTGATCCATCCAGCAACAGCCTAGCTTCTTCGAGGATCGCGCCCATCGCGTCGGGTTCGCGTGCGCGCTGCAATTTCGCGATGGCCTGCGCGCGCGCAGTCATCTCTGGTTGATTCAATACTGCTTTGATCATCGGCAACACGTCTGGCCGATCACCACGCGCCACGTGCATCAGACTGACACCTGCTTGCACGCCCATGCGACCGGCCAGGAACTGTTCGGTGTGCATCGGCAAGACCAGCGTTGGCAGGCCAAATTGCGTGGCCATCGCGTGCAAACCGCCGCCATTGCAAACCACCGCATGCGCCTGCGGCAGCAGCTCCGCCAGCGCGTAGGGGATTTGTGAATAACTCACATGACCGACGCTGCGCAGTTTGTCGGCGGCCAGTCCATCGTGAAAACACAAGACCGAGGCCTCTGGCAGACGCACCAGTGCGTTGATCACTCGATCGCTCAACGGATGATCTTTGCGCACATAGGCCAAAACCCGTCGGCTACGCTGGGGCTCTGGCCAGTTGGGGCTGCATCCTGGGCCCGCTGTTTGGCCGATATAACGGCTCTGCGCGCGTGGCCCGGCGTGGTCTAGTTCTGGCACAAACCGCAGCAATTGGCGTTGCGCTGAAAAACCTGCAGCGAGTGATTCGGCGGGCGGCAAATTCACCGTGCTGCGCGCTGCGTTTAAGTGCGTCAGCAGCCGGCGCGCGCGTTCCTGCGTGGCATTCGCATCAATACGTTCCCAGTCGCGAAAAATCGACCAAGCATGGACGTCAGTAGCATGGAAACAGTTGTCGTAGCTCATCCGGCGCGTTAGCCCATGTGCCGCGGCAATGGCCATCGGCGCGGCGTCGGCGATCAGCAGATCAATACGCAGTTGTTGCAGCAATTCGCGCCACGCTAGAAACAAGGCCTCTGTGCTGTCCTGCGTATGTCCGCCACCATCAAACCAAATGACATCCGCTAGTGAATTTTGCTGCTGCGCTGGAATCAGCAAACCCGGAAAAAATGGCGCGGCGAGCACGCGCGCAGCACTGCCAGCAAAGGCGCGTCGGGTGCGCAGCAAATCGCGAGCAGCCACAAACACCTGATGTCCAGCGGCGATCAAATGCTCGGCCAGTGCGCGCAAAGGCAGCACATGTCCCCAGCCGTGGCCCAGTTCCCAGGCCAGCAGAATGCGTGCGGGCGCCGTCATCAGCGCGTCTCAACTGGCAGGCCGACAAAAAAATCGACCAACTCGGTCTCCAGCGAATACTCAGCGCCTACCACCAGGAACGCGCCACAACGCGGATGTCCAAGCACCACCCGGCGCCTGCCAGTCCATGAATTTTCTAAAGAAAATAAATCTCTCATAATCATGTGCTTAGATTTTTCTGGTGGGGAACGGAGCAAGCTCCGCTGCTTTACTTTTGCAAGCTCCGAGTAAATGCATAGCAAGATTCGCACGGCTACCCGCTGGTTTTATCCCAACGGCAGGTCTTCGGCGCGTCTGAATAACACCCACGACGTGGCGATGTATTTATCGCCGCCGCGCGGGCGATTGCCACGGTGCGTATGGGTGAAAGCGGCAGGTGCGATCAGCAAAGTACCGGTTTGCGGTTGGATGCCTCGGCGCTGAAAGAAAAACTCGGTTTCGCCCCCCGCGAAGCCGTCGTTCAAATACAGGGTCCACAGGAGTACGCGGTGCAAGGCTTCGCATTGCGCATCGCGCGGATAATGTTCGCAATGCCAATACGGATAGCCGCCTTGATCCGCGTTATAGCCTTGCACATTGATGCTGCCGGGCCGGAACGCAAAGCGCGCGAGATTGGCAACTTGCAGATCGTCCATGCCAAGAAAATCGTCCGCTTGTAGCATGCGGGATGCGCCGCTGATCGGGTCATTCCATCCCAGCGCAAGTGGCGCGATGAGCACTTGCGGGTAACTGCGTAGATATTTGCACAGCGCGGACATCATCGCCCGATTCAACAACTGCTCGATGGCGGACCATTCCGGATGCTGACTGATGGTCAAATCGCGACTGTCTTTTAGGGCGCGATTGACTCCCGAACCGACCTTGCCAGGCTGCAGTGCCGGGCTCGCTTCGAAGTGCTCAATGATGCTGGCGCATTGCTCGGCGCTCAGCGCTTCGGGATAGACCTCGATGAAATCGCTCATTTGTTCCTTCCCAAGAGTGGTCAAGGCCGAGATGCTGCATCAACGCCGTGTTTCGTTAAACCTAGCAGCCTGTCGGACTTTCAGCGTGAGATGCGTTGTGTGGTTGAACCTAGAAACCTCAGTT
>CAZLSB010000046.1:0-20021 GCA_964561825.1 uncultured Xanthomonas sp.
GATCGGTAAACGCGTAACGGTGCTCGGTCAGCGGCGCATTGCCCGCAATGAACCGCGTGATCAGGATCAGCCCGCCGGGCAGGCTCAAACGCGCTTCGCGATTGACACTGCCGCCGGCGCTGCGATCGGTCCACTCCAAAGCACCGATGTAATGCGTTCTGCGGCTGATCTGCGCGGCGTCGTACTCGATCTGCCGCGCCAAGCTCAAATCGGGCGCGTAAAAGTAGGTGCGAAAATCGCTGGGCGTTAATGGACTGCCGACCAGCGTGTGCGTCAGCCGATGAAAAGCATCGTATTCGCTGATGCGGTCATCCGCGCTGCCCGCTCCGTCGGCCTGCGTCTGTAAGCCATTGGCGTCGTAAGCCATTGCCATCGTAAGCGTAGGCAAAACCAAAAGCCTGGGTGACCGCATGCGCACTTTTGTCCGCCAGCCCCTGCGCGCCCGCGCAGCCGGCGCGACCGGCATAGGTGTATGCGTTGCCATTTTTGCTGCAGATATTGCCCAGCGCGTCGTAACTGAGCGACAGCGTCGGGATCGCGATGGCATCCAGCTTGGATTCGGTCAAGCGGTCCAGCTTGTCGTACTTGAAGCGCTCAATCAGGCTCTTGCGCGCATCGGTGCGGTCCACCACGTTGCCCGCTAGGTCATAGCGATAACTCATTGATTGCAAAGCATTGTCGCTGCCCGCCGTCAGGCTAGAGATGCGCCCGGTCGCCGCATCAAACCCACGCCAGCTACCCAGCGCCGCCGTGCCATGGCGCTGATCGGCGGTCACATTGCCGCGCGCATCGGTGCTGCTGATCTGCCAGTACACCGGCTGCGCAGGCATATTGGTCGGACAACCGCTCGGCACCGCGCTGGCATCGGGCGCCTTGCAAACCCGGCGCAGAAACCCGCGCGCATCGTAAAAATTCTCGCTGCCTTCGCGATAGGCAATCGGCGCGCCACTCGGGTTGGGATAGTTCTCATCGAACTCATACAGGGTTTTCAGCGGCCGCCCGACACTATCGTAAATGCTGCGCTCGATGGTATTGCGGCCATCCAATTGTGTGGTGCGCGTTGCCACCCGCGACAGACTGTCGTAACTGCGCGTGCGATTCACCGTGGTGGTACCCATTTGTGCGCGTTTTTCAAAGGCCAGCAAGCCATAAGCATTGGCGGCGGTGTCGAACTCCCAAGTATCCTCAATTAAACCCACGCTTGAGGGTGCACTGTCTTCGAAACCGTTTCGAAACAGAGTATCGCCGCCGTTGCTTTGAATGGTCTGCGCTCGTACGCGCCACGCGCGGCCACGTGCATCAATGTCAGTACGAATGCGTTGGCCGCGCGCATCGGTGCTTTCGATCAGTTCGCCGGCTGCATTGTAGCTGTATGTTTTGGTCCCAGAGTCTGCGTCGGTCTGGCTGATTTTGCGCCCGCGCGTGTCATAGATCGCGCTATTGACGATAGGCTGGCCGTTGATCCAGCGCGACACGCCGATGACATTGCCTTCTGGATCGCGGCTGTAGTCCACCATAAAGCCGTTGGCGTCGGTGGCTCTGATCACTTCGCCAGCGGCGTTTTCCTCTTTGGAAAACGGCCGATTGCAATCCTGATCCCCACCGACGTTATTGCAAGGTGCTGACGTGGTGGTCAGCAAGCCGTTGTAGACCATGCTGCTGGTTGCCCCATCTGGAGCCACGGTCTGCTTTACCCGCGCTAGCACGTCAAACGTAGTGGTCGATTTGTATGGCGCACTGCTGCACACCCCCGCTTGCCCAGCAAACGACGGCTCGCCCACCATCACGCCGGTCAGAAAGCGCGGTTGTGTTTGCACGGTTTCGCGTCCGTGCGCATCAAAGCCGGTGCAGGCGATCGTGAGGTCTTGGTTGGTGACGCCCGCATTGAAGCTGGCGCTCACCGCCGCCATCGCCCGTCCCAGACGATCAAAGTAGGCCCAGCTTTGTGCGCCGGTATTGGCGAGCGTCTGCAGGCGAAAACTGGCGCCCGTCGGGCACGATGCCGTGCCGCCGTTGAAGCCCACACACCATCGATAAGTGCTTGTGGTGGACGCGCCTGTTTCTGTCCAACTCCAGTACGCCCTACCGAGCACGCCGCGGGTCGCCTTGGAGTCCAAGCCATTGATGTCTTGTGCGGCTGTCACCTCGCCCCATTGATCGCGCGACAGGATGGTCTGGGCGGTCCGCTCAGTCCATTGGCGCGTCGCGATGGCTGGATCAAAAAACGGCTCCCGAGATGACGTGGGGTAGCGGCCGATCGCGTCAAAGGTGGTGCGCGCGTAACGCCGCACGCTGCTGCTTGGCGCATCGCCATTGACCGGTTGAAACAACATCGGATTGCCCGCCCATTGCGGCGCGCGGCAAGCGGCTTCGGTGACATCGGCACTACAGGTGTAACTGGCGATGCGATTACCGAAGTCATCAACATCGTAATAGGTCAACAGCTCCAAAACGCCGCCTGCGGCCGGCTCAATAATCTCTTTCTTGAGTAAACCAGTGTTGGCTGCGCTCTGATCGTAACTAAAACTCGCCTTTCGGATGCTCGTTTCCAGGGGCAAGCCTGGAATGCTGCGCCGCGATGACTGAACCACTGTGGATGACAGGCGCCCCAGGCGCCAAGTCGCTGAATCATTGTTGTACAGATTGCTGGTTCGTTTGCGTCGTAGGATTGAAGCTTCATAGTTGGCAGGGTTTGGCTCTGCGCTATGCACATCCGTACTGATTTCTTTTGGATTACCAAAGGAATCATGATTGCTTTCAGCAGTTTGCGTCACACTGAGTAATGCGCCGGTGGAGGTACCCGCTGGCAGATTAAAGCGCCGTTCGCGGGTTACTGATTTGTACAAAAACAGCGGCGCGGGTGCCGTGGCAAACGCGGGAATGCTGGCATAGGCGGTTTCCGCGCTGGCGACGAGTGAACTGGCCGGTATCGAAAACCCGCCCGGCGCGTACGGCTGCCTGCATGCTTCCTTATCCCTGTCCGTGGTTCGGCAGAGTGACAGCAAAGCCGCTCCAGCAAGCACGCGCTTTTCTGTGCCAATGGGCATGCCAATGAAAGGGAAGCGCTGCCCGTAACTGCTGCGCGACAGCACATGGGCGGCCGGTGTGCCGCTGTAGTTGTGATCCAGCGTCCAGATTTCCCGAAAACCCAGAAATCCACGACCACCGCCCTGCAATTTAGCGCCCACATAGCGGTAGGACAGCAAACTACGTGCCGATGGATTGCTCAAGGTTGGCGCGTCGCTTTCAACATGGCTGACCACAAACATCGGGAATATCGCGTCCATCACCGGCGCGCCGCGGCCGGCGAGTTGTACCCCCGCGGTGGTGCTGTCCCAGTCCTTATTGCGCGTGCAGGTCGCGGTGATCGGCAAATTGTTGGCGTCGACTGCGCAGCGATCCGGCCGATAGACATCCTGGTTGGTCATGGGCAGATAACTGATTACCGTGGTGGCGCCGTTGCCGTTTTCAATTTCGGTTATCGCATCACGGGGACGAAAGCGATTCGCGATACCTGAGGTGCTGCTGCGAAAGTCCTGATCTTGATCACCAGGGGAAGGGTCAATGCTGAAATAATCCAGCAGGCCATCGCCATCCATATCGACGAAAAAATCGATCGTCTTGCGGTCCACGTCATCCTGGCCATTGACAGTTGCAGCAAGAAATGTCTTTTCGACTCCGAAGGAACGACCGTTGGGTGCTGCCAATCGATAACGGTATTGACTACGCCCAACCACCGCTGGCAAATACACCAAATCTGCCCGCCCATTTCCGTCCACGTCTGCTAACTGTAGGGCATCCATATTGGGCAAGTCAGTGGTTTCACATTGAAACCCGCCTTCGTTTGGCCCCTGATTAATGCAGACCCGATATCGGTCATTAGGCTTAATCAGCAGATCCTGTAGGCCATCGCCGTTAAGGTCGGCTATTTCATGCACGTCTGTGGGCAGCTGGCCAAGTCTAGGTAACAAAAAGCTAGAGTAAATCGCTTCAACCGCAACCTGCTGCAATGCTTCGTTGCGCTCTCGGGTTCGGAAAACCACTTGGTAAACCGGCAAAGTCGCATCATCGGTTTCAGAATCTACAAACGGAATGAACGGCCGATTTGGTAGGGTTTCACGGAATGTGACGTGAAAATCGGCACGGCCATCGCCATCCAGGTCCTGAGGCCGAGATGCATGTTTCGCTGAGGGCGAAATACTGAGCTCTGCAAAGGGGCAACGTTCATTCGTGCACGGATGCAGATTCGGCAATGCAGCAGTGAAATCCACGGCGTATGGAGCTGAGAACTTGAATTGCGTAGCCTCAAATTGACGCTCCAGAAACCGGATGTAATAGTTACGCCGTTCCGAGGATCCATTGCCAGTCACAATAGCGTAAACCATGTCAGAAAGGCCATCGCCGTTAAAATCCGCTAATTGCATCCGGGAACGCGTTGAGAGCACGGGGATGTTCAAACCATCCAATGCCAGCAAGTCCACCGACGTATCAAAGCCGCCCACACTTTGACCATTGATGAAACGACCGCGTGAAGGATGAATTTTCCAGCGCGCATTAGGATTAGTCGGACTATCGGTGGGCTCTGGGTTTTCCGCCAGTAATAAGTCGTCGAGGCCATCGCCGTTGTAATCGATTAATTGCCACCACTGATCGACGGAACCGGGTCCGGTGCTAGTAAAGCCGGTGCAAATCGGAATTCCGCTTAGGCCATTATTAAAACGCAGCGCGCCTATATTGGGCCCACTTTCTAGACGCTCAGCAAAAGCGATCTCCAACCGGTTTTTACAGGGAATTTGCGCACTGCTGTCCACCCATACCATATCAAGTCGGCCATCACCGTCCACATCGCCCATGCGCGAACTGACCAATCCCTTCATTCCCCGCAGTACTGGCCCCACATTGTCGACAAAATCGATCTTCGCATCTGTCCAACGAAAGTGTGTGGGCGGGTAACAGACAGATTCAGTGTTATTGCTGCATTCTTTAATCGCTGTAAGTAAAGACTCGCCCGTTCCAGACGCAGAAGACGAATAGTTCAAGGCATAAAATCGAGTGCCCGCAGCATCAATCGATTTCAGCAAACGCGAACGCGTCGTTCGTGAGTTGGATACAAATCCTTCCGCTCGCAGGGCACTTGGAAAGTAGTCGAAGGTGATTGCCGCGGAAGGCGCGGTGGCAGCGGTTGTCTGGCCCGACAACTGGCGTTTGCCGGTGTAACGCATGCGTTTAATGACCTGTTCACCCGCCGCGTCAATACCGCTGTTTTCTTCGTACTCGTAAAGAATGTAGTTACCGGAGGAATCTTCGAATCGATCCAGGGCCCATACCAACGCAATTTGCGGATTTCGCTGATTATTGGCTTCCAATCGAGAATCAACGGTGTTTCCGTAGGTACTGATTGAGCCATCCTTGCGCTGTACTTCAAAGTATTGCGGCCCGGTATAAAAGACCGTGCCAAACGTGTGTTGCACATACGTCGAATTATTACCGCCGCGGCTATAGATGCGGGTAAAAGGGTCCAGCTCCAAACGGTACTCCGCGTCAGCATCACCGTAGCTTTTGTTGCTACTGATCAGAAACAACCGCTGTCCATCCAGGCAAAAGCGATCCTGCGGATGAAAGTTAACACCCAGCGAATCACCATCAACCGCCAAACCTCCGACAATGAAATCGCCACTTTCACGCGTCGCCTTGCATCGCGAAATGGCCGACAGCCCGCTGATCGACCAGCCCGGCCCCATGGAACCGTTTCCACCACTGGAGTCATACGACAACATGACTTGAGGTTGCACGCCCGCCGTACCCGGCGGAATGCTGATTGGAACTTGGTAGCTCGCGTTACCTGATTCGTTGACGTTGAACTGGCCAGCCACAGCACCCACTCGATCTGACAGCAGATCCGCTGCTGGCGGCGTCTGCGCAAATGTGCTGGCGCTGCATAGCATCAGCAAAAGCACCGCACGAACAAGCGCAGCAACACCGGTGAAAGACTGACGATAAGGCTGCATGGGGGGCTCGCTGTGGCCACGGGTCGTTTGGAACGATACTGAGCGCAGACTCGCGCCAACAGTTGATCTAAGAGATGTCTGCGCGGGGCGCGAAATCTCGCACTTCATTCCAATAGTTTACGTTCTTGCAGGGCATGGGTGACGTTTGTCCTCAAGGAATCTGCCTCTGGCGATCGGTGTATGCACACCCAGATCCCATCAGGAATCCGGAACACGTAGACGCGACGCACCATTGCCGCCAGCACAACCACTTGGCCGCCACCAGGATTCCAAGCCACGTCAGCGACATCAACATTGGGCGCGGCTACCGTGAAGCGAGCTTCCAACTTGTACTCCGCACGAGGCCGCTCGTCCATTGCAAGTACCAAGGTCGTTCGATAGCGCAGCAGTACAAACCCGGAAAGGAAGAGTGAAAGCCCAAGACCGGGTGCGCGTCAAACTGAGATGGCGGGTTTTGTTGTACCGGGCAAAGGCGAACGAACGCCCCTCGCCGTGCCAAATCTCGGGGAAGCTGGCACAACCAGCGCGCAGGGGTAGGCAACGCACGCTGGGGTTAATTAAACTCCTACAAACGCCGACCGCCAGCGACACCACCACATTTTGCGGATTGCGAATCGTAAAGTACTCCCGCCGGCCACGTCGTCGTCTGACAACATCGGAACTGACGTGGACGATCCGCGGTTTGGATCAAAAAGCGACACCAAGCCGCGCGAGCCAACTGCGAAACAATATCTTTAACCTATGCAGTTAAGCACTATTGTGGTGCCGAACAACGACGCATTCGGGTCAAAGGGCGTGGAAATAATTGCAGTTACTTTCGCCGCATTACACTTGCCTCCTGACCTTGATCAATATTGGATAGCGCCATCGATGCAACACTGTCCGCTTGAGACTATGCAGGATCACCCCGATGAGTGCTGCACCATTGACCGAAAAATTCGAGCGCCCGCCCAGTGGACGACTGTGGCTCTGGTTAATTCTGTTACCGGTGGCCGCTTCGGTTGTGGCGGGATTGACCACTCTGGGAATTGCCATTCGCTACGGCGATAAACCACTGCCTGAAAGCGTATCGCGTACCGGTCCGGTGCAATATGGCGAGAACAGCGGACTGATCCGGGCGCGCGAACTTGAGATTTCAGGCAGCGCGCGGATTGATTCAGCCAGCCATGCTATCCACCTGAGCCTGCGCGGTCGCGAATTACCCCAGCAAGTGTTGTTGCGCCTGTGGCATCCAACTGAATCGACACTCGATCAACTGCTCGTGCTGACGCGCGGCGACGACGGCAGCTACCGCGGTGTTTGGCCCGCGCAGAGCGATGGCTTGGCTTTGCTGTTGACTGCGCCAGACGCCGGCTGGGAACTGCCCGGTGCCAGGAACAGCACCGACACACTGAGCTTTGTCACTGACTAGTGCCGGCGGACTTACGCGTGTCGTCATCGTGCTTTCATTGCCAAGAACCGCTACCCAGCAGTGCTTGCGCTGTACAAGTCGCCGGAACCGAACAGTGGGTGTGTTGCATCGGCTGCCGCGCGGCGGTGCAATGGATACACGGGCAAGGATTGGGTGACTACTACCGTTTGCGCACGGACGGTGCCGGTCCGGGGCGCGCCAATGCGGTGGACCTGGGTGTGTTCGATCGCCCGGCCGTGCTCGATTATTACGCCGGTATCGCGGTGGATGGCGTACGCGAAATCACGCTGGGTCTGGACGGTCTGCGTTGCGCTGCCTGCACTTGGCTGATCGAACGCGCGTTGAGCGCCGCGCCGGGCGTATTGCGGGTTCGGGTGCAGGCGCTCACGCAGCGCCTGACCCTGCGCTGGCGTGAATCGGACACCTCTTTAGCGGCGCTGGCCGAGCGCTTGGCGGCGCTCGGTTACACGCCCCATCTGGCCGATCCCACCCATGCGCTGGATCGCATCAAACGCGAACGCCGGCAAGCGCTGAAACGCTTGGTGATTGCCGGCGTGGGCATGATGCAGGCGATGATGTACGGCGTCGCGCTCTATGCCGGGGCCTTCGACGGCATGGACCCAACGGTGCGCGATTTTTTCCGCTGGCTCAGCATGGCGGTCGCCGCACCGGTGATCTTCTATGCCGGCCAGCCGTTCTTCAGCGGTGCGTGGCGCGAGTGGCAGGCGCGTCGTTTGGGCATGGACACGCCGGTGGCGCTCGCCTTGCTGCTGGCCTTTGTCGCCAGCATTTACGAATCGGCGCGCGGCGGCGCCGAAGTTTATTTTGATTCGCTGACCATGTTTGTGTTCTTTCTATTGCTCGGCCGCTACGCCGAGCAAAGTGTGCGGCATCGTGCCCAAGTGAGTTTGGGCGTTTTGTCGTCTGGCTTGCCACCTCTGGCGCGACGCATCGACGGCGATCAGGAAACTGAGGTCGCCACACTGGAATTGATCTGTGGCGATCTAGTTCAAGTCGCCGCTGGCTGCACCATTCCAGTCGACGGCGAATTGCTCGATGCCCAAGCAGAAGTCGACGAGGCGATTCTCAGCGGTGAATCGCGCCCCTTGGTCAAACACGCGGGGAACAGCTTGCTGGCCGGTAGCGTGGCGGTGTCGCGGCCCTTGCGGCTGCGCGTGGTGCGCAGCGGCGCGGCAACCGTGTTGTCGTCGCTGGCGCGCATGGCCGAGCACGCACAGGCAGACAAGCCGGCAAGTTTGCTGATGGCGGAGCGCGTCGCGCAATTTTTCGTCGCACGCGTGCTGATCCTGACGCTTGTGGTGGGCCTGCTATGGCTTATTTTTGCCCCTGAACGCGCCTTTGAAGTGTCGCTCGCGGTGCTGGTGGTGTCGTGTCCCTGCGCATTGTCTTTAGCGCTGCCGACTGCCCTCGCTGCGGGTAGCCAGGGCCTCGCGCGTTTGGGCGTCATGGTGGTGCGCCCGGCGGCACTGGAAACCCTCGCGCAGATCCGCCAGGTAATATTCGACAAAACCGGCACCTTGACCGACGGACACATCCGCATTGCGCAGATCAACTTGGCTGCGGGCGTGACTTCCGAACACGCGTTAACCATCGCCGCGACGCTGGAGAGCGAAGCTACCCACCCGATCGCGCGCGCATTTGCGCACCCAGCAATCCTGAGCGAGGTCAGCGAGCGGCAACAGATCGCCGGGTTGGGCGTTGCAGCGCACATTCAGGGCAAAGCCTATCGGATTGGTCGAGCTGACTTCGCATTGAGTCCGGCCGCTCAGGCCTTGCCCTATCCGGCCGGCGACATAATCTTGTCCTGCGAAGGTCGCGCCTTAGCAGCCTTCACCCTCGAAGACCAGTTGCGCGATGATGCCAGTTTGGCCATAGCAGACTTGCAGGCCGCAGGCTGTCAGACCGTTTTGCTCAGCGGCGATAGCGCGGCCCGAGTTGCCGAAGTAGCGCAGCGCTTGAAAATCACGCAGTGGTACGCCGATCAGCAACCAGCGGCAAAAATCACGGTGCTGGAGCAAATACAAGCCGCCGGACCGGCCTTGATGGTGGGCGATGGCGTCAACGATGCACCGGTACTGGCTCGCGCCGCGGTGTCGGCGGCCATGGGGCAAGGCGCCGATCTGGCCAAAGCGCACGCCGACCTGATCTTACTGGGCTCGCAATTACGCGCGCTGCCGCAGGCCATGGCGCTAGCAAAACGCAGCATGGCGGTCATTCACCAGAACTTACGCTGGGCCTACGCCTACAATGCCATCGCAATCCCAGCCGCCGCGCTGGGCTGGGTTCCACCGTGGCTTGCGGCCATCGGCATGTCACTCAGTTCCATCGTGGTGGTGGGCAATTCGATGCGTTTGTTGCGACCGCAGGCAACCCCAAGCAAATCGGACCACGCGCGGGAAATTGTCGACAAAGATGCGTTGCTCGCGACTCGCTACCCATAACCCCGCCAAATGAGGTTTCCAGGTTGAACATCCTGTTCGTGCTAATCCCGTTATCGCTATTGCTGGTCATCGCGGCCGTCTATGCCTTCTTTTGGGCGGTCGACAACGACCAGTTCGACGATTTAGAAACGCCTGCGATTGCCATCCTTGCCGATGATGATGTGGGCACAAAACAGTGAGCTGGCCGGGCTAGAAACCTCAACGCATGATCGGCGAACTTACTTTAGGCGCGGCGCTGCTGCTGGGTGCCGCCGGTAGTGCGCATTGTTTAGTGATGTGTGGTGGCATTGCCAGCGCTTTTGGCTTGTCAACGGATAACAAGCAGCCCATCGCGCTGCCACTGGCGGCCAGCATTGGACGCGTCAGCGCATACGCCACGCTGGGTGCCTTGTTTGGTCTTTTTGGCGCAGGACTGCGCCCGTGGCTGGAGCAACCTGCAGGAATCTTGCTGCTGCGCGGGTTGGCTTCATTGACCCTATTGTTGATGGGACTGCAACTGGCCGGCTGGATTCGTCTATTGGATCGATTTGCCATCGTCGGCGCGCCGCTCTGGCGCCATCTGCAACCCCTGAGTCGACGCTTGCTGCCCATCGACAGCCTTTTTAAGGCGCTGAGCTTTGGCGCCATCTGGGGTTTACTGCCGTGTGGGTTGGTTTACGGCATGCTGAGTCTGAGCATCGGTTTCGCCAGTCCAGTACACGGTGCTCTGTTTATGGCAGCCTTTGGTTTAGGCACCTTGCCCGCATTATTGGGCTTGAGCATCGTCGCCGGTCGCAGCACACAGCCCGGTTTGCGGCCGGGCCTAAAGCGCGTCATTGGCACTACGCTGGTCGTGTTTGCGGTGTTCTTTCTGATTGCCCCGTGGATCCTGCCGCACAGCGGCCCCTGGTCTGCTCTGCGGCCGTTGCTGGATTGCCATTGAACCTAGAAACCTCAGCGTGAGCGCCACTTCATTAACAACATATAAATCGCACCGGCCACAAATAAACCGACAAACCAAGCGTAAGCGTAAATCGAGATGAACAATGCCGGCACCGTATCGACAAAACCAGCGGCCTTCAAAAAACCGGGCAGATTAGGCAATACACCAACAATAAGCGCGATCAGCGCCGCCGGATTCCAACCGCCGCGATAGCTATAGATACCATCGTGTCTAAACAAGGCCGGCACATCTAATTCGGTACGACGGATAAGGAAATAGTCGGCCAACATGATTCCCGCGATCGGTCCTAACAAAGCGGAATAGCCGATCAGCCAAGTAAAAATATAGGTGCCCGTCGATTCCAGCAACTTCCACGGAAAAATCGCGATGCCAATGCCGGCGGTAATATATCCGCCCATTTTGAACGAAATTTTACCGGGCGCGAGATTAGAAAAACCATTCGCTGGCGCTACCACATTGGCCGCCAGATTGGTGGTCAAAGTTGCCAGCAACAAAGCCAATAATGCAATGACCACCGAGAACCCACCCATACGAGCGGTCAGCGCGACGGGATCCCAAATCGCTTCGCCATAGATCACCACGGTGGCCGAGGTCACTGCGACACCGACAAAAGCCAGCAGTGCCATCGGCAATGGCAAACCCAGCGCTTGACCCACTATTTGGTCGCGCTGGCTGCGCGCAAAACGCGTGAAATCGGGAATATTCAGTGCCAAAGTCGCCCAAAAACCGACCATGGCGGTTAAGGATGGCCAAAATGTGCCCCAAAATTGTCCAGCCTTGGCGCCGCCAACGTCAAATTGCGAAGGCGTAGACAACATAGCCCCAAACCCGCCCGCCTTGATATAGGCCCACGCCAGCAGCGCTAAACACATCAAGATCAATAAAGGCGCTGCCAACAATTCCAGCCGGCGAATGGATTCAGTACCGTATTTAATAAAAACCACGTGCAAGGCCCAAAATGCTAGAAAACAAACGGTTTGGCCGATGTCGATGCCCCAGCCTGGAATCGCTGTGCCAACAAAAGCGTTGTCCGTCAATACATTTATGATGGTATAAATTGCCGCGCCACCCACCCAGGTTTGGATACCAAACCAGCCACAGGCGACTAACCCACGCAATACCGCTGGCAATTTCGCACCACGCGTTCCAAATGACGCACGTAATAACACCGGAAACGGAATTCCATGCTTAGTGCCAGCGTGGCCGATCATTAACATCGGCACCAACACAATCATATTGGCCAAAAAAATGGTGCCAACCGCCTGACCCCAAGACATACCCACGCTAACCATGCCCGCCGCCAGCATATAAGCCGGCACGCAGACCACCATTCCCACCCACAACGCAGCAATGGCTTTCCAGTCCCAGGTGCGCTGATCTGGCGTACTCGGCAATAAATCGGAGTTGACTAGATCAAAGTTACCAAGGACTTTAGTGGGTGCGGATAATTTCATGGTGGTCCAAAAATTATTAGAGTTTCTGCAAAGAAGACTAGATTCCCGCCTGCGCGGGAATCACGAAGCCGTTACCTCTAAATCTTCCCACTCAAGCAGGCGTACTCATGGGATTATTCGGGTGAGTGGTCCAATTGCGATAACCGCCTTCATCGACGCGTTCCATCGTAATGCAATTGTCGATCGGACACACATGCATACATAGATTGCAGCCGACACATTCTTCATCAATCACTTCGAAGAAACGTGTGCCATCTTTTTCTTTGGTAATCGCTTGGTGCGCAGTATCTTCGCAGGCAATGTGGCAGAGGCCACATTTAACGCATTTATCCTGATCGATACGCGCCTTGATATCGTAGGCCATATTGAGAAATTGCCAATCGGTGACGTTGGGCACCGCCATCCCGACAAAATCATCCAAGCGTGCGTAACCCTTGCTATCCATCCAGTTATTCAAACCGTCGATCATATCGTCGACGATACGAAAGCCATAATGCATCGCCGCGGTACAAACTTGCACGGTGCCGCAGCCGAGCGCCATAAATTCGGCCGCATCACGCCAAGTACCAATGCCACCGATTCCACTAATCGGCTTACGATAAGTTTGTTGGTCACGGGCGATCTCAGCCACCATATTCAGTGCGATGGGACGCACGGCCGGGCCGCAATAGCCACCGTGTGTGCCTTTACCGTCTACCGTGGGCGTCGGCGCCATTAAGTCCAAATCGACCGTGGTGATCGAATTAATGGTATTAATCAGCGACACCGCATCGGCGCCGCCGCGGAAAGCAGCGCGCGCCGACGTGCGCACGTCAGTGATATTGGGCGTCAATTTCACAATGCACGGCAGCTTAGAATGCTGTTTGACCCAGCGCGCGACCATTTCCACGTATTCGGGCACTTGACCGACCGCCGAACCCATTCCACGTTCGCTCATGCCATGCGGGCAGCCAAAATTCAGCTCCACAGCATCGGCGCCGGTATCTTCCACCATCGGCAAAATGTATTTCCACGAGGCTTCGTCGCACGGCACCATTAAGGACACAATCATCGCGCGATCTGGCCACAAGCGTTTTACCTCCATAATTTCTTCGAGGTTGAGCGCCAATGGTCGATCGGTAATCAGCTCGATGTTATTTAGGCCGGCAATACGCTGCCCATTGAGTTTCACAGCGCCATAACGCGAACTAACATTAACGACCGGCGGATCCATGCCTAAGGTTTTCCAAACCACCCCGCCCCAACCCGCCTCAAAAGCGCGGTTAACGTTGTAAGCCTTATCCGTCGGCGGCGCCGACGCCAGCCAAAACGGATTCGGTGAGCGTATACCTACGAAATTACTGGACAAATCAGCCATTTTGGAGCTCCGTCAGTTCCGAGATAAGAGCAAATGGATCGACGCGGCAGCGCGTTTGCCGTCTTCTACGGATTGCACGGTGAGGTCGGTTTTGCCGCCCACGCAGTCGCCGCCGGCCCAGACTTTGGGTATGGAGGTGCGAAATTGCGTATCGACGGCAATTCGACCGCCTTTGAGTGCGGGGCCGCTAATTGGATCAAAGGTCTGGCCGATGGCCTTCAATAGGCTATCCGCAGGCAAAGTCACCCGTTCGCCGGTGTCGACTGGGCGGCCATCAGGTCCGGGCACCGTATAGGCAAATTCAATTGCGCTGACCGCGCCATCGACGCCCTGGATTTCCACCGGCCGCGCCCAATGCAATAGGCGTACACCTTCGTCACGCGCAAAGGCTTGTTCGAGCACGGTGGCGCCCATCGATTGCGCGCCGCGGCGGTAGACCAGCGTGACTTCTTCTGCACCTAGGCGGCGCGACTGGATGGCAGCATCAATGGCGGTATTGCCACCGCCGATAACCACCACGCGACGGCCCACCGGCAGCCTTGACAGATCCGAGCTCTGGCGCAATTCGGCAATAAAATCAACCGCATTACGCACGCCTTCCAGATGTTCACCGGGCACGCCTAGTGCGTTTACGCTGCCCAGCCCCAAGCCTAAGAACACCGCATCAAACTGCGCCTGCAAATCGGCCAACGCGAGATTGCGGCCCAGTTCGCGGCCGTGTTCGACGCTGATACCGCCAATCGACAGTAACCAGCTCACCTCCGCTTGCGCAAATTCTGGCACCTTGTAGGCGGCAATCCCGTATTCGTTCAAACCGCCAGACTTGGCCTGCGCCTCAAAAATAACCACATCCACACCCTGGCGCGCCAAAGCATGCGCGCAGGATAAGCCCGCTGGACCGGCGCCGACCACCGCAACACGCTGGCCGGTTGACGCGGCGCGGGTGAATAACTGCACGCCGTCGCGATAAATCCAATCGGTGGCATAACGCTGCAATGCACCAATTTGCACCGGCTTTTCATCATCCTTATTGCGTACACAAGAACCTTCGCAGAGGATTTCGGTCGGGCAAACGCGAGCGCAAGAACCACCGAGAATATTCGCTGACAAAATATCCGTCGCCGCACCCTTCAAGTTATCGGTGCTAATTCGCTTAATAAAACTGGGAATATCAATGCCAGTCGGACACGCCACTGTGCACGGCGCGTCATAACAATAAAAACAACGCTGCGCCGCCAACAACGCCTGCTGCCGATCAAGCGGCGGCGCGACGTCCGCAAAATTACCCGCCAATTCTACAGCGGACAATCGCCCCGCCTGGATATCGCCGTGTGTCAATCGAGTCATGGTCGCTCCGTTTAACGGAAAATCTCGGATTTAATTTAAATAGCGGGGTGCAGGCGCGAAAAATAAATGCGTACGCTAGGTTGAAAGCTACAGAAGCAAACCAAGCTTCTCGCCATCCAGACCGAGAACGCTGCCGCTGCCCGCTTTTTCTGTCAGCGCCCCGCCCGCCCCAGCATGGCGTGTAGCAGTACATTGCCACCCGCTTCGATCCACTCTGGGGTCGCGTCTTCGATTTCGTTGTGGCTGATGCCGCCGACGCAGGGCACAAAGACCATCGATGTCGGCGCCACCTGCGCCAAGTAACAAGCGTCGTGACCTGCACCGGACACGATGTTGCGATGGCTGTAGCCGAACAACTCGGCGCCAGCGCGCACCGAGGCGACACAATCGGCGTCAAAAGTGACTGGTTTGTAGTAGAAAATCTGTTCCAACTTGCTGACCTCGACCTTGGTCTCTTGCGCGATGCGGGTGATGCCTGTGCGCAAATCAGCGTCCATTTTCAGCAGTACTTCGTCTTCCGGGTGGCGCAGGTCGACGGTAAAAAAAACGCGCCCAGGGATCACATTGCGGGAATTGGGATAGACCTGCAGCATGCCGACCGTGGCGCACGCGAACGGCGCATGCGCGTGGCCAATCTGGTTGACGAGGTCAATAACGCGCGCAGCGCCGAGCAGCGCATCGCGGCGGCGTGGCATCGGTGTGGGCCCCGCATGGGACTCTTGACCGGTCAATACCACCTCGTACCAGCGTTGGCCCTGTGCGTGGGTAACCACGCCGATGGTGATTTCCTCAGTTTCCAGGATCGGGCCTTGTTCGATGTGCAACTCGAAGGCCGCGTGGATCGGTTTACCCATCGGTTGATCGCCGGCGTAACCGATGCGCGCCAGTTCCTCGCCCATGGTTTTGCCGTCGACATCAGCGCGCGATAAACCGTATTCGAGCGTGAATACGCCGGCAAATACGCCGGAGGCCACCATCGCTGGTGCAAAACGCGAACCTTCTTCGTTGGTCCAGATCACCACTTCGATCGCCCGATCGGTCTGTATGCCGTGATCGTTCAAACTGCGAATCACTTCCAGACCACCTAACACGCCGTAAATGCCGTCAAAACGTCCGCCAGTCGGTTGTGAATCGGCGTGCGAGCCAGTAACCACCGGCGGTAGCGAGTCATCACGCCCGGCGCGGCGCGCAAAGACATTACCCATTTGATCGACGCTCATGGTGCAACCGGCTTCCTTAGCCCAGCGCACAAACAAATCGCGGCCATCGCGGTCTAAATCGGTTAACGCGAGGCGACAAACGCCGCCCTTCGGCGTCGCACCAATTTTCGCCATCTCCATCAAACTATCCCACAACCTGCGGCCATTAATCGCCAGCGGCTGCTCTTGCGGTTTTAATACGGCGTTCATGCTGCGCTCCCATTAAACTTAATGCGGCATCACAAACTGGGCGCCGGCGCGGATACTGGTGGGCCAGCGTGTGGTGACGGCTTTCATGCGGGTGTAAAAGCGCACGCCTTCTGGGCCGTACACGTGTTGGTCGCCAAATAACGAGGCTTTCCAGCCGCCGAAGCTGTGGAATGCGCTGGGAACGGGGATAGGCACGTTGACGCCGACCATGCCGACTTGCACGCGATTGACGTAATCGCGCGCGGCGTCGCCGTCGCGGGTGAAAATCGCGGTGCCATTGCCATATTCGTGGCCATTGACCAGCGCCAGCGCTTCTTCGTAACTACGCACGCGCACCACCACCAAAACCGGGCCGAAGATTTCTTCGCGGTAAATGCGCATATCCGGTTTGACATGATCAAACAGACAGCCACCGAGGAAATAACCGTCGCCGGCGTTCGCAATCTGCAGCCCACGTCCGTCTACCGTTAATTGCGCGCCTTCGGCAACGCCGATATCAACATAAGCACGCACGCGATCGCGATGGAGCGCCGTGATCAGCGGCCCCATATCCATTCCAGGCGCATCGCCAGGGCCGATTTTTAACGCATGCACTCGCGGCGCCAAGCGCGCGATCAGCGCATCGGCGACTTCATCGCCCACCGCTACCGCCACCGAGATTGCCATGCAGCGTTCGCCGGCCGAGCCATATCCGGCGCCCATCAGCGCATCGGCCACTTGATCTAAATCGGCATCCGGCATCACCACCATGTGGTTTTTGGCGCCGCCCAGCGCCTGCACGCGTTTGCCAAAATGCGCGCCGGTTTCATAGATGTATTTGGCGATCGGCGTGGAGCCGACAAAACTGATCGCCCGCACATCTGGATGTTCAAGCAACGCATCGACCGCCCGTTTGTCACCGTGCACAACATTGAAAACGCCGGGTGGCAAACCGGCCTGCGCTAACCAGTCGGCCAGCAGCAAAGAGGCCGATGGATCGCGCTCCGACGGTTTCAGCACGAAACAATTGCCACAGGCAATCGCAATCGGGAACATCCACATAGGCACCATCGCCGGGAAGTTGAACGGCGTGATGCCGGCCACCACGCCGAGCGGCTGGCGCAAGGAATAGGCATCCACTTGGTTAGCGACGTTTTCGGTGATCTCGCCTTTCAGCAGGTGCGGAATGCCGCAGGCGAATTCGATCACTTCGAGCCCGCGCGCAACTTCGCCGAGTGCATCGCTATGCGTTTTGCCATGTTCGGCGGTGATCTGCGCGGCGAGTTTGTCGGCGTTTTTCTCGAGAATGTCGCGCAGTTTGAACATCACCCGCGCGCGCCGCTGCGGTGGCGTGGCCGCCCAGCCGGGGAATGCCGCTTGCGCCGCCGCGACTGCCACATCGACCAACGCGCGATCGGCAAGCGGCAAGATGCCGGTTTGCACGCCAGTCGCCGGGTTGTAGACCGGACTACTCGGACCATCGGTAAACGCGGCGCGCGCGCCATTGATGTAGTGCGCGATCAGCGTCGGCGCGCTGTCCTTAGATTCCACTGGGATGCTGCGAACGGCGCTCATAACGGCAGGTTCCGCCTGTCACAAAAGTGCGATGAGCCTACAACAGTCTGGCGCGTATTTGTCGCCCTTACGCGCCTGCGCTTTTCAAGATTTCGGCAACCTCTTCGGCGACGCCGGCATTCAAGATGCGACGCTTCAAGGCCAGCAAGGGTTTGCGTTGCAAGCGCGATAGCGTTTCTTTAATTTCCAAAATGCCGCGCGGGTGCAAACTGAAATCGGTCAAACCCAGGCTCAATAGCAAGCCGGTATGGCGCGTATCGCCCGCCATTTCCCCGCACAAGGCCACCGGTTTACCCATCGCCACCGCGGTATCGATCACCGCACTGATGAGCCGCAGCACCGCGGGATGCAAGGGCTGATACCAGCGCGATACCGCTTGATTGCCACGATCAATCGCCAGGGTGTATTGGATCAAATCGTTGGTGCCGATCGAGATGAAATCGAGGATTTCCACCATGCGCGGCGCGGAAATTGCTGCCGAGGGCACTTCGATCATGCCGCCGATCGGTACACGTTCCTGAAAAGTCACACCGGCAGCGCGCATCTCGCCTTCCGCTTCACGAATCAAGGCACGCGAGCGCAGCGCATCTTCCGGCCCACCGAGCATCGGCAGCAACATATTCACCGGACCGTGCGCTGCGGCGCGCAAAATCGCGCGAATTTGCGTGCGAAACAATTCCGGAAATTTCAAACTGAGTCGAATACCGCGCAAGCCCAGCGCGGGATTGGCTTCTGCGTGATCTTGGCCCAGTGCTAATTGTTTATCGGCGCCAATATCCAAGGTGCGCAAAGTGAGTGGATGCCCGTCCATACGGCGCACGGCATCGGCATAGGCTTCGTATTGTTCCTCTTCGCCCGGCGGTTGCTGGCGATGCAGATAGAGAAACTCGGTGCGAAATAGGCCGATGCCGACCGCGCCATGTTTGATCGCCAGATCAAGGTCTTTGGGCTGTTCGGCATTGGCCCACAGGCGGATCAACTCTCCGTCGGCGGTGCGCGCCGCGGTATTGGCCAGCCTCAACAATTGCGTGGCGCGTCGCTTGATTTCGTATTGGCGTTCGCGGTAGCGCATGAGGCGCTCGCCGTCGGGGTCGATCAGCGCAAAACCGCGATCACCATCAACGATGAGCAGTTGACCCTCGTGCACTAATTGCCGCGCACCCACTACGCCGACGATGCAGGGCACACCGTAGGATCGAGCCAAAATCGAGCTGTGCGAAAGTGGGCCGCCGGATTCGATCACGAACGCCGCCAGACCACGATCGGCCAAGCCGGTCAACTCGGCGGGCTCAATATCGTCCGCGACGATGACCGTATCGTCCAAGCTGTCTTGTTCGGCAAATAAAGAGCGCGCCGCGCGGTTAGCTAGCGCCGCTGCAATCCGCTTAACCACTTGATCAATATCATCACGCCTGGAGCGAAAGTAGTCGTCTTGCATCTGCTCGAAGGCTTCGAACAGCTGATCGCGTGCCTGTTTGAGAGCCCATTCAGCATTGCAGACGCGCGCGCGAATAAATTCAACCGGCGATTCGACCAGGACATCGTCGTCCAACATCAGCAAATGGGTTTCGATGAACTCGCGTACTTCACTGGGAACCTGCGGGCCGAGGCGATTGGCCACTTCGGTCAGCCCCGCTCGCGCCGTCGCCACCGCAGCGCGGAAACGCTCAATTTCCGCGCCGATTTGGTCTGGATCCAGCGTGTACTCGGGCGTTTCAAGACCACCACTTTCCAGTATCCGCGCACGGCCAATGCCGATGCCTTTCGATGCCCCCTGCCCGCTGAGGATCAGAGCCATCGTTGGTCCTCAATCCGGCTCGTCAAAACGGCGATCGAACAGCGCAAGCACCGCGGTCAAGGCTTCGCTTTCGTCAGTCCCTTCCGTCCTAACCAGCACCGTGACGCCCTTGCCTGCGGCCAACATCATGACGCCCAGAATGCTCTGCGCGTTCACCTCTCGAGCACGACAGACCAAGCTCACGCGTGAGCTGTAGCGGCCACTGACTTGCACCAATTTGGCCGCTGCACGCGCGTGCAGCCCCAAGCGATTGCTGACGATGATTTCGCGCTCAAGCA
>CAZLSB010000047.1:0-19678 GCA_964561825.1 uncultured Xanthomonas sp.
CGGGTGCCAAATGCGGTGTAGGCCTGCAAGCGCAGCGCGCGATCGTCGGCATAGGTGATGACCGCGTTGTAAACCGGAAACTGCAAGGTCAACGCGTGGCCGGAAAGCGCGTGATCGGCCGCCGCCTGCGCTAGTTGCGCGCGTTCAGATTCTGGAATGCCGGTGAGTTCGGCGTCGGTCAGCGGGCGCACATAGGCCTCGGTGGCATCCATCAAGGCTTGTTCGAAGGCGGTTTCCACCTGCGCCAATTCACGCGAAATCTCGCGGAAACGGCTGCGTGCGGGCTCCTCGAGCGCCACTCCAGACAGCACAAAATCGCGCAACTCGTGCTCGATCACCGCACGTTGATCGGCACGCAGCGTGGCAAATTCGTCCGAGTCGCGCAGGCGCTGCAAGGCCTCAAACAAACCACGGTGCTGACCGAGCTCGCTACTGAACTCGGTGATTTTGTCCAGCGCCAGCTGGTAGACGCCGCGCAAATTGTCCGAATCGGCCACCGAATGCAAATGGCTCACCGGCCCCCAAGCACGCTCCAACGCCGCTTCTTCGATTTCCAGCGGCGCCATAAGCCGATCCCAACTGGGATGGCTGCCCACACTGGCGATCAAATCGTCCACTTGCTGTTTGAAGCGCGCCAAACAGGCATCCACCGCCGGCAACACATGCTCCGGGGTGATCTGATCGAAGGCAGGCAGGGCGGAATTTTCCAGCAGCGGATTGCTCATGAAGTTTGCCGTTGGTTGCGATGGTCAGCAGCATACGTTGGGTTCGGCGAGTGCGAGGTCAAGGGTGGCAGGTTTCTGCAAGGACCTGTGGGAGCGATCTTGCTTGCGATCAGAGTCTCAGGGTTTCGACGATCGCGCGCGAAACTTCGAAACACCGATCGCGAGCAAGCGCGCTCCCACAGGTATTCCGAACTCGGTCGTCGCGCAACCAGGATTCACCGCGCTTGCTGCCGCGCTTTGCATTGACCAAACTCAGCAGATGGACGAAAGCTCTGACCGCTCGGAATTGTTGGCGCGCGTTGCGCATTTGCCGCTGTTTGTGGGGCTAGACGCGCCATCGTTGCGGCGGGTGGCCGATGAGTTGCAGTGGATTGCGCTGCCGGGTGGCGCGGAGTTGTTTCGGGAGCTGGATCCGCCCGATGCGGTGTATGTGTTGGTGGCTGGGTGTTTGGGCGCGTTTCGCAATATGGACGCGCGTTTGCAGCTGATCGGGCGCATTCACCCGGGTGAAACAGTCGGCGAAATGGCCTTGTTATCCGGTCATCAACGGACCGCCACGGTGCGTGCGCTGCGTGATTCCGAGGTGGTGCGTTTCAGTTTGGAAGCCTTTGAACGGCTGGCACATGCGCATCCGGAGGCCATGTTGGCGGTGGCGCGCACCGCGGTGCAACGCTTGGAACGCACGCTGGAGGGCCGCCACCACGAGGCGCCACCGCGCACCTTGGCGCTCTTGCCAGCCCACGATGGCGTGCAGTTTGCGCCGTTGGTGGAACGACTGACCCAGGCACTGCGGCGTTTTGGCCGCGTGGCGGTGGTTTCCTTTGATCGCTATCTGGAGGCGCCGATCGCCGCGTTGCACGGCTTGGAGGCCAAACATAAGTTCGTGCTCTATGTGGGCAGCGCGGGACAATCGGCGTGGAACGAGCGCTGTCGGCGCCAGGCCGATGGTCTGGTGCTGATCGCCGACGCCAGCCACGTGCCCAGCGCATTTGGCGCGCCGAGCTTGGATGGCGAATCGCATCAATCGCGTTTGTTGGTGCTGTTACAGCCTGGGCATATCGTCGCCGGCGCCGCACGCGCGTGGCGAGCGCGTCTGGGTGTAGAGCAGCATTTGCATGTGCGCGATAACGCCGATATCGATCGATTGGCGCGGCGCCTCGCGCAGCGCTCGGTGGGCGTGGTGTTTTCTGGGGGTGGCGCGCGCGGTTTTGCGCATATCGGCGCCATTCGCGCCTTACGAGAAGCCGGTTTGGCGATCGACGCAGTCGGTGGTACATCGATTGGCGCGCTGATGGCGGCCGCAGTGGCGCTGGAATGGGAAGATGAAACGCTGTACCAAACCTTTGATCGCGCCTTTGTCAGTAGCAATCCGCTCAGCGATTACACGCTGCCGCTGGTCTCCTTGGTTGCCGGCCGCAAGGCATCCAAGCTGTTACGGCGCGAGTTTGGTGAGGGTGATATCGAGGATTTGCCGCTGCCGTTTTATTGCGTATCGGCCGATCTGGCGCGCGGCTGCGCGGTCACCCATCAAAGTGGGCCGTTGTGGCGCGCGCTGCGCTCGTCGATTGCGATACCCGGCGTGCTGCCACCGGTGTGCAGTGGTGGACAGGTGTTGGTCGATGGTGGCGTCATCGACAATCTGCCGATTGCGGCGATGCGTAAGTTTAATGCCGGGCCGATCATTGGCATCGATATTGCCGGCCAGCACGCCTTAGCCGCCGACTTGGACGAAACCGATTTGCCGCGTGTGTGGACCTTGTTAACCCAGCGTTGGCGCGGTTACCCCAAACGCCCCGGCATCCTGCGCATCCTGCTGCGCGCCGGCATGGTCAATTCGGCCACCACTGCCGATCAGAATCGCGCCTTGTCTGACTTGATGCTGACGCCACCGGTCGACAACATCGATCTGCTTGCCTGGGAGCGTTTCGACGACGCCATCGAAGCCGGTTACCTGCATGTGCGCGAGCGTCTGGCGCTGGGCGTGCCGTTTGCTTGATAGAACAGCAAGCGTCGCGGTTGCACTGTCGAGTTAATGAAGAAAAGCGTCGGCGCGCAGCGCTGAGCTAGCAGAGCAGGCAGGTACAAGCTCCTGGTGGGTTCGATCTGTGATCGAACGCTTTTACTCCCCGTGACAATCCAGCAACAAAACTGCCAAATGCTGTCCATTGACATGCGCTGAACGTAGGCTCAAAGTGCGCGGCTCAACGGCTGGGGAGCCTGTTCATGATTAATATCCGTGCAATTGCGCGGCGCGCTGGACTGTGCGCGCTGTTGGGTTTGACTAGTTCGGCCGCGCTGGCCGATGTGTTTATCAACGAACTTCACTACGACAACAGTGGCACCGACGTCAACGAGCGCGTCGAGATCATGGGCACGGCAGGTACCAACCTGAGTGGCTGGAAAATCGTGTTGTACAACGGTGGCGATCGTAGGGCGTACAGCACGGTCAATCTGTCTGGCACCTTGGCCAGCCAGTGTGGCGGCCACGGCACCGCGTTCTTCGCGGTCACCGGCATTCAAAACGGCAATCCCGATGGTGTCGCGCTGATCAACGCGTCTAACGCAGTGGTCGAATTCATCACCTACGGCGGCACCTTTGTCGCGCTTGATGGTTTGGCCGCCGGTCGGTCGGGCGTCAATATGGGCGTTAGCGAAACTGCGTCGACCTTGTCGACGCAGTCGCTGCAGCGCAAAGGCACCGGCAGCACCGCGGCGCAATTCACCTGGAGCGCGGCCTCAACCTCGTCCTGGGGCGCCTGCAACAGTGGCCAAACGCTGACCGGTGGCGTCACCGATGCCGCACCGATGGTCAGCAGCACCTCGCCCGCCGCCAACGCCACCGGCGTTGCAGCTAGCAGCAATGTGACCATCAATTTCAGCGAAGCCGTCACGTTGGCCACGGGTTGGTCTACGATCAGCTGCACCAGTGGCGCGCGCCCATCGGTACAGACCGGCAGCGGCAGCAGCTATACCTTGAATCCAGCGACCGATTTCGCCGCCGGCGATGTCTGTAGCGTCAGCGTGCTCGCCTCCAGCGTGACCGACACCGACGGCACGCCGACCTTGATGGCGGCCAATTACAACTTCAGCTTCACCGTGGCAGGCAGCGTGCCGCCGCCGAGCACGGTGTTGCAGAACGGCGTTGCGGTTACCGGCATCGGTGGAGCGGCGAATGTGGAACAGCGCTACACGATGGTGGTGCCGAGCGGCGCGACCAATCTCAATTTTGCGATGTCCGGCGGCAGCGGCGACGCCGACCTGTATGTCAAGTTCGGTTCTGCGCCGAGCACCACGGTCTACGACTGTCGTCCCTATGCCACCGGCAACACGGAATCCTGCCCGTTCGCCACGCCCAGCGCGGGTACTTGGCACGTGATGGTGCGTATGTACAACAGCGTCGCGGGTGTCAGCTTGACCGGCAGTTATTCGACCGGCACACCGACCGATGCGGCGCCAACCGTCAGTTCCACCAGTCCGGCGAGCGGTGCGTCCAGTCATCCGGTCAATGGCAATGTGGGCGTCACTTTCAGCGAGTCGGTTACCCTGGCTGCCGGCTGGAATACGCTGGTTTGCACCGTGAGTGGCAGCAAGGTCACGGTGATCAGCGGCAGCGGCGCCAGTTACACCCTCAACCCCAACGTCGACTTCACCGGCAATGAAAGCTGCACGCTGACAGTGATCGCTAGCAAAGTCACCGATATCGACGGCACGCCGACCTTGATGGTGTCGAACTATGTCATGAGTTTTGGCATCGCTGGCACTGGCACCGGCTACTACGCCAGTGTTAATGCGACGAGCAGCGCCAATCTGCGCGCAACTTTGCACCCGGTGATCGACGATCACACCAAGATCCCGTACACGGCCAGCACTACCGATGTGTGGGATGTGTTGAATGCCGCCGATCAGGACCCACTGAATTCCAGCCGCGTGCTTGATGTCTATAAAAACGCCAGCTACGCCAAACAAGCAGGTGGCAACACCTTCTACAACCGCGAACACACCTGGCCAAAATCGCTGGGCTTCCCGGATGACGGCGCGAGCAACTATCCGTATTCCGATACGCATATGTTGATGGTGTCCGACATTGCCCACAACTCGGCGCGTGGCAATCTGCCGTTCAACAATTGCCCGGCCGGTTCAGAGGTCTTTGCGACGCTGGCCTACTACGGCCAGGGCGGCAGCGGTCAGAACAATCTTCGCTGTGGCAATTATTGGCAGGTGTGGGACAAACTGAAGGGCAACGTGGCCCGCGCGATGTTCTATTTCGACATCCGCTACGAAGGTGGCACGCACGGCGTCACTGGTGTCGCCGAGCCCAATCTGATCCTCACCGACAATGCCTCGTTGATCACCGCCAGCAATGGCAATGCTTCGGTCGCCTACATGGGCCTGTTGTCCGTGCTGCTGCAATGGCATGCCGCCGATCCGGTCGACGACCGCGAGCGTCTGCGCAACGAGACGGTGTTCAACTTCCAAGGCAACCGCAACCCGTTCGTCGATCGCCCCGAGTGGGTGGCGTGTTTGTTCCAGAACGTTTGCCCCTAAGCCAGTCAGCCAAGCGCGCTCCCGCACATGTGGGAGCGCGCTTGCGCGATCGCTGCTGATGAGAACACAAAAAAGCCAGGGATCGCGAGCAAGCTCGTTCCCACAGGCTGTTCCGGTCATAAACGGATATCGTAGGCAGGCCGCTGGATTGCCGTTTCCTGCTCGTGAACTCTTCTAAGTGCGTTTAGTCAGCGCCGGGCAGGCCTAGCGATGACGTCGCTAGGCGGCTCACAGCAGTTTGACTCGCACTCCACGCCCGCGGCGGTGCGACGATATTGACGGTTACTAAGCGCTTTCGATCCCGCGAACATCAAGCGCGGCTATCCAGTTTTGACCCAACGCGCTACCCGGCGTCAATTGGGCGCTGCGGCCATCAGCCTGGTAGTCGATGCGGATGCTCAAGTCCTCGTGTTTGAGTAAGTCGCCGCCGCGCTCTGGCCATTCGATCAGCAATAACTCGTTGTCGCGATCATGTTCGCGCAGACCCAAGGCTTCCAACTCGTCGGGTGAACTCAGTCGGTACAAATCCCAATGGCTGACCTGCAAATCTGCGCATAGATAGGGTTCGATCAAGGTGTAGGTCGGGCTCTTGACGCGGCCCTGAAAGCCCAATCCACGCAATACACCGCGCACCAAGCAGGTTTTCCCAGCGCCGAGTTGGCCTTCTAAGCGGATCAGTCCAGGGCCAACCACGCGCGCCAAAGCTGCGCCCAAGGCCAAGGTTGCCGCTTCATTGCTCAGCGTGATGCTGCGCGACTCGCTCATCCAGGATTGACCATGCGCCGCAAGTACGGCATCAAATCGCCGGCCAACAGACCGCGCTCGCCTTCTTTGGCCGCCGCGACACCCGCCAGCGCATGCAGCAACACGGCGGCGCGGGCGGCGTCTGCTGCGCTCAGGCCTTGCGCCAGCAAACCGCCGATGCAGCCCGCCAGCACATCACCGGTGCCGCCGGTGGCCAAGCCGGGCGTGGCAATCGGACAAATGCTCAAACTCTGCGGGCCATCACAGACCAGCGTGCCGGCGCCTTTCAAAACGACCGTCGCCTGAAAATATTCGGCTAACTGGTGCGCCGCAACAAAACGATCGGCCTGCACCGCAGCGGTAGACATATCCAACAAGCGCGCCGCTTCGCCAGGATGCGGGGTAATCACCACGTGCTCAGGCAATACGCACGCGGACTGCGCCAATAGATTTAGCGCATCGGCATCCATGACGATCGGCAAGCCACGCTCGGTCACCGCCGCCAGCAGCGTTTGCGACCACGCGCTCTGTCCCAAACCGGGGCCGACGACCACCACCGTCGCTTTGTCCAACAACGCGTCCAAGTCGCCGGGTCCAGACACGCCACGCACCATCAATTCCGGACGCGCGGTCAAAATCGGCGCTACATGCGCCGGTCGCGTGGCCACACTAACCAAACCTGCGCCGACACGGGCTGCAGCCTCAGCCGCTAATCGCACGGCGCCGCCGTAGCCCTCATCACCACCGACTACCAACACGTGGCCAAAACTGCCCTTGTTTGCATCGCGCGCGCGGCGCGGCAGCCAGTGCGCCAGTTGCTCGGCCTTAAGTACTTTGGCAGCGGCCGGCACGCAGGCAAACAACACCGCCGGCAGACCCAAATCGTCAACCCGCAGGTGACCGACCAAACCGGGGCCACGACCGGTCAGCAATCCTTTCTTGAGTCCGATGAAACTCAAGGTGTAATCGGCCTGCACCGCAACCCCTGGTGTGGCGCCGCTGTCCGCATTCAAGCCCGACGGCAGGTCCAAGGCCAATACCGGCGCGGATTGCGCGTTGATCGCGTTGATCAGAGCGGCGTATTGATCCTGCGGCGCGCGCGTCAAACCGATGCCAAACAGCGCGTCGACGACCAAATCCACTTCAGCCAAGTGACCATCAAAAACCGACATTTGGCCATCCACCGCCTGCCACTCGGCCCACGCTTGCACCGCCTCGCCGCTGGTCGGCAAGGCTTGATCAGGCGCATACAAAAACACCTCGCGCCGCGCTTCGGCCAGTAAACGCGCCACCACGTAGCCGTCTCCACCGTTATTGCCCGTCCCGCAGACCACCGCGATACGCTGCGCCAATGGGAACAGCGTGCGGATCAGCGCGACCGCCGCGGCGCCCGCGCGCTCCATCAGCAGCGCGCCGGGCAGCTCAAACGAAGCCCCAGCCAAACGGTCTAACTCACGTGCTTGCGCAACGCTGTAGGCCAGATCAGGGAATGAAGCGTTCTGAACATAATGCATGACAGGGAACCTCGGCTATTTTGACGGAGCAACGCCCAGACAATGACGCTGAGTATACTGGTGGCGCTTTGCTGACCCGCGCGTTTGGGGCGCGCCGAAAGACGCACAAATCCTGTTTGGGTGGGACACTGCCGGGAGCAAAAGCGCGAACTTGAACCACTTTCACGGCAACCATAGCGATCAATGACCGAACTATCACCCGCACAAGCAATGGAGTTGAAACAAGAGTTGCAGACTTTAGGCCTGCAATTGGGTTTCCAGGCGATTGGCGTGGCATCGATTGATCTAAACGCGGCGGGTGCACAGCTGCGCGATTGGCTGGCGCGTGGTTGGCATGGCGAGATGGACTATATGGCGCGGCATGGCAGCAAACGCTGGACGCCAAACGAGTTAGTCCCAGGCACCGCAGCGGTCATTTCGGCGCGTATGGATTATTGGCCGGGTGATACTTTGGATCCGCTGCTGGCATTGGCCGATCCGAACCTAGCCTATATCTCGCGCTACGCACTGGGCCGCGATTACCACAAGCTATTGCGAGCACGCTTGCAAAAGCTGGCCGATGCCATCGTCGCGCGCGTGGGCCCGTTTGGTTATCGCGCTTTTGTCGACAGCGCGCCGGTTTTAGAGAAACCCTTAGCGCGCAACGCGGGCTTGGGTTGGATTGGCAAACATACCAATCTGATCGCACGCGACGCCGGCAGCTATTTTTTCTTAGGGGAGATCTACACCGATCTACCCTTACCCAGTGATGAGCCGGTTGACGATCACTGCGGTAGCTGCCGTCGTTGTTTGGACGCCTGCCCTACCGGCGCGCTGCCGGCGCCGTATCAAATCGACGCGCGGCGCTGCATTTCGTACTTGACGATTGAACTGCACGGGCCGATTCCACTGGAATTGCGGCCCATGCTCGGCAATCGTATTTACGGTTGCGATGATTGCCAATTGGTCTGCCCATGGAATAAATACGCCAAACTCGCCGGCGAGGCAGATTTTCGCGCCCGCCACGGATTGGATTCGCGCAGCCTGATCGATTTATTCAGCTGGGACGAAAATACCTTTCTGGCGCGTACCGAAGGCTCCGCCATTCGCCGAATTGGCCATCCACGCTGGCTGCGCAATATCGCCATTGCGCTCGGTAATGCACCGAGCAGCGCCGACATCATCGCGGCGCTGCTGGCACGCATTGAGCATCCCGACGACACCGTGCGCGAGGCGGTACTGTGGGCAATGGCGCAGCAGCACATCAACAGACCGCGTGAGCCATTTCCATCGGCGCTAGATCGCCGGGAACAAGCGCGTGTGCCCAGTTGATTCATCAGTGCGAGCGCTCTTTCCCAGCCCAAAAATGCGCGCGGATGAACCGTAGATTGGGCTTAGGCGCAGCCGTGCCCAACTGCTGGCAACAGTGTTCGGCGCGCTGCGCTTAGCCCAACCTACATGCGCCGCTCCCACGGGCACGGCGGGACTTGCAGCAACGCTGATCCTGCGGAACCTACTGGTCAATCCTCTGGGCTCGATATCGCGCGACCAGCGCCTGCGTAGACGGATCCATGCCGGCCGCTGGCGCGCCGCCTGCGACCCAGGGCAGTAACTCGCTGCACATCTCTTTGCCCAGTTCCACGCCCCATTGGTCGAAGGAGTTGATTCCGAGCATGCGTCCGGCCAGATACACCTTATGTTCCATCAGCGCTAGCAAGGCGCCGAGAGTGCAAGCATTGATGCGATCAAGCAATAGCGTGCTGCTGGGGCGATTCCCCACAAAGACACGTTGCCGGGCGCGCGCCTGTGCGCTGGGGCTGGTCGGGTCGGATTCTTGTGCCAAGGCCTCATCTAAACTGCGTCCGCGCAACAGGGCCGCACTTTGCGCGGCCATATTGGCGATTAACGCATCGTGATGCTCGGGCCACGGGTGTTCAACATTGGCAGCGGCGATAAAACTGACTGGCACTACATCCGTGCCCTGATGCAAGGCTTGGAAAAAAGCGTGTTGCACGCTGGTGCCCACGCCGCCCCACACCACCGGCGCGGTTGGGATGGTCAAAGTGGCGCCGCTGACATCCACTGATTTGCCATTCGATTCCATTTCCAGTTGCTGCAGATACTCCGGCAAACGCGCCAGGCGTTCGTCGTACGCGACCACCGCATGGGTTGGGTGTTGGTAACCGCAGCGCTGCATCACTTCGATCAGCGCGAACAGAAAACCGGCGTTGTTATTCCACGGCGTCTGCAGCACATGTTGATCGATGGCATGCGCGCCGGCCAGGAACTCGCGGAAACGCTCAATGCCAAAGGCATACACCAACGGGAACCCAATCGCGCTCCACACCGAATAGCGTCCGCCGACGGCTTCATCAAAGGCCAGAATGTGTGCGTCGGGCACCCCAAACGCGCGCGCCGCGGCTGGTTTGGCGGTTACTGCGATCAAGCGCTGGCTGATTTCCTGCTCATCCAAACCATGGGCGCGCATCCAGGCCATCGCGCTCGCCGCATTCATCAGCGTTTCCTGCGTGCTAAAGCTCTTTGACGCCAGCACCAGCGCACAGCGCCGCGGATCTAGATCGCGCAGCACCGCCGCCAAGGCATTGCCATCGATATTGGCGACAAAGCGCAAACGCCGCTGCGGCAAGGCCGTCGCCGATAGCGCGTCATACACCAGCCGCGGGCCCAGATCAGAGCCGCCGATGCCAAGATTAATCAAGGTCTCAATGCCACTGCCCGCCAATAGCTCAGCAAGCGCATCCATACGCTCTAGCGTCGATTGAATTTGCGCATGGCGCTCCTGCAAGCCGGCAGCCACCGGCGCGCCAGCTGGCGTGCGCAACAAGGTATGCAAGGCCGCGCGGTTTTCCGTCGCGTTGACCAGCGCACCGTCAAACAAAGCATGCAAAGCGCCGCGCAGATCCATTTGCTCGGCAGCGCCGGCTGCCGCCAACAACAAGTCATCCGTCAGTGGCTGCTTAGACAGATCAATCCAACAACCAGGCAGTTGCAATACAAAGCGCTGCGCGCGATCTGGGTCATTGGCGAACAAAGCCCGAAGATCAGCGCCGGCACCCGCGGCATGGGCGCGCAGCAAACTCACTAAAGCCAGACGCAGCTCAGCAAAATCCGACATAGTGACTCCGCTCGCAAGATTAGAGCCCTGAGTCTGGCGCCAGCGGCGGGAAAAGAAAACGGCTGCGGCGCAAGCAAGAAGTAACCGTCAATGGCGCAACGTGCATCCATTGGCCAAATTGCGGACAAAAAAAACCCTCACCAAATCGGCGAGGGTTTAATCGGAGTGACGATTACTTCAACGCGCCCTGCGTTCTCTAGCTGGTTGTTGCTAACCCGTCAGAGTGGTTGCGAAATTACCACAGCTTGTGGCAAGAATCCATACGTTGTTGGAAATTTATTGAATTGTTGTTTTTCGTTCAGTGATCGACAACGTATGACTAGACCGCGTGAAACGCACATTATCGATGAGCCTTGCGCGCCCCAACCACGCGGCGGCCAGTACCACTAGGTCGACCTCGTTGGGGCTGGGCGCCTGCAAAGTCTGGGCGCTGCGCACTTCTACATAATCAGGTCTAAATCCCTGTTCCTGCAGTGACTTAGAGGCGATTTCAGCCTGTCCACAGAGGCCGGAGCCAGCCTTCACCGCGGCCGCAACGGCGCTGATCGCGCGGTAAATCGCACTTGCCTGCGCGCGCTGTTCAACGCTCAAATATTGATTGCGCGAGCTCAAAGCCAAGCCGTCGGGCTCACGGGCGGTCGGCGCGCCGATGATGTCGATGGGGAAACCCAGGTCGATGGTCATGCGGCGAATTAACAACAGTTGCTGGAAATCCTTCTCACCAAACACCGCCACATCCGGCGCGACATGGTTGAACAAGCGCGCCACGACGGTCGCGACGCCGCGGAAATGCCCAGGTCGCACCGCGCCGCACAAAATCCCAGACAAACTGGGCACATCCACCCAAGCTTCGGTTTCGCCAAATGGATAAATCGACGCAATGGTCGGCGTGAACAACACATCGGTTCCCGCCGCGCGTAAAAAATCAGCATCACGCTCCAGCGTGCGCGGGTAGGCGGCGTAATCCTCCGATGGTCCAAACTGCGTGGGATTGACAAAAACACTCGCAACCACCCGATCAGCGAGCCCACGTGCACGCTCAATCAACGAGATGTGTCCCTCGTGCAGATTGCCCATGGTCGGCACAAATGCCACACGCAGGCGCGCAATTCGCCACTCACGCAGCAACTCGCGCATGGCGACTGGTTCGCTGAATCGATGCATCAGAATTCCTTAGGGGCTAATTCATGAAACATGCGGGCTAAAAACTATGCTCAATAGCCGGAAAAATCCGCGCCCGCACATCGTGCGCGTAGCGTGTCACCGCGGCGGCCACGCTACCGGTTTCAATCAGAAAATCCTTGGTGAAGCGAATGCGTTTGCCGGGCGTGATACCCAGCAAATCGTAGCTGACCAATATTTGGCCATCGCAATCCACCCCAGCACCAATGCCGATGGTCGGAATCGGTAGCGCCGCGGTGATGGTTTTAGCCAAAGCCGCGGGCACACATTCAAGCACCAGCGCTTCGGCGCCGGCAGCCACAGCCGCATGCGCTTGTTCCAACATGCGCTGCTGGGCTAACTCCTCGCGCCCTTGCACCTTAAAGCCACCCATGCGCAGGACCGATTGCGGCGTCAGCCCGAGGTGCGCGCAGACCGGTACTTCGCGCTCGGTCAAAAAACGGATGACGTCCAGCACACAATCCTGGCCACCCTCCAACTTGACCATGCTGGCACCGGCATCCACCAGCAGGCGCTTGGCTGTTTCCAATGCAATGGCGGGCGTCGCGTAACTCAAAAATGGCATATCGGCCATCAACAAAGCGCGGCTCGTGCCGCGCCGCACCGCGCGGCAGTGATAGACAATGTCGTCGACACTGGTCGGTAAGGTGCTCGCGTGGCCCTGAATGACCATGCCCAAGGAATCTCCCACCAACAGGACATCCACGCCCGCACTATCAAGCACATGCGCGAAGCTGGCGTCATAGGCGGTTAACGCGACGATGGGCATCGCCTCGTTTTTCATGCGCTTCAAACCGGGCACGGTGACCGATTTGGCGGGCGGAGCAGTGGCGGTGGCGTACATGCTTGTCCCTCTGGTTTACTAGTGTAGTGCGGCGAAAGTAACTGCAATTTCTTCCACCTACTCTCGCCGCACTACACTAGCCGCTGGCAAACGCCAACATAGGCTAGCGAACTCTGGCTGTATCAACGAGCTTACGGAACCGTGCGGAGGAATCACCGCACCGGGCGCCAAATCAGCCAAGGGCAGCAGTACGAAGGCACGTTCGTGCATGCGTGGGTGCGGCACTTGCAACTGCGGCTGCTGGTGAATTTGCGTGCCATACAACAACAGATCCAAATCGAGCGTACGCGGACCATGGCGCCGCGCGCTGTTGCGATCGCGCCCTTGCTGACGCTCGATATCAAGCAAAAACGTCAACAAAGACAGCGCTTCCAACTCGGTATCGACCATCGCCACGGCATTGACGAAATCGTCCTGGCAAGGATCGCCCCACGGCAGCGATTGATACAGTGGCGAAACCGCCAGCAATGTGGTTTGCGGCAAGGCGCCAAGCGCACGCAGTGCAGACTCGATCTGCTGCTGCGGATGATCGAGATTGCTGCCCAACCCGATGAAAGCGCGCTGCTGAGTCACTCTGCCGTTGTCGCGCCTGGACGCCGACGCCGACGGCGGCGCTTTTTGGCGGGCGGCGCTTCCACGGTCATCGCAGCCACCATCGGCGGACCAGCCGGCGCGGCGCGGAACAGCGCGTCAAACTCGCCTTCAGCGCAGGTCTGAGCACGCTCCCAACGTTGCGCTTGGTCGAGCAATACGGGATCGACCTGTGCACGCAAGACCAAAAAGTCAAAAGCCGCGCGAAAACGCGGATGCCGCATCAGCCGCCTCGCGCGACTGGGCGAATTGGTCGCTAGGCGCGGCTGCATTTCCCAAATTTCGCGGGTGACGATGGAAAAACGCCGCGGCAAAGCAATGCGTTGCACCGCATCCTGAAAGACAATATCGGCGGCATCACCCAGCGCGCCTTCGGCATGAATGTCGATGTCCGCGCATTCCATCTGGAACGGCTCCCAGAGAAACGCCGCGAACAAAAACGCTGGCGTGACGGCTTTGCCTTCCTTAACGCGTGCGTCAGTGCTGCGCAAAGCCGCCCGAATAAGCGCGCCAGCATAGGGCTGGCCGCTGTCACTATTGATACTCACCGTGGGGAACAGATGCTCAAACAAGCGCAGGCGCAATAGTTGGTCGTAGCTCTTTTCCGCATATCCAAACAGGAAAAGTTTAAGCAGATCGTCAAACAATCGGGCCGGCGGTATGCCGTCCAACAGGTTTGCCAAACGACTAATGGGCGCTTCGGTGTCGGCAGCCAAGGTGAAGTCGAGCTTGGCTGCAAGACGGGCAGCACGCAGCATGCGGACCGGATCTTCCCGATAGCGCTGCTCTGGGTCACCAATCAATCGTAATTGACGCTTCGCCAAATCCGCCAAACCGCCGACATAATCGCGAACCGCAAAATCGTCGATGCTGTAATACAAGGCGTTAACGGTAAAGTCGCGCCGCCGCGCGTCTTCTTCGATGGAGCCAAAAACGTTGTCGCGCAAGATCAAACCTTCCGCCTCCACTTCGCGATCCAGATCATCGTCGCCACCACTGCCACTGCCGCGGAAGGTCGTCACCTCAATGATTTCCTGACCAAAGCGCACGTGGGCGATGACAAAGCGCCGTCCAATTAATCTACAAGTGCGAAATACCCGGCGAATCTCCTCCGGGTGCGCGTCAGTCGCCACGTCATAGTCTTTGGGATCGCAGCCCAACAGCAGGTCACGCACCGCGCCCCCCACTAAATGGGCCTGAAAGCCCGCCTCACGCAGGCCATACAGCACGCGAACTGCCGCCGAGCTAATGTGTTTGCGCGAAATCGAGTGTTGCGGGCGCTCTACGACGATCGGTCGGTGCGCGGCACTATCTGTTTGGGTGTTCAACAATTTGGTATCCGTATCCATCTACTGTCCGGGTTGTGGCGGGCGCTGCGCGCCGCTATCATCGGTGGGCTCAACAACGCTCCCTTCGTCTAGCGGTTAGGACGTGGCCCTCTCAAGGCTAAAACACGAGTTCGATTCTCGTAGGGAGCGCCATTTTTTCGGTCTTGCGCGCCAATGCCATTTGTTGTCATCGAAAACTGCATCAAGTGCAAATACACCGACTGTGTAGAAGTCTGTCCGGTGGATTGCTTCCACGAAGGCCCAAATTTTTTGGCCATCGACCCAGATGAGTGCATTGATTGCACGCTCTGCGAGCCCGAGTGTCCGGCCAACGCGATTTTCCCCGAAGACGACGTACCGAAAGGGCAAGAGCACTTCATCGCGCTCAATCGCGAGTTAGCGCGTGGTTGGCCGACGATTACCACGCGCAAGGACCCGCCAATCGACGCAAAGGCGTGGGACGGTCGCAGCGACAAGTTACCGTTTCTGGAGCGTTGAGCTCAGGAGCCACGGCAGAGGACTTGTCGCTGGATCGGGCCAATTTCAACGCACGCGCGCTTCAACTGCACCGAGCACCGTCATCGCCGCATCGTCGCGGCGCACATCGCCGGCCTCGCCGATGATTTTCACCGTGGAGCCTTTATCTGCCGCCGCCACCTGCACCGTCATTGCGCTGGGCGAATCGGAAGTGAATAGGCGCTTGAAAAAGCCCGGACGTGGCGCTGCTGACGCTAGTTCAACCTGATAGCTCAACGCTGCTTCGTTCTTGCTCAACACGCGACAGCATCCGCTGCGCTGAAGCGCGATTCCGACCCGTTTCCAGGCACTTGCGGCTTCATCGTCATTCAAACTCAAAACGTCATTGGCAGCGCGCGGAAATCCTCCGCGTGCGGCGGCTAGCGTATTTCCTAAGGTCGGCGGGGTAACCGCCACATTGGCCGCCGAACCAGCCACCGCCGGAACTTGCAATGCCGGATTCACCGCTGGCGTGAGCAAATCAGGCGGCACAGCCAACGGTGGCGTTTCCCTGGCGTCCTCGTAGACGATGGATCGATTGATAAAATTACAGCCAAACTGCAGCACGAGCGAAAGCCCGAGCAACACCTTCCAATGATTTGCGATGCGCACAGCCATTCGTTGTTCCGTTCCTTCAGTCTTCGAGGTTGTCATCCGACCCACAATTCGTGCGTTCACGAGCTCCGCGTTTCGTACTCGCCCAACAACGCGGCCGCTAATTCCGGCCGATATTCTGGCGACAGGGGCAGCAGCGGCAAGCGAAGTATGTTCTGCAAGCGACCTAGCATCGCCAAGCCGGCTTTGACCGGGATGGGATTGGGTTCGCTCGCCAGTGCCGCGTACAAGGGCCTAAGCATAGCGTCGATTTCCTGCGCTGCCTGCATTTGTCCGTGCCGCACAGCGCGACACAGTTCAGCCACATGTTTGGGCTGCACATTGGCGACAACGGAAATCAACCCGTCCGCGCCCGCAGCAAGGGCATAAAGCGCAGTAGGGTCATCGCCGCTCAACACTACAAACGTGGCGCTTTTCAGCTGCAGCAGGTCCAGCATGCGCTGCGGGTCAACAACCGCCTCTTTAATGGCAAGGATTTGCGGGTGCTTGGCCAACTGCGCAACCGTTTCGGGAAACAAATCTACTCCGGTTCGCCCCGGCACGTTGTACAGGATAACCGGCAGCCCGCCATCATCTGCTAGTGCATGAAAGTGCGCCAACATGCCCTCCTGAGTGGGGCGCGAATAGAACGGTGTCACCGCCAGCGCAGCGTCAGCGCCGACCGACTTTGCCAATCTAAGCAGCCGCAGCGCTTTTCCGGTCGCCGCCGCACCCGTGCCGGCAATCACTGGAATTCGGCCAGCGGCACACCTGACGCCGACCTCCAATAGGGCCGTGAGCTCAAACTCTTCGAGTGCGCCCGATTCTCCCGTCGAACCGCCGATCACCAATCCGCTGCTGCCCTGTTCCAAATGCCAGTCGATCAGATCCTCGAAGGCGGCGATGTCAAGCGCGCCACCGCGCTGAAACGGCGTTACTAACGCCGGGATACTGCCTTCGATACGCACAGAGCTACGATCCTTGAGTTAAAGTCAGAGCCGATCTTACTTGCGGCATTTCCGAACTGACAAGTATCCTGTGGGGCTCTATCGAGCCGCCTTTCGGGCAGCTCGAAACCTCATCGCATAGTTGGCCACCGTGACTGACCCCAATAACCGCCCGCCAGTCCCTGAAAATCATCTGCTGGTCTCCGCAATAGCGCCCAACTCGGTGCCCTTGCTCACCGTGATCGGCAAGCGTGTCGTTGATTCTGGCTGCAATTTGCTGGAAGCGCGGGTCGCGTTGCTCGGCCAGGAGGTATCGGTCCTGCTGCTTGCGTCTGGCTCCTGGGATGCCATCGCCAAGTGTGAAAACGCGCTGACTAAGATCCAACGTGACGATCAGATGGTGCTAACCCTGCGCCGCACCAACTCGCGCGAGTTGACCGGCAGCAGTTTGCCCTACACGGTGGAAGTCATTGCCGCCGATCGCCCTGGCATCCTTTACCAACTTGCCGAATTTTTCTCTAGACGCGGCATTTCCGTTGAGGCATTGAGCTCGTCGCGTTACCGCGCGGCGCAAACCGGCGCTGAAATGTTCTCCGCACAGATTTCCATCGGCATTCCGGCCTCAGCGCATATTTCCAGCCTACGCGAGGACTTTTTGGAATTCTGCGACACGCTGAACCTCGACGCGATTTTGGAACCGCTGAAAGGTTGACCTATCCAGGAAGCTCAGCCTTCAACAACGGCCTTTGAAGCGATTGCGCCGCGCACGTTTGCCATAATTCTCGGGCATGCTCGGCGCGCGTAATCTGCATCCGCCATCGGAGAGTCCATGAGTCAAAAGAAGCGCATTTACGTACTCGATACCAATGTGCTGATGCACGACCCGGCTGCGCTGTTTCGTTTTGAAGAGCACGATGTTTACTTGCCGATGATGGTGCTGGAAGAACTGGATGCGGCCAAAAAGGGCACTTCCGAAGTTTCGCGCAATGTCCGTCAGGTCAGTCGTTTTTTAAATGAGTTGGTGGAAAGTCACACTGGCCAGTTGGACCGTGGCATCGCACTGAAACGACCCGATGGCTTGGACCTCGGCCGTCATCGTCCGCGCGGCCATCTACGTTTTCAGCTCAGTTCGACCACCACTGGCACGCGCAATTTCGGCTCGGTTATCCCCGATAATCAGATACTTGCCGCGGTGTTACAACTGCGTGAAGAAAAATCGCGCACGCCCGTCGTGCTGGTCAGCAAAGACATTAACCTTCGTATCAAAGCCAAAATTCACGGCATTCCCGCCGAAGACTACGAAAATGACCGGGCGCTGGATGACCTTGCGCTGCTCTACAACGGCGTTGGTGTGCTCAACGCCGAGTTCTGGAGCAAACATCCTGAGCTGGAATCCTGGTCCGAGCGCGGCCGTACGTTCTACCGCGTCAAACTAAAGCGCGATGAGCCTTGGCACCCGAATCAATTTTTGCACTTCGGTGACGATAACCAAGTGGCGCTGCGTGTCAGCAAAATCGACGCCGGACGCGCGGTGCTGCAGATCGTCGACGACTATCAGAGCGCAGCGCATCGCGTGTGGGGCATCAACGCCCGTAACCGTGAGCAGAACTTCGCGCTTAACGTGCTGATGGATCCTGACGTCGATTTTGTCACCCTGCTGGGCACCGCCGGCACCGGCAAAACCTTGCTGGCGCTGGCCGCGGGCCTTGCGCAAACGATGGATCAACAGCGCTACAAAGAGATCATCGTGACGCGCGCGACCGTGCCGGTCGGCGAAGATATTGGCTTCTTACCAGGTACTGAAGAAGACAAGATGACACCGTGGATGGGCGCGCTGACGGACAATCTGGAAGTGCTTGCCAGTCCGCAGGATTCCAGCAATTGGGCCCGCCAAGCCACCAATGATTTATTGGCTTCCCGGATCAAAGTGCGTTCCATGAGTTTCATGCGCGGCCGCACCTTTCTGTCGCGCTACGTGATCATCGACGAAGCACAAAACCTCACGCCTAAACAAATGAAAACCCTGCTGACGCGCGCCGGCCCAGGGACGAAAATGGTGTGTTTGGGAAATGTCGAACAGATCGACACGCCATACCTGACCGAAACCACGTCCGGACTCACCTTTGCCGTCGATCGCTTTCAACAGTGGCCGCACAGCGCACACATCACGCTGCGTCGCGGTGAACGATCACGGCTGGCGGACTTCGCTTCTGAGGTGTTGTAAGAGGGGTTTTGCTGGGGTAGTCCGGCGCAAAAAACGATCAGAGTGTCTGTGTGTCTTTTGTTTCAAATGACGGTGCGCTTATTTGTGCATCAAACTGGATGAGGTCTATCGCTCCGAAAGGCAGCGTGATTGAGCGGCGGTGCCGCTTTTCGTGGGTTTGGACTTGTCCAAACGCTCCTGCTTCGGCTTTTCGCTCCAGTTTTGTACAAGCACAGCGAACAGTAACCGCAGAAGCGTTCGGACAAGTCCGAGCCCAGCGCGCTGTCGCCGATCAATGACTTACTGCATGTTTGGTGAGAATCCCGGTCGATCCGGTCTGGCGGCAGCGCCGCTCGTTCAAGCCGGCGCGCTCGCGCAGCAAAGCTTAAGATCGTAGGTCACGTTGCCCGCAGGGCTACGTGACGGTGCTCCGATGTCACGTAGGCCTGCGGCCAACGTGAGCTACGAATCAACGCGTTAGGGTATGTTTGGTGAGAGTAAGGCAAGAAACTGTCGCAAAAGGCATGGCGGCGGAGACTTTCATGATTCCGGGTGACTGCGTGCCACGCCATTGGGCTTAGGCGCAGCGGTGCCAAACTGCCGACGAGACTGTTGGGCACGCTGCGCTTCGCCCAACCTATATCCGTCGCTTACAAAGTAATGGTCTGCCGTTAGCTCAGACTGCGAGAATCTGATCGGGACCACTTTTTAGAAACGCAAGTTCCAGAGTGCTTCGAATTCAAAGTGTGTCGATTCTGTAGGGTCGACATTGCGCACTAGCGGCGAACCGAGCACGTATTCAGCCCCGGCATAGCTCGCCGTCAACCGCA
>CAZLSB010000048.1:0-19646 GCA_964561825.1 uncultured Xanthomonas sp.
CTAGTATCATGGATCTCTGGCTGTTGCCATCTGCTGCACACCTGCGCGGCTTAGCTTTGCCCGATTTTGCCACGCTCTGCGCGCGCGCCGATCCGCTTGAGGCGATTGCGCCAGGCTTGGATGCCGCGTTGGCGCAGGCCTTTGTTCTGCAGCGTAACCTGCCATGGGCGGCGCTGCTGGCGGGGACTGATCGCAAAGCATCCACGCCTTGGCTGGCAGCCGATCTAATCCACGTTCGTGCCGAAGTGGCTGGCGCGCGCGTGATGGCGCTGGCCGCCGATCAAACTGCGTTCGATCCGGATTGTCTGACCCTGTTCGAAGCGCTGCGCCCGTGGCTGGCTGATGAGGCCATTGAAATCGGCGCCATGCACGGTGGCCGCGCCTTACTACGGTGTCCAGAAAATTTGGGCGACCCAGCGGTAGCCGCACCCGATGCCTTGCTGGGTTGCGACTTGCGTGACGCGCTACCGGCTGATCTGCGTTGGCAGCGACGCCTTAACGAAATGCAGATCGTCCTGGCCCAACAATCTTGCAATGAGGCCCGTTTCGCGCGCCAGCAGCCCACTTGGAATACGCTGTGGTTCTGGGCGCAAGGCAGCGCCGATCAATGCCCGGATTTACCGATCAAGGCCATGGCGACCACCGATCCATTGTTGTTGGCCCTGTCGAAACAGCTCGGTATTCGCAATATTGACTTTAGCGCGTCCAGCGACCAGCCAGCATTGCGCGACTTACGCGATCCACGCCGTTTCATTCAAGCTTGGCAATCCGGCTTACGACCCAAGAACGCCATACTACGCTGCGCCGACGGCAGCGCTTGGCGCGTGAAGCCGCTACAGCGTTGGCGATTCTGGCGCGGGTAGTGTGGTGCGCCGTTCGACCTCCAATTCTTGCTAACGAAACCGGGCGTGTGGGTCTGAGGCGGATAGTTTCTATCACTTGTTGACCCGATTCCGCAGAGGTATTAAAAGCAGCGTGGTTATTTTCCAAATCGAACACTTTGGAGGCGCTATTGTCCGTGGTCGAACGCGTCCATTGCGCCCTAATTTATCGCAGGCCCGACCTTGCACCGGACTATCTTTGACACACCCGTGGTCAACACGGTACTGCGCGCCGCGTCAAAGGCTTTTTTGCGCATGGCTGGATGGAAGGTCGAAGGTGCCTTGCCTGAGGACGCCGGCAAGTGTGTATTGATTGCGGCGCCGCACACCAGCAACTGGGATTTGCCATACACGCTGATGGTCGCCTTCGTGCTGAACTTGCGGGTCTATTGGATGGGCAAACAAAGCCTGTTCAAGTGGCCGTATGGCGCGATCATGCGGTGGTTAGGCGGCATCGCCGTAGATCGTGCCAAGTCCAACAATCTGGTCGCGGCATCTGCGCAGGCGATCAGGGATGCCGATGGCCCGCTGCAATTGGTGGTTCCGCCGGAAGGCACGCGCGGCAAAACCCGCCACTGGAAGACCGGCTTCTACCACATCGCGATCAGCGCGCAGGTGCCGATCGTTCTGGCCTACATGGACTACCAACGCAAAGTCAGTGGCCTCGGCCCGGTGTTCCAGCCGAGTGGCGATATTGACGCTGACATGGCAGCGATCAAGGCTTTCTACGCGCCCATCAGGGGACGAAACGCCGCGCAGTTCGAGGCGGGGTAGGGCGCGCCGCAAAGTCAGCGCCGCCCATTGATTCCAACGTGTGCGAATAGTGTCTGTGCGTCATATACCGCCACGACCGGGCTGCCGCGCTCGCTCGCCAAGCCAACGCCAGCCCACAGCAGCAACAGAAGTAGACCTAGCAGCCTGTCGGACCCGTCAGGACCGCGCCTCCGAAAAGCTCGTGCAAGCCGCGCCGGCCAGCACCAAGCTGCTGCAACAGGCCGCGACGCGTGGCTACAACCCACCATTGAGTAGCATCATCAATGTGGCAATGACCAGCGCGGCTTGTGGGTCCATCGCACGCTCAGTGGGTCTGGTAACCGGGGACCCACAGCCGACCCTAACTGGCCCAACCGGCCAGCACGATGATTGACAACAGCACCAGCCAGACAATCAATAGTCGCCACAACAAACGCCGTGCTTCTTCGACGGCTTCATTACGAATCGGTGCGCCATCGGTGGAAATAAATTCTTCGTCATCGATATCGACACAGGCGCGTGCGGTCGCCGATAAAAAACCCAGATCCAAATGCAGAAATCCTTGGCCGTGCGCGCTGTGGTGTTCGCGCCAGGCTTTAAGCACCGCGTCAAAATCGGAGGCCAATGCGAGCGCCAGCGTCATCAGCTGCGCCGGTATCCAGGCCAAAGCCGCGTGCAAACGTTGCGCCGCTTGCACTTGCACGGGCGGTAGTTTGTCTGCCAATTCAGCAGAATCTGCCAATAGCTGACTGAGGCGATAGGTCACGACGCCGGCCGGGCCAAAGGCGACAAACCAGAACAACGGGCTAAACCAGCGCAGCAAACCAGCGATAAATACGCGATCCACCAATTCCCCACTGCTCACCAGTTTGCCGCTTTTGCCACCCAGAACCTGCAGCGCTGCGGCGCGGTCTTCGGCCGATTCGGCGCGCGCTGCACGCTGCGCGTCCTCATCTAGATCGCGCGGTCCCCAGCACAGAAACAACACCAACAAGCCAAACACAAACTGCAAAAGTCCGTGTAACTGTCCTGATAAAGTCCAGTCGATCAAGGTGATGAGCGCTACCATCGGCAAAATGATGAACGCGACGCCAAATTCGGTGGCCCACAAACCCAGATCGCCAAGGCGCTGATCCAGCCAGCCCAAGTAGGCGCGCAGCCACAAAAACTGCCGCAGCCGCGCCAGGTCCGGCGCCAGTACGCTCAAGCTCAGAACGATCAATACCGCGAGCAGCGCCAGCGCCATGCGCAAAAACTCCCAACGAGGTTTAGGGGAGGCGTAGGGCCAATCGGGCCGCCGCCGGTTGCCCTATTTGAACAGGGAATTGGGTTGAGCACCATCGGGCATCAGGCTCGCTCAAACAGTTCACCACCGCTACGGCCAGTGCGGGCCTCGTACCAATCTTCCAGCAGGCGTGCCGACAGGGATAGTGCGGGCGGCAGGCGCAGTTCACCACTGCGCACGGCAGCCAACAAGGCATCAGGTGCAAACCAAGCGGCGTGTTCCAGTTCATCGCCGTACTGCAATGCATCGTGTTCGGCGCGCGCGGTAAAACCGAGCATCAAACTGGCCGGAAATGGCCAGGGCTGCGAGGAATGGTAATCGCACTCCACCACATTGACGCCGGCTTCTTCTTGCACTTCTCGGCGCAGGGCGTCTTCCAAACTTTCGCCGGGCTCGACAAATCCTGCCAATACCGAATAGCGTTTGGCCGGCCAACTGGCCTGACGCCCCAATAACACGCGCCCTTGGTGTTCAACCAATACGATGATGGCCGGATCCAAACGTGGGAAGGCGATCTGATCGCAGTTGGCGTTACTGCAGCGCCGCCGATGACCACCCAGTTCAATGCGGGTGCTCGCCCCACAGCGACCACAATAACGATGGCCTTGATGCCAGTGCACCAGCGCCCGCGCATAGGCGGCAAAACCGGCGTCGGCGTGCGGCAGTGACAGCGCCGCTAGGCGTAGATCAATCCATCGATGACTATCGGTGGCTAAACCCTCGCGTGCTTCTTCGTTGATGATCAGGGCAAACACGATGCGACCTTCGCTGGTCCCAAGCGACAAACGATGTTCGACATCCAAACCGGTATTGGCGGCTTGCGCCAGGGCGCCGCTGGCATCGATCAACACCTCGCCACGCGCACTGATGTAAAAACTGAAAGACAGCGTCAGATCGATGTCAATTTCGCCGCGCCCAACGCGTGCGCGCCACGCTTCGGAGCGATCAAGCGGAACTCCGGAAAACCAATTGCGTGCGCTGCGTTGTTCGGAACCCATCAGGTCAGACTCGGTGGTGAGAATTGCGGGTGGTCAATCGCTGGCTCAATCGAGCCGCGCGCCTTCTGGCATCTCCAGGAAACCTTGTGGCGCCGGCCAGTAAAACCAGAGCTCCGGTTGGCGCTCCATGGCATCGAGAAACTGCGCGTTCAGCGACTGAACCAGTTCATTTAAGTCATCGGTGCTCGGCAGCAGCGATAACTCCACTTGGCGCTCGTGACTTTGCCAATCTAGTCGGACATTAAAACAGCGCCTAGCGCCGGGCAGTTGCAGGGCTAACTTCATAATGCCGCTGCGCCAATAGGCTTGACGCTGCCCGGGAAACTGCACGCTCACCAGCCCAGTACCGGCGCGCGGTGGCGTATCGGCGGCCACACACACCAAGCCACCCGCTTTGATAGTGGCGGCGATGCGCTCACGCGCGCCACCGGTGCCTATGCCTTGATTGCCGCAAACCACGGCGACCATATGCAATCGAAAGCGCATGTACCAATAGCGCAAGTAGCCCACGCCAAGTGGCCGTTCGCTTAGCGAGCGATAAACCAAATAGACCGGAAAACCGGCGGCGCGCAAGGTGGCCAGCGCCGGCAAACCTTGATTGAAATTAAAGAAATAACAGAGCCCACCACTGATCTGCAGTTCGCCGTTCTGCACCAAGGGCATGGTTTTCGCCAGTCCCCGCCAGCCCCGCGCGAAGGCGCGAAACAGATCGGCGTGCTCCAACAAAAAACCAAATCGAAAGCGCCGATCAAATTCTGGATCGTCCGGCGCCAAGCCCAAAGTCTGGCGACCGGCACGACTGCCGATCAGTTCTTCACGCATCAACAGGGGGCTGTTGGCAAATCGCCAATACAAGCGCAGACACCAGCGCCACGGCAATAGCATTGCCAGCCCGGGCACCAACCACAAAGACAGCAAATCCTTCAGTTCACGTTTCAGCGCCAGCCACATGGCAAATATCGATGCCGGATGAATAGGCCGCGAGTCTACGGCGTCTGCGTGAACGCATGCGATAAGTCAGGGATTCGAAAAACCGCTGTCGCTCCGCCACATCACTCAATAACCCAATGCCAGCCCCGAATTGCGACGTGGATCGTTGGCGCCGAAAAAACGCTTGCCGGGTATCACTGCGCCCCCCAAGGTGGGCGCGCCGATCAAAATGGCGGCCAAATGGTTTGCTGGTTGCGGCGGCGCTAGCGTATGTCCCCACGCTTCTAACAAGGCGCGGGTATCGGGACTGAGCGCATGGGTTTCCACGTTGGTCAGATCAGGCAACCACTGGTGATGAAAGCGCGGCGCATCCACCGCTTCCTGGATGTTCATTCCGTAGTCGATCACGTTCAGCAAGGTCAGCAACACCGCGCTAATGATGCGGCTGCCACCGGGCGTGCCCAGCACCATCACCGGCGCGCCGTCTTTGGTCACAATCGTCGGACTCATCGAACTGAGTGGTCGTTTGCCCGGCGCAATCGCGTTGGCACTGCCTTGCACCAAGCCGTACAAATTGGCGACACCCGGTTTGGCGGTGAAATCGTCCATTTCGTTGTTCAGCAGCACGCCGGTGCCGTCGGCGGTGAGTCGCGCGCCAAACCAATCGTTCAAGGTATAGGTCAGTGAGACCGCGTTCCCGGCCTGATCGGCGATCGAAAAGTGCGTGGTATTGCTGCCCTCGCGCAAAATCACGCCGGGTTTGATGGTGGCCGACACGCCTGCGCGCTGCGCTTTAATCAAACTTCGTAGGTGCGCGGCGTACGCAGGATCAAGCAACTCTGCGACTGGATTTTTGACGAATTGCGGATCGCCGAGGTGATGATTGCGATCAGCATAGGCATAACGCATGGCTTCAATCTGGTAGTGCACCGCTTGAGCGGAGTGATAGCCCAGCTCCGCCAGCGGATAGCCTTCCAGAATGCGCAGGATTTGACACACGGTGACGCCGCCGGAGCTGGGTGGGGGCGCTGCGACGATTTGGTAGCCGCGATACATACAGCGCACCGGTTCCCGTTCCAGCGCCGTGTAGGCGCGCAGATCGGCCTGACTCAAAATGCCGCCGCCGGCTTGACTGGCGGCGAGCAGCGCCGCCGCCACTGGGCCTTGGTAAAAGCCGCTCGCACCGCGGCGGGAAATCGCGCGCAGCGTTTTTGCCAAGTCTTTTTGAATCAGGCGCTGACCAACTTGCAAGGGCTTGCCGTGGGCCAAAAAAATCGCCGCGCTGGCGGGGTCGCGCGCGAGATCCGCGCTGGCCTCCTGCAGCGTCAGCACATCGCCCTCGTCCAACACAAAACCATCCTGCGCCAGTTTGATCGCCGGTGCGATCAGCAGCGCGCGGCGCATGCTGCCATAACGCTTGCGGGCGAGTTCCAAACCAGCCACCGTGCCGGGCACTGCGACCGCCTTGTGGCTGCGCGTGCTGAGATCAGGGATTACGTTGCCAGCCTCATCGAGAAACATATCGGCCGTGGCCGCTAGCGGGGCGCGCTCACGAAAATCGATGAAGGTCTGGCGACCATCAGCCAAATGCAGCGTCATAAAACCACCGCCGCCCAGATTGCCGGCCGCCGGATAAACCACTGCCAGTGCATAAGCGACGGCGATAGCGGCATCCACCGCATTGCCGCCTCGCCTGAGCGTCGCTACACCCACCCGCGTGGCAAGGTGTTGCGCGCTGACCACCATGCCATGTTCGGCAGCCACCGGGGCGACTGAGGCCGCCAGCAGCGCGGGGCTGAAAAGCAAAACCAGCGTCGCTGCGATCACTAGACTGATGCCGCGCGAGAATTTCAAGGTCATCATCCTTTGCCGTGCAACGGCAGGTGGGTGGGTCCGAAAATACACTGGCTTAGGTTCCTTGCCCTGATCGCTTTCGTGGCGTCGTGTGCGATAACCGGCTTGCACGCTCCACACTAGCCGACGATGCTGATGCCTGCACTTACTGACTAGACGCGCCATGGAACATATCAAACACGCTAAGTACCGAAAGTTGATCGAATTCTGCAGTAAATTGCAGGCCGAACCCTGCGCCATTGTGCATCCTTGTGATGTGCCGTCCTTGACCGGAGCAGTCCGCGCGGGTGAACAAGGCCTGATCGTGCCCATCCTGATTGGGCCACAAGCACGCATCGAAGCGATCGCCAAAGAAGCGGGTTTGAATATCACCGGCCTCACTTTGATTGATACGCCGCATAGCCACGCCTCCGCTGAACACGGCGCGCGGTTGGTGCGCGATGGCCAGGCGCGCATGCTGATGAAAGGCAGCCTGCATACCCATGAATTACTCGCCAGTGTGGTTTCTCGCGAGGCCGGATTACGCACCGAACGTCGTATCAGCCATTGTTTTGTGATGGACGTACCCGTATTGGACCGCGTCGTGATTATTTCTGACGCTGCGGTGAACGTGTTTCCGGGTTTGGCTGAAAAGGTTGACATCGTTCAAAATGCGATTGATTTGGCCCACGCGATGGGCAATATGAACCCGCGGGTTGCGATTTTGTCGGCGACTGAATCAGTTAATCCAAAAATTCAGTCGACCCTCGATGCCGCCGCTTTGTGCAAAATGGCCGATCGCGGTCAAATTACCGGTGGATTATTGGATGGACCGCTCGGTTTGGATAATGCGGTGGATTTGAATGCGGCACGCATCAAAAAAATAAATTCTCCGGTTGCTGGATGCGCGGATATTCTGATTACGCCGGATATGGAAGCCGGCAATATGCTGGCAAAAAGCCTGAGTTTCATGGCAGATGCCGATGCAGCCGGCATTGTGCTGGGTGCGCGGGTGCCCATTGTGCTGACCTCACGCGCGGATGATCTGGATACACGCTTGGCCTCATGCGCGATTGCCGCGCTAGTCGCCCGTTATCACCAACGGCGTGCGATGGAAATGCTCAAAGTGGCCGCGCAAGCCAGGCCATGAACACCTCTATTCTGGTACTCAACGCTGGATCGTCGAGTTTAAAGTTCGCCGTTTACGCTGTGGACTTGAGTCAGAATGTAAATGCGGAATACTCGCTAACCGTATTGTTGAAAGGTCAAATTGCGGATTTACACAGTGTGCCGCAGTTCTCCGTACGCGATGGTGACGGTCGCGCACTCGCTGCTCCGGAATTGAGCGCAGGGCAGGGCTCGGCGCTGGATTGTTTGCTTGCCTATTTGCTTGCGCGGGGGCAAAGTTTTGATTTAGTGGGTCACCGAGTGGTGCACGGCGGCGTGCATTATTCAAAGGCGGTGCTTGTGAATGCACCAGTGCAAAGTGCTTTGCAAGACTTGGTGTCATTAGCGCCCCTGCATCAGCCACATAATCTGCTGGCGATTGAACGCCTTGCCCAAATGTATCCCCATTTGCCGCAGGTTGCCTGTTTTGATACGGCGTTTCATCGCAGCAATGCCGATTTGGTGCAGCGTTATGCGTTACCGGATGCGCTGCATCAGCAGGGCATTTTGCGTTATGGTTTCCACGGTTTATCGTACACCTACATAAGCGGTGTACTCGCCAACTACGATAAACGCGCGGCACAGGGCAAAACCATCGTATTGCACCTTGGCAACGGCGCCAGTCTATGCGCGTTCGACGCGGGTATCAGCGTCACCAGCAGCATGGGATTCAGTGCCTTGGACGGCATTCCGATGGCGACCCGCTGCGGCGCGCTGGACCCAGGCGTCATCTTGCACTTGCTGCGCGCGCATGGGATGGACGCCGACGCCATCGAAGCCTTGCTGTACCGGCAATCGGGCTTGCTTGGCGTGTCGGGTGTTTCCGGTGATATGCGCGTGCTTAGCGCGTCCAACGAACCCATGGCTGAGACGGCAATCGCGCTATTTGTCTACCGGATCGTGCGCGAAGTTGGCTCGCTGATGGCGGCTCTCGGTGGTTTGCATGCATTGGTGTTCACCGCGGGGATCGGCGAAAACGCCAGCCACATTCGCGAGCGCATCGTGGCGCAATTGCATTGGCTGGGTGTGCGTATCGACGCGAACGCGAACCTAAGTCATGGCCCACGGATCAGCGCGATCGACAGCGCAATCTCGGTATGGGTGATTCCGACCGACGAGGAAAAGATCATCGCGCAGCAGGCGCTGGCGGCGGCGTATGCTGTCGCACGCTAAACGCCTGATCACACTTCAGTTCCGTTCTCGCAAGCGCGCTCTTGGTTCCCACAAATCTAGCGATTAAATATGCCTTATATTCACAATATTGACCCCATCGCACTGCAAATTGGCCCGCTGGCGATCCACTGGTATGGATTAATGTATTTGGCTGCCGCCGCAAGCGCTTTTTTTCTGGCGCGGCGGCGCGCTGATCAAGCGTGGCGTGGTTTCCAGCGCTCCGAAGTGGAAGATATTATTTTCTACGGGATGCTCGGCGTCATTCTAGGTGGTCGCATCGGTTCGGTGGTGTTTTATCATTTCAGTGATTTTTTAGCTGATCCACTGATGTTAGTGCGCGTCTGGGAAGGTGGCATGAGTTTCCACGGTGGTTTGCTCGGCGTGATCATTGCGGTGGCCTGGTATGGCCGGAAAACCGGTCGTTCATTATCTTCTATGTGCGATTTCGCCGCGCCCATCGTGCCGATCGGTTTGGGATTAGGGCGTATCGGCAATTTTATCGGCGCTGAATTATGGGGACACAAAACTGACGTTTCGTGGGGCGTTATTTTCCCCCATGCTTTGCCCGGCGGACCTTATTCGGTTGCTGAAATCCAGAGTTTGCTAGTCCAAGGCCAATTACTTAACGAAGCGCGCCACCCATCGCAGCTTTATCAAGCCTTCTGGGAGGGCGTGGTGTTATTTGCAATCGTCTGGTGGTTTTCCAGCAGACCACGGCCATTAATGACCACATCCGGCGTATTTTTGATTGTCTACGGTATTGGTCGTATCGCAGTAGAATTTGTGCGTGAGCCGGACGCCCATATCGGTTATCTGGCGTGGGGCTGGCTGACGATGGGTCAGGTATTGTCGCTGCCGATGGTCTTGTTTGGAGTGGGGCTGATCTGGTTTGGTTATCACAAAGCCGAATTAAAGACTATTAAGTGAGACTTATGCAGCAATACCACGCCTTACTTCGGCATATACTTGAGCACGGCACGGTTAAGTCGGATCGTACTGGAACTGGCACGCGCTCGGTGTTTGGCTGGCAGATGCGCTTTGATTTGGCGCAGGGTTTTCCGCTCGTCACCACCAAAAAAATTCATCTAAAGTCAATTATCCACGAGTTGTTGTGGTTCATCGCCGGCGACACTAACGTCGATTATTTGCGCAAAAATGGCGTCAGCATTTGGGACGAATGGGCCGCGCCAGACGGTGAACTAGGGCCGGTGTACGGCAAACAATGGCGCTCCTGGGCGACCTACGATGGTCGGGTGATTGATCAATTGGGCGAGGTGATCGCGCAAATCAAAAAAAATCCGGATTCCCGCCGCCTAGTGGTCAGCGCTTGGAATCCCGCTGATTTGCCGGCGATGGCATTGGCGCCGTGTCACGCGTTATTTCAGTTTTACGTGGCGAATGGCCGATTATCGTGTCAACTCTATCAACGCAGCGCCGACGTATTTTTAGGCGTGCCCTTCAACATCGCCTCCTATGCCTTGCTCACCGCTATAGTTGCACAGGTGTGCGATTTACAAGTGGGCGATTTTGTACACACGTTTGGCGATGCACATTTGTATTTGAATCATATCGAGCAAGCCCAGTTGCAGCTCAGCCGCGAGCCGTATGCACTGCCACAACTTCGCCTTAATCCAGCGCGCCGCAATATTGAAGATTTTGCATACGCCGACGTTGAAATCCTCGGCTATCGGTCACACCCGCCGATCAAGGCGCCGATTGCGGTCTGAGGCCTTCAACCTAGAAACCTCAGTTGACCGCTTCTCAATACCCATAGCACCATGTTCCTTTTGGTTTTTAAGCCGTTTGACTCGTTCGCCCGTTGGGTGAGTCCGCTACGGGGCAGATTGCACGGTTATGGCGGAGAGATCGAGAGATCCGGCCGGAAACCGCGCAGCTGAACCACGCAAGAGTCGACTTTGCGAGGGAGCCTCAAGCGACCGCGGCAATCCAGGGACGTTCGCCGCAGCCACCTCCTACGTCCCCAATGCAATTAAGCCCGCGCGCGCAGCCGCGCTGCCTTTGCCGCATCGTATGGCTGGAAATCAATAACTTATAACTTACAGCGAGTTCACTGGGCGCGCAGCGCGCAGCGTATCCCGATTCGCGCAACTAAGCGCGCCCGCTGAACTCGGCGGTTTCGGTGTTGACCCGCACTCGGGTGCCGTTTTCGATGTACTCGGGTACGTGGATTTCCATACCGGTCGATAGTTTTGCGGTTTTGGCGCGTCCGGTGGCGCTGGCGCCTTTGACGTAGGGCGCAGTATCGACCACTTCTAGTTCAACTGAGGCTGGAAGCTTCAAACCGACCGGCTCGCCGTCGATTAACAATAACTGCACACCCTCCAAGTTGCCGTCGGCAGAATAGGATGGCAAATCCCCGACCATCGCCGGCGACAGCGTATATTGGGTGTAATCTTCAGCATCCATGAACACGTAATTGTCGCCGTCCATGTATGAAAAAGTCGCATCGCGGCGACTCAATTCAACTTCCGACAATTCATCGTCCGCGCGTAAACTGACATCCGTTTTGCTGTCGGTGCCCACCTCATAGAGCACAAATCGAAAGGTGGTATTACCACCGCGTCCCGTTGGAGCGCTGCGCTCTACATCGCGCACCATCCAGTATTTGCCGTTGTATTCGAGAACGGTGCCGCGTTTAATGTCGGTTGCTTTCATGGGAGTGTGTCGGGGATAGTGGGTGGAAAGTTTCGTGGATGGTAGAACATAGTAAGTAGTGCGACTAGCTGCAGGTGTATCTTCCAACTGAGTAGGGCGAGTTTAAAACCTGCCCGGACTATAATGATCAGCAACGGTCAATGCTGGTTATTAACATCAACCAGCAACTATAAACCAAAAACCTACTTCGCCGGCATTCGCGCCGCGCCATCCAAGCGCAGCACCGTGCCGTTCATATAGCGGTTTTGCAATACAAAACACACCGCATCGGCGAATTCTGCCGGATCGCCCAAACGGGCCGGGAAGGGCACCATGGCTTCCAGACTGGCTTTCACCTCGTCCGGCATATTGCCAGCCATTGGCGTCATGAATATACCCGGTGCGATGGCCAACACGCGGATGCCAAAGCGGGCCAGTTCGCGGGCCATCGGCAGGGTCATACCGACCACTCCGCCTTTGCTGGCGGCATACGCGGCTTGGCCGATTTGACCTTCATAGGCGGCGATTGATGCCGTGCTGACAATAATGCCGCGTTCGCCGTCACTGCCTGGCTGGTTGGATTGCATGATCTGTGCGCCAGCTTTGGCCACATTAAAGCTGCCGATCAAATTGACGCGAATCGTGGTTTCAAACTGCGACAGTGGCATCGCGCCCTGTTTGCCCAATACGCGACCAGCGCCCAAGATGCCGGCGCAGCTAATCACCGCGTTTAGGCCGCCCATCGCCTGCGCGGCGGCGCTTAGACTGCCGGCCACGCCTTCTTCGCTGGTCACATCGGTACGCAAGTAGTGCGCTCGCTCACCCAAGCTGGCGACGGCCGCAGCGCCTTTTTCGTCTTGCACATCCAATAAAGAGACGAGCGCACCTTCGCGAATCAATCGCTGCGCGACAGCAAAACCCAAGCCCGACGCAGCGCCGGTGATTGCCGCTTTGACCTGCTCCAAAACCATGCGCCCGCTCCCATCACCCCGATGGCCACGAAGAATAGCTGGGGCGGCTGCTAGGCGCACTACACTAGGTTCTGTCGCCCTGGTCCAATTGCCGGCGCTCGCGCCGAAAGCGCCGCATTCGCGCAAAGAAGCGCCGGTAGGGTGTCGCTGAGGTGAAGTGTCGCCAAGTGGTGTGTGCGGCGAAAAAAGTCTGCATCCGTGATGCGTGATTTGGAAAGCGCAGCCAATCGTCGAGCGGCTGGTCCAAGCGCTGCAGCAACAAGTTGGGCCCACTGGGCGGCGATTTCGGTAGCACCTCAAAGCCGCACCGCCAAGCCAACATCGACAGCGTTTCGCGCGTGAAACCGTGCACATGGCCAAAATGCCAGCGCGCGCTAGGCGTGCGGTTTGGATCGGCGATGTCCGGTACATTGATGTGGAAAAAACCCTTCGGTTTGAGCAATTGATGGACCAGCGCGAAGGCTTTATCCGGGGCACGCAAATGCTCAAACACATGTGAACTGGTCACCAAGTCGAAGCTGCCGTGCGTGAGTGGCGCGTCTTCCAGCGTGGTGGGATGGATATGTGCGTGATAGTGTTCGCGCGCAAATGCGGCAAAGCCTTGGTGTGGTTCAATTCCTTGGGCAATCCATCCTGCGGCCCTGGCCGCGCCCACAAAGGCGCCGGTTCCGGCGCCAATGTCGAGGACTCGATCACCTTGGCGCAGCAGCGCTGCCAGCAAAGCCACCCTTTCGCGCGCGCCACGCTCGTCACGCAACAGCGCCTTGGCGCGTGGCCGCGAGTCCCCGTGGTAGTGCTGGCGATATTCGTCGCGATAGTAGCGCTCGATGTCCGCGCTGGTCGGCATCGGATCCAAAAATACCAAGCCACAGCGGCCGCACAGCACGTTGCGCAAGGGCTGCCAGTAACGATCCCGCGTGCCCACCACGCTGCGCTCCATGCCACCGCAAACCGCGCAGGGCAGTGATTCACCAAGGAATGGAAAGGGTTTGAGACGTTGCAACCAGGACAATGCGGCGATCCGGTAAGGCGGTGGGTGAATCGTAGCGCGTCTGCCGGGGTTCTTGGTTGGTGGTGTTGGACGGTTGGGGGTTCTTGGTTGGTGCTCGTTGGTGTCGGTGTTTGTCTGTGTCGGGTAAACGCCGATTCCGGGGTGGGGCGGGTTCTAAACCCGCGCCTACGCCCGCTAGTCGCGCACATTTTTCCACCCGCCACCAACCCTGCTGCACGCGCCCTGAACCATTCATGTTCGGAATGCAGTGCGGGCGGGTAGACTACGGCCCCGGTTTGTTGCAACCGGATCTATCAATGACTCCCCTGATTTTCGTCACTGGCGGTGTCGTGTCCTCATTGGGCAAAGGCATTGCTGCGGCATCACTGGCTGCCATTCTTGAAACGCGCGGTTTGCGCGTGACGATGATGAAGCTCGACCCCTACATCAACGTTGATCCGGGCACCATGAGCCCGTTCCAGCATGGCGAGGTTTACGTCACCGACGACGGTGCCGAGACCGATCTGGACCTCGGTCATTACGAGCGTTTTTTGCGCACCCGGATGACTCGAAAAAATAATGTCACGACCGGTCGCATTTACGAAAATGTGATCAAAAATGAGCGGCGCGGCGATTATTTGGGCGCCACCGTTCAGGTGATTCCGCATATTACTGACGAGATCAAGCGCTGCATTGACGAAGCCACGCAGGGCTATGACGTCGCGCTGGTTGAAGTCGGTGGTACCGTGGGTGATATCGAATCCTTGCCCTTTCTGGAGGCTATTCGACAAATCCGCATCGAACGCGGCCCCGACCATGCCTTGTTTATTCACCTGACTTTGGTGCCGTTTATCAAGGCAGCGGGCGAGATTAAAACCAAGCCCACTCAGCATTCGGTGAAAGAATTGCGCTCGATCGGCATTCAGCCCGACGTGTTGTTATGCCGCTCAGAACAGCCACTTCCGGACGGCGAACGTCGCAAAATCGCGCTATTTACCAATGTGCCGGTGAATGCGGTCATCTCAGCCATTGATGTCGATATCGTGCATAAGATGCCCGCGTGGTTTCACCAGCAGGGTTTGGATCAGATCGTCGTCGATCAGTTGAAATTGGCAGCCGGTCCAGCCGATCTAGCCGAGTGGAACGCGGTCGTCGAGGCCTGCGAACATCTCGTAGACGAGGTGGAAATCGTGATTGCGGGAAAATATGTCGAGCATTCCGATGCTTATAAATCATTGTCAGAGGCCTTGCGGCATGGTGGACTGCGCCAGCGCACCAAGGTCAACCTGCGTTGGGTGGAATCTGAGCACGTCGAAAAGCACGGCGCTGAAGTGTTGGAAGGCGCAGACGCAATTTTGGTGCCGGGCGGTTTTGGCGAACGTGGGTTTGAGGGCAAGGTATTGGCGGCCCGCCACGCGCGAATCAATCAAATCCCCTATTTCGGTATTTGTTATGGTATGCAGGCCGCAGTGGTGGATTTTGCCCGCTCAATAGCCGGTTTGGATGGCGCTAACAGCACCGAAAACAGCCGCGATTGCGTGCATCCGGTGATCGCATTGATTACCGAATGGCGGACCAGCAGTGGCGACGTGGAACGCCGTACCAGCAGTTCTGATTTGGGTGGCAGCATGCGTCTGGGCGCGCAAGAATGCCGGTTAAAACCCGGTACCTTAGCGCGGCAGACTTACGGCGCTGAAATTATTCGCGAGCGTCACCGGCATCGATATGAATTCAACAATTATTATCGTCAGCAATTAGAGCAACTCGGCTTAGTCATCTCTGGGCGCTCGCTTGACGACTTGCTGGTAGAAATCGTCGAACTGCCCAATCACCCGTGGTTTTTGGCCTGTCAGTTCCATCCAGAATTCACCTCAACGCCGCGCGACGGCCATCCTTTATTTGAAGGTTTTGTGCGCGCCGCTCGCGCTCACAAGGCTGCGCGCCTCGCTGCCCAGCATGAAACGGTGGGCGTATGAATTTATGCGGTTTTTCCATTGGTTTGGAGCGGCCCTTTTTCTTGATTGCCGGGCCCTGTGTCATTGAGTCGATGCAATTGCAGCTTGAGGTTGCCGGGCAATTGAAGGAAATCACCGATAAACTCGGTATTCCTTTCATTTTTAAGTCGAGTTTCGACAAGGCTAATCGTTCCTCGGGCACCAGTTTTCGTGGCCCAGGGCTGGCGGAAGGCCTGAAGGTCTTGTCTGAGGTGAAGCGCCAGATTGGCGTTCCGGTGCTGACCGATGTGCATGAGTACACGCCGTTGGCGGAAGTGGCCAGTGTCGTCGATGTGCTGCAAACGCCGGCGTTTTTGTGCCGCCAGACCGACTTTATCCAGAACGTGGCGCGCGCCGGCTTGCCGGTCAACATCAAAAAGGGCCAGTTTTTGGCGCCTTGGGATATGAAACACGTGGTCCAAAAAGCCCGTGACGTCGGCAATCAGAATGTCATGGTGTGTGAGCGCGGTGCCAGTTTTGGCTACAACAATCTGGTTTCCGATATGCGCTCGTTGGTCGTGATGCGCGAAACCCTAGCGCCGGTGATATTTGACGCCACCCATTCGGTGCAGTTGCCAGGCGGGCAGGGCAGCAGTTCTGGCGGGCAACGCGAGTTTGTGCCGGCTTTGGCGCGCGCCGCGGTTGCGGTGGGCGTGGCAGGCTTGTTCATGGAAACCCACCCAGACCCAGAAAAGGCGCTGTCCGATGGACCCAATGCATGGCCGTTGCCACGCATGGCCGCGCTGTTGGAGACCTTGTTGATGTTAGACCGCGCAGTGAAACAGCGACCTTTTGACGAAATGGATTTGTTGTAACCCACCGCGAGTCGCTTTTGCTACAACATGAGACGCTTGTCTACTCGTCAACTTGATGCAGCAAGGCATAGTATTGCGCCCCTCGCGTTGGATCTGGGCGCAACTCATGGTCAATATCAGCCTGTTCGGGCGCTTCGTGCCTTTGCAGTCGCTGGTCCCCTCTGATCGTACGCAACTCGCTAAGCAGAGCAGGCTGGTCAATTATCAACCTGGCCAGGTGATCTTCAATCGCGGTGAACTGGCTCGTACCCAGGCGTTTTTGATCGAGGGCGAAATTGAGGTTCAGGACGAACGCAACGCGATGCGTCTGCGGGCGGTTGACCCCGAAGCACGCTATGCCTTAGCGGCGGGTCAACGACGCTCGGCGACGGCGCTGTGTTTAAAGTCGGCGCAAGTTTTGTTTGTGGATCGCGAATTGCTCGACGTGATGCTCACGTGGTCGCAGACCGGTGGCATCGAAGTGCGCGAACTGGGCGTCAGCAGCCCAGGCGACGACGATCACGATTGGATGACGGCCTTACTGCAGAGCAAGGCCTTTCTGCGTATTCCGCCGGGAAATATCGCGCAGATTTTTGGCAGCATGGAGCCGGTCACTTTTGACGCAGGTCAGATTATCTTGCGGCAGGGTGAGCCTGGCGACTATTACTACGTGATTACCGAAGGTCGCGCCCAAGTGGTGCTGGAAGACCCCAACGGCAATTCCGAAGAGGAATTGGCGCAACTGGGGGTCGGCCGGGCCTTCGGCGAAGAAGCATTGGTGTCTGGCGAGCCGCGCAATGCCACGGTGCGGGCGCTCACCCGGTGTTCGCTGATGAGGTTGTCTGGCGCGGCCTTCGCGCGCTTGCTGAAGGCGCCGTTGCTGCGTGAGGTGCAGGTTGGCGAAAACAACGTCAATGCGCAATTGGTTGATGTGCGTTTGCCCAGCGAGTTTGAGCGCGGGCATTCGCCCGGAGCCATTAACTTGCCGCTGGCACGCTTGCGCCAGTTGGCGCTGACCCTCAATCCGGCGCGCGAATATTGGGTTTATTGCGACACCGGCAGGCGCAGCGCCTCGGCGGTGTTTTTGCTGACCGAGCGCGGATTTGATGCAAAGTTGGTGCGTGGCGGGGTGGGTGTCGCACAACTGACCGAAGCCGCGTAGAGTTGTAGCCGATTGTGCTTGAGATGCTGCGAAACAACCGCCTGCTGCGCGGTTCGCGCAGCGATTTTGGTGCGCTGAAATGCGCTCCGCGCGATCACGATCTCACCCATTCCATCCAAGGGCGCGCGGCACGGGCCGCGTGCCAGCAAGGACGCCGTAATGAATCATCGACCTGTTAGTGCCCGCATCAATCCTGAAGCGGGTATGGAAGTTTTGTCTAAAGCGGAAGTGCGCCGGCTGACTACGGCCACCACCGGCAATCTCTATGACCTATTCCGTCGCTGCACGCTGGCTGTGTTGACGACCGGTAGCGAGAGCGACGATGCCCGCGCGATACTCGCGCGGCACCCTGATTTTGACGTCAGAGTCGTGCAACAAGACCGCGGCGTGAAGCTTGATCTCATCAATGCGCCAGCACAGGCTTTTGTCGACGGCGAAATCATTCGCGGCATTCGGCAACTGTTATTTGCCGTGTTGCGCGACATTCTTTATGTCGAAAATGAAATCAAAACCCGCGCCAACTTGAATGAGCCGGAAGGCATCACCAACGCGGTGTTCGATATTTTGCGCAACGCCGGCATTTTGCGTGCTCAACAAACGCCCAACCTAGTCGTCTGTTGGGGCGGTCATTCCATCGGCCGTAAAGAGTACGAATACACCAAGAAAGTGGGTTACGAACTGGGTTTGCGCGGCATGGACATCTGCACCGGTTGTGGCCCCGGCGCAATGAAAGGCCCGATGAAGGGCGCCACCATTGCACACACCAAACAGCGTATTGAAAATACCCGTTATATCGGCATCACCGAGCCGGGCATCATCGCCGCTGAGTCACCCAATCCGATCGTGAATTATTTGGTGATCATGCCGGATATCGAAAAACGCTTGGAATCCTTCGTGCGCGTAGGCCACGCCATTGTGGTGTTCCCCGGCGGCGTGGGCACGGCCGAAGAAATCCTCTACTTGCTTGGCATTCTGTTGCACCCGGACAACGCGCGCGTGCCGTGCCCGGTGGTATTCACCGGTCCGAAAGACAGCGCCGCGTATTTCGAGCAGATTGATGCGTTTCTCAAGTTGACGCTGGGTGAGACGGTCGCTGAGCACTATCGCATCATCGTTGGTGATCCGGTCGAAGTGGCCCGCTACATCAAGCAGGGCATGGCGCGGGTCACCGATCATCGCGTGGAAACCAAAGACGCCTTCTTCTTCAACTGGACCTTAAAAATCCCCGAAGCCTTCCAGTTTGGATTTGCGCCCAGCCACGAGGCGATGGCGCAGTTGCAACTGCACCGTGGCCGGCCGGTACACGAACTGGCCGCCGATTTGCGGCGCGCTTTCAGCGGCATTGTCGCCGGCAATGTGAAGGAAGAAGGCATCCGCGCGATCGAAGCGCACGGCCCGTATGAACTGAGCGGCGAGCCGGTCATCATGGAGGCCATGGACGCATTGTTGCAGGCTTTTGTTGCCCAACATCGCATGAAACTACCGGGCAGCGACCCATACAAGCCCTGTTATCGATTGAAAACGGCAGCTTGAATGTAAGCGCAGGGCTTGACGAGGTCTAAAGCTTGTCGGCATTATTCCGCTTCTGCCGTTCCCGGATAGCTCAGCGGTAGAGCAAGTGACTGTTAATCACTGGGTCGCAGGTTCGATCCCTGCTTCGGGAGCCAAAAAAATCAACAAACTCAAGGACCTGCACGGGAAACCGGCAGGTCCTTTTTGTTTAGTGGATCGCGCGCCCGTGCTGTGCCCGGCTTCGGGAGCCAAAAAATCAAGGGCTTGCAAAGGAAACTTTGCAGGCCTTTTTCGTTTGAGTCACGGTCGAGTACGTTGCGGGCGACAAGATCTACTGTGTGTACAACGCATCAAGGGAATAGCTTATTCGAGACCATGCCGAGAAGTCGGCCCAATTCATCCATCAGCCGACGGGCAGACTACGGTCTTACTCGCCACGATAAGCGGTGTTTGGCTGCGGCGGGTTATTTCCCCATTGTGGTTTATGCCGCTGGTACTCGCACCAATCGAGTATTGGGTGCGTTTCGGGCTTCCAATTGTAGCCGTG
>CAZLSB010000049.1:0-19513 GCA_964561825.1 uncultured Xanthomonas sp.
TGCGACCCTTGCCAATGGAAGAGCCATTGGCTGCGCGCCGCGCCTTGCATCCATCCTTGCGGCACACAACGCATCTGACGCTGAAAGTCCGACAGGCTGCTAGGATCATTCCCGCTTGCGCGGGAATGGCGGCTAATGCGGAAATTCTCTACCGCAAACCGGTTTCGTTGCGAGCGATCACCATGCGCTGAATTTCGCTGGTGCCCTCGTAAATCTCGGTGATTTTCGCGTCGCGGAAATAACGTTCTAGCGGCATTTCCTTGGAATAACCCATGCCGCCATGAATTTGAATGGCTTGGTGGGTGATAAACATCGCCGCTTCCGATGCGAATAACTTGGCGCACGAGGCTTCGGTAGAAAAACGCGCGCCGGTTTTCAGCGATTGTTGTTTGGCCCAGGCCGCGCGCAAGGTCAATAACCAAGCGGCGTCCAAGCGCATTTTCATATCGGCAATTTTTGCTTGGATCATCTGGAAGGAGCCAATGGGCTGTCCAAATGCGCGCCGATCGCGGGCATACACCAAACTGGCTTGGTAGGCGGCGCGTGCCAGTCCAACCGCTTGCGCGGCAATACCGATACGGCCGGCGTCGAGCACGCCCATCGAAATCTTGAAACCATCACCCTCTTTGCTGATGCGATCTTCGACCGGAATGCGGTAATCAGTGAACTCGATTTCGCAGGTCGCCGACGCGCGGATGCCCAGTTTTGGTTCGGTCTTGCCGCGAAGAAAGCCTTCGCGATCGGTATCAATAATGAACGCGCTGATGCCCTTGGCGCCGCGTGTCGGATCGGTCATCGCGAACAACAGGATGTATTTGGCCACCGGGCCGGAGGTGATCCAGCTCTTTTTGCCATTGACCGTGTAGTAGCTGCCATCTGGCGATAACACGGCGCGGATGCGCATCGACGATGCGTCAGAGCCTGATTGCGGCTCGGTCAACGCAAACGCGCCAATTGCTTGGCCGGTCGCAATGGGCGTCACAAATCGATGCTTCTGCGCTTCCGTGCCGTACTTCAAAATACCGTTGCAATACAGCGTGTTATTGACACTCATGATGGTTGAGTGTGCACAATCGGCGGCAGCGATTTCAATCATCGCCAACGCATAGGCGATCGAATCCATGCCAGCGCCGCCGTATTCATCGGGCACTTCAATGCCCATCAAGCCGTTCTCGCCGAGCAATTTGATCGTTGCCATCGGGAACTCGCCCGAATGATCAAATTCTGCCGCGATCGGCGCGATGCGCTCAACGGCGATTCGCCGTGCAACTTCTTGAATCATCAACTGTTCTTCGGTGAAATCGAAGTTCATGGCGTACTTAGCTCCGTCGAAAAAGTCTGGGGAGCATTCTAGCGGTTTGCGACGCAGCGGTTTGTATACGCCCGGCCCGCAGTGGCGCGTTTAACGTGCACTGCGCAGCGGCTCACTGGCGCCTTTTTAGCCTTGCGCCTGCACCCGGCGCGCGCCCCGGTCCACCTATACTCGCCCCACTAGTGGCTGTCGGAGTAATCAGCATGCGATTGGAACAGTGGCGCTGGATCGGGGTGGCCGTTGTCGGCTTGGCTCTGGGAGCTTGCGCGAGCGCGCCGGCGCCGAAGCCCGAATTGGCGCAGCAAGCATTGGCACCGCAACAAGCTTCCTTGGTTGCCGACGGCATTCCCGAGCGCTCGCCAGCGGTCGCTGATGCTTTGCGGGCTTATCAAAACACTCGGCCAGCCACCTTCCTTGGTTGGTTGCCCGATGATGCAGGCGTGTTGGTCAGTTTGCGTTTTGGCGAAGTGGCGCAGTTGGTGAAAGTAAACCAACCCGAAGGCATGCGCACGCAACTCAGTTTCTTTGACGAACCCATTGTTCAGGCTTGGATTAGCCCGAATGCCCAAGTGAACGGTGCCATTTTTCCCAAAGATCAGGGTGGCGACGAGTATTTCCAGCTGCACTTTATCAATTTCGCCGATGGCCAAACGCGTTTATTGACCGATGGCAAATCGCGTAACGAATCGGCGGTTTTTGCCAAAGATGGTCAGCAATTTGCGTATTCCAGCACGCGCCGTACTGGTCGCGATTTCGATATCTGGCTGGGTGATGTATCCAAAGACACTGCACACCGCATGCTGCTCGGTGCAGGTGGTACTTGGCGACCGCTGGATTTTTCGTCCGATGGCAAACAGTTATTGGTGCAACAGTGGTTCTCTGCTACTGACGCACGTATCCACGTTCTGGACCTGGCCAGCGGCGAACTGCGGCGCGTGCAGATTAGTGAAAGTAGCAGTTTTGATTCGTCCGCACGTTTTGACCAAAATGATAAGAATATCCTGGTGATCACCGATGCGCTGGGTGAATATTCCGGAATCGTGCGGGTCGAACGCGAGGGCAATGTGGTGGTGCCTTTGTTTATCAAGCAAGATTGGGACGTGGAGGCTTTTGATCCAAGCAGCGATGGTCGATTGCTAGCGGTGCTGCGCAACATTGATGGCAGCAGCAATATCACCATCTATGACCGTTTTGATGCAATGACCGAACTGCGTTCGATTGATCTAGAGAACGGCGTCGTGCAAAAGCTCGCCTTCAATAACGCAGATACGGAAATCGGCTTTGGAGTTAGCGGACCACAAATCCCCGGAGATGTATTCTCGCGCTCGCTAAATTCCGGGATGCTGACGCGCTGGACGCGCGGCGAAACCGGCGGGCTTGACTCCAACCAGTTTATTTCGCCCAAACTCGTTCGCTACGGCGGGCATGATACAGACCGAGCCTATATGAATCTGCCGCGACAGATTCCGGCTTATGTGTACACCCCAACCGGGCCCGGTCCGTTTCCGGTGTTGATCAGTATTCACGGCGGTCCGGAAGGGCAGAGTCGGCCCGCCTTTAGCGAATTCATTCAATTTTTGGTGCGTGAGCGCAAAATGGCGGTGATTGTGCCCAATGTGCGTGGCTCCAGTGGCTACGGTAAAACCTACTTAGGACTGGATAATGGCGCAAAACGGGAAGATGCCGTCAAGGATATTGGCTCTTTGCTTGGCTGGATTGGCACGCAGCCAGAATTCGATACCAAGCGGATCGTGGTTTATGGTGGCAGTTATGGCGGCTATATGGTGCTGGCGTCCTTGGTGCATTATTCGGATTTACTGCGCGCCGGCGTGAATATTGTCGGCATCAGCAATTTTGTTACTTTCCTGGAAAATACCAATCCCTATCGCGTGGACCAGCGTAGACCAGAGTATGGTGACGAACGGGATCCACAAATGCGCCAGAAGCTGATGGAAATCTCGCCGTTAACTCAGGTCAGTAAGATCAAGCGCCCCTTGTTGGTTATTCAAGGCGCCAACGACCCGCGCGTGCCGCGCAGCGAAGCCGAACAAATTGTCAAAGCGGTTCGGGACAATCAGCAAACCGCTTGGTACTTGCTCGCGATGGACGAAGGTCACGGTTTTAAGAAAAAGGGCAATCGGGACCGCATGGGTGAAGCCGTGGTGCAATTTCTCGATCAACATGTGCTGCCGGTAGGCAAGTAGTGCTGATAACGGACGCGCTACTTGCACCGTTGGCCGGACCGGCTGCATTAGGCGCGAATGCGGCCGCGGCGGCGCTTGCTGCGGGTGAGTTGAGTGCATCTGAGCTCACGCAGGATTATCTTGACCGAATCGAAAAGTTCAACGGCTCAATCAATTGCTATTTGCACGTGGATGCTGCTGGCGCCCTGCAACAGGCTGCCGCCAGTGATCAGCGGCGCGCGCAGGGCAGGGCATTGCACCCGCTTGACGGATTACCGTTTGGCATTAAAGACAATATCGCCGTCGCCGGTTTACCGCTGACCGCCGGTATGGACGTGCGCCGCGGGCGGATCGCCAGCGAGGATGCTCATTGTGTGAGCAAATTGCGACGAGCGGGTGCGGTGATCCTGGGCAAATTGCATTTGCACGAGGCAGCTCTGGGCGCCGATGGCGACAATCCGTTTTACGGACGATGTCACAACCCGAAGCGCATTGGTCATAGCGCTGGCGGATCCAGTGGCGGTTCGGCGGCGGCGCTCAGCGCGCATTTGTGTGCGCTCAGTTTGGGTTCGGACACCATGGGCTCGGCGCGCATTCCGGCGGCCTATTGCGGAGTGGTTGGCATGAAGCCCAGCGCGGCGCGGGTTTCGCAGCGTGGCTTGGTAGGCGTTTCGCGGCGCTTGGATACGGTCGGGCCAATGGCGCGTTCGGTCGGCGACTTGGGCGCGCTGTTTCAGCAGATTTCAGGCGTGGATCCGGGCGATCCGACGTCGCGCTCGGTCACGCTGGCGCATGCCGAACGGGCGGTTTCGGGTTTGCGCATCGGCGTGCTGGATGGGCTGTGCACGCACGGGGTGGAGGCGCAAGTGGAGGCGTGTTTTGTTCGAGCCCTTGAGTGTCTCGCCGTGCTATTGCCCAGCTACACGCGGGTGTCTTTTGCTGATGTCGATTTTGGCCGCTCGCGCCGCGCTGGTCTGCTGCTCTGTGAAGCACAGATGTGCGTCGTGCACGCCGATGATTTGGCCGAGCAGCCAGAAAAGTTCTCGCCGGCGTTACGCGGTTTGCTTGGCTATGCCAAAACGCGCAGCGCAGTGGATTTAGCCGCGGCCAGCAATTTACTGGACGAGGCGGTATTGAAGGCGCGCCGAGTGTTCGCCGACGTGGATGTGTTGTTGACGCCAACCACGCCGCAGCCGGCGTTCGCATTCGGCACGCCGGTGCCGGTCACTCAGGCCGATTTGACCAGTTTTGCCAATTTTGCCGGCATACCCGCATTGAGCCTGCCGATGGGACAAACCAGCGACGGCTTGCCGTTGGGGTTGCAATTACTGGGCCCCATTGGCAGCGATTTGCAACTAATGGCCTTGGCCGAGCGCATCGAGAGCGTTTTGCGCGGCGCATAACAAGGCAAAACTCTTCTTCAGTCGCCACCGCCCCCACAGCCGCCGCAGCCGCCACCGCCACCGCTGCCATCGCCGCTGCTATCAGTTCCGCCACCGCTACTGCCGTCGCTAGACGGCGGCGTACGTGCGGTGTGGTAGCCCGCGTACGCGGTGCCGCTCAGCGCTGCGGTGCCAAGCAGCGCGACTGCAATGCCAATCTCCTGTTTGCGCGGTGCGCGCAGCGCGCGAGCCTGCTTTTGTTTGGCGTCCTTCAGGGCTAAGTCGCCAGCGCGCGTGCGTGTAGGTTTGATCAGCAAGAACAACAATGCCGCGATCACCATCATGATGGTCAGCACAATCAGGAACCCGACCGGTTTGGCGCGACTGATGCCAACCATGATTTTGGCGCCACCCAGACCGCAAACCAGCAGGACCGGCAACGTGGAGAGCGATCGCACCCGCCATGCGCTGGCGTCATCCAGGCACAAACCGCGTGCTTGCAGCGATTTCTTGACCGGTTGTAGCGCAACTTCGCAGCGTTTGACGACACGATCCGGACTGCCATCAGCCGCGATACATCGAGCAATGGCGTCCAGTGGTGGCTCCAATCGTGAAGTTGGGCCTTGGATTTTGAGCTTGCCCGCCGCGCCGTCCCAAACCACCACTTCATCGGCCAGCAATTGCGCAATCCCGGCATCGGCGCAGCGTGTTGCGTTGCCGGCCAGATAAGCCAAATCGAAGGCACTTGGCGACTGGGCTCGCGCTTGGCCATAGTCGCGCAGCTTGCCGCGCAGCACTGTGGTCGCAATCAGGCTGAGGATCATCAGCAGCAAAAACAACTCCAGAAAGGGAGCCGCGGTCCAATCCAGCGGATTGGCGGACAGCGCGAGCGCCGGTTTGGCGCTCATCAGGCCAAACAAAGCCATTGCGGCCGCTTGCATTCTGGGCAAGCTTAGCCATTCGGGTTTGCGCAATAACCAATACTGCTTTGGGTCTATGCGCAAAACGGCGGCCTCGGGCCTGAAGCGTGCGACGGTGCCGGGCCAGAATGCGACCGGTGGCGCGCTAAACCAGCGCTCGTAATGCGCCAGCGTTTCGGCGTATTGCGCTCGATAGCGTTGATCGTCCGCTGGACCGCCACGGGTGGGGCCGTGGTGTAACTCAGTGCCCAAAACCTGCGGGCAGAAAACCTGCCAATAATCCCACGTGTGGATTAAGTGCAAATGCCAAACCGCATCGACCTCTTTGCTTGGGGTCACTTCGTTGCCGACCACGCAGGCCAGAAAACAAAAGCGCCGGTACTCATCAACGGCGGCGCGTGCCTGACTCAGGCTCCAGCCTTCTTCGCGAGCCAAACGACGGGTCAAATCCAGACCATTTTGTGGACGTTCGAAGCGGTGCTCGCACAGTCGTTGCCAAAGCGCGATTTGCTCATCATTCCAGATTGCCTGCATTGGACTGTCCTCGTTGGATTGGACTTCGCTATTCCCGTTATTCCTGTGCCGCGCACGATTGTAGACTGCAAATCCGACGGTGAGATGACAGGGGTGCACGATGAGGCTAGCGACGGCGGTTTTTAGCGCGGCTCTAAGCTCAACGACTCTGCAGGCCAATCCTGCGGCGCCGACGTTCATGGCCGGTGACTGGTGCGCGCAGCAGGGTGAGATGCGTTTCGAGGAACGGTGGACCGCGGCGGACGACGGCCGCATGTTCGCGGTGGCGCGCAGTTTCCAAGGACAGAAACTGACGGGCTTCGAATTCTTGCGTGTGGAACCACAAACAGAGGGTTACGCCTACATGGCGCAACCCGGTGGCCGCCCCGCAGTGGTTTTTTTGGCGACCGAGCAGTCTGACGATCGTATTGTGTTTAGCAACCCGCAGCACGATCCGCAGCGCATCGAATATTTCCGCGATGCGCAAGGATTGCATGCGCTGGTTTCCGGCCCAGCAGATGCAGTCGAGCAGGCGCAATCCATTCATTTCAAGCGCGGGCTGTGCGATGTGGCCAGCGCTGCACCTGTGGCCGCCACGCAGACCATGGCGCAGGTGTTGGAAGCCAGTGTGCCCAGCGATTGGCGTCGGCCAGATCCGAAACGCACGCTTTATCTGGAGCTGCAAACTGGCCGAGTGATCATCGAGTTGGCGCCTGATTTTGCGCCGCAGCATGTGGCCAACATCCTGCAATTGGCCGCTTCCGGTTATTACGATGGTTTGGCGATCTTGCGCGTGCAGGACAATTTTGTCGCGCAATGGGGCGACCCCAATGCCGAAAAAGAATCGCTGCGCAAGCCACTGACGGCCGGCGTGCGCACGCTCAATGCCGAGTTCACTCGCCCCGATAGCCGCGATCTCAACTTTAGGGCGCTGCCCGATCAGGACGGCTATGCCGCGCAAACGGGTTTCAGCGCTGGCTTTCCGGCCGCACGCGACGAAGGGCGCGCCTGGCTTAGTCATTGTTACGGCAGCTTGGGCGTCGGTCGTGATAACGACGCCAATTCCGGCGGCGGTACCGAGTTGTACGTGGTGATTGGCCATGCACCCCGCCAATTGGATCGCAATATCACCGTGGTTGGGCGAGTGCTCAGAGGCATGGAATTACTCTCCAGCCTGCCACGTGGCACTGGGCCACTGGGCTTTTACGAAAAAGCCGAGCAACGAATACCCATTAAACGGGTGCTAATTGCCGCGGATGTTGCAGCCGCCGAACGCAGCGCCATCGAAGTCTTGCGTACAGACACCGCAAGCTTCAGTGCCTTGGTTGAGGCGCGCCGCAATCGTCGGGACGAGTGGTACAAACATCCTGCCGGGCACATCGACGTCTGCAGTGTGCCGTTGCCGGTCAGGTAGGGTGCTGGTTGCTGGTTCGTGGTTCGTTCGTGGTTGGTGGTTGCTGGTTGTTAGATGTTGGTTGTTGAATCACCAATTCGAACGGCCAGCCCCGGAGTGGCTCAATGTGGGTAGAAAAAAGCACCAAGAATATGAGGGTCCCGTAGGAACTAACCCAGGTGACATCCCGTTCTACCCACATTACCTCCCTACGGGACGGCTTTTGTTCGGTGCGCTAGTCATGCACGCTGCGGGCGCCAAACAACGCTGATCCCACCCGAATCATCGTCGCGCCCTCTGCCAATGCCAATTCGAAATCCTCGCTCATGCCCATCGATAGCGTATCGATGTCGGGCAATTGCTGTTGCAAATGAACAAATAGTGCGCGCAACCGGGCGAAGCTGGCGCGCCGTTGCGTCAACTCCGGCCAAGGTCTGGGTATCGACATCAGTCCCCGTAAGCGCAAGCGTGGTTGCGCGAGCACTGCAGCGGCCAAATCGGCCACGGCTGCGGCTGCAGCGCCTGCTTTACTTTGTTCATCGTCAATGTTGACTTGCAGCAACACATTTAGCGGCGCGCGGGTTGTAGGCCGGTACTTTGCCAGCGGCGCGATGAGTTTGGCGCGGTCCAGGGTCTGCAGCCAGTCGAAGTTCTCGGCTACTTCGCGACACTTGTTGGACTGTAAGGGGCCGATCATATGCCAGTCGATGTTCGCGCTGTCGGCGCCGAGCGCCCGCATCTTGTCCAAGGCCTCTTGCACGTAGTTTTCGCCAAACACCCGCTGCCCAAGCGCATGCAACTCGCGCACGGCGCTGGCCGGCTGCAATTTGCTCACGGCAACCAAAGTGATGGGCCGCTCGCCAGCGGCTGCGCGGATACGCGCTTGTAGGTTTGCAAACTTCGTGTCGAGAATCATCGTCTTCGCGCGGTTCCGTCAATCTTCGTCGCTATACTCGGGCCAATACTCGCGCCCTGAGGTTTGTAGAATTATGGATATCGCCGAGCTGTTGGCTTTCAGCGTCAAGAATAAGGCTTCTGACTTACATCTGTCGGCTGGACTGCCGCCCATGATTCGCGTCGACGGCGACGTGCGCCGCATCAACATCCCAGCATTGGATCACAAGTCTGTGCATGGTTTGGTGTACGACATCATGTCGGACAAACAGCGGCGCGACTACGAAGAGTTCCTTGAGGTCGATTTTTCCTTTGAGATCCCAGGTTTAGCACGCTTTCGCGTCAATGCATTCAACCAAAACCGCGGTGCCGCGGCGGTGTTTCGTACAATTCCATCCGAAATTCTGTCCTTGGAAGACTTAGGCGCACCCAAAATCTTCAAAGAGTTGATCGATTATCCGCAGGGCCTTATTCTGGTCACCGGGCCGACGGGTTCTGGTAAGTCGACTACTTTAGCGGCGATGCTCGATTATATTAATAAGAGTGAATACGCGCATTTGTTGTCGGTAGAAGACCCGATTGAATTTGTGCACACATCAAATAAATGTTTGATTAACCAGCGCGAAGTGCATCGCGATACGCATGGATTTAATGAAGCATTGCGTTCGGCGTTGCGCGAAGATCCAGACTATATTCTGGTCGGCGAGTTGCGCGATTTGGAAACCGTGCGTCTGGCGCTCACCGCCGCAGAAACCGGACATTTGGTGTTCGGCACCTTGCATACCAGTTCGGCGGCAAAAACCATCGATCGTGTCATCGACGTATTCCCAGCCGGTGAAAAGCCGATGGTGCGCTCAATGTTGTCCGAATCACTGCGTGCCGTTATCGCGCAAACACTGCTGAAAAAGATTGGTGGTGGCCGTGTGGCCGCCCACGAAATCATGGTCGGCATTCCGGCGATTCGTAACTTGATTCGCGAAGACAAAGTCGCGCAAATGTATTCGTCGATTCAAACCGGCGCCAATTACGGCATGCAGACCTTGGATCAATGTCTGCAAGATTTGGTCAAGCGAGGTTTGGTCACGCGACAGCAAGCGATGACTTACGCCAAGGACAAACGGTTGTTTGAAGCCTGATGCGTTCCTTGTTGCGGGTCGCCGCGATTGTCGGTGCGCTGCTGCTGCCACTCGCTGCGCAAGCGCAGAAAGTAGAAAGCCCCGCGCCGTCTGCCGCTGCAGTTGCGCAAGAGCAAGCGCTGCAAACCGCAATGGAAAGCTATGCAGCAAAGGCGGTCGAGGTCCTTGCCGCTAGCGCCTTGCCACGCGAACGTTGGATTGCCGGAATGATGCTGCAGGGCGACGCTTTGCGCGCCGCCGAGCAACCGAAGCAAGCTGCGGCTTTGCGCGCGCGTTCCCAGCAATTACTGGATGGCGCGATCAAAGCGGGTCGGGACGATACTACGCTGCTGTTTTGGGCCATGCTTGATCCGCCGGTGAATGAATCGGAGGACCCAAAGGTGCTGGCTGTTGCGCGCTCGCAAATAGCCGAGCGCTTACGCGAATTGGAGCCAGATAACGCAGTGGTCTGGCTGGGAACACTGCCCGCGCGCGATGCGCCGGGCGCTATACCGGTGGCGATTGAGGTGCTCGGCAAAGCGGCGGCTGCGCAGCGTTTTGATACTCATTTTGCCAAATCGATGCGTGCGCTGATCAGCGCTTTTGAGAAAGTGCCGCCACCGAAGCCTTGGCCAGACACCCGCAGTTTGCCGGGTTGGGAAGGGGTGCAGCCTGCCGATGTGCAAGTCGTCATGGCGGTCGGTGTGGCCAGTGCATTGGCGATGCCGTATCTGGTGGCTACGCAATGGTGGTGTACCGGCAATAGCGCCGAACATCCGTGGATGGAAGATTGCCGCAAGTTGGCGCAAATCATGATTACTCACAGTGATTCCATCGTGCCGCACTCGCTCGGTCTGGGGCTGGTAGCGCAGCTTTACCCTGCCGAGAGTGAGCAGGCCAAAAAAGCCCTAGCGCAGCGCCGCGAGTTGGCCTGGGTCATCGAGAACGGCATGCAGAAGGTCGGCCCCGGCCAGCCAGTGAGCTTTGCAACTTGGCGAGGTGCGTGGGCGAAGCCCGACGCCACAGAACTGAGCGTTGCGCGTGCGGCGCTCAAAGCGCAGGGCTTAGCCATGCTGCCGCCGGCTGATTTTGTGCCTGCTTGGGACTAGTGTAGTGCGGCGAAATTAGCCACACAGCAGCCCATCGCACACAGGGTTTATTGCTTCAGGCACAATTGGGTAGTACGTTTGGGCGCATTGGGCGCGGCAGCTAATCTGACGGAGAGTTCGAGATGAGTATTGACTTCAATTCCTTCTTGAAGCTGATGGTGCACAAGCGCGCTTCGGACTTGTTCATCACCGCGGGTGTGCCGCCGTCGATGAAGGTGCATGGCCGAATCGCGCCCATTACGCAGGCCGCGCTGACGCCGCAACAAAGCCGTGATTTGGTGTTGTCGGTGATGACACCTTCGCAGCGCGAAGAGTTCGAAAAAACCCACGAATGCCAGTTTGCGATCAGCTTGCAGGGCGTCGGTCGATTCCGCGTCAGCTGCTTTTATCAGCGCAACCAAGTGGGAATGGTGCTGCGCCGCATCGAAACCAAAATTCCGACGCTGGATGAGCTAGCTTTGCCACCGATATTAAAAACCTTGGCGATGACTAAGCGCGGTTTGATTATCTTCGTAGGCGCCACCGGTACCGGTAAGTCAACCTCGCTGGCAGCCATGGTGGGTTACCGCAACCAAAATTCCACCGGGCATATCATTACCATCGAAGATCCCATTGAGTTCGTGCATAAACACGAAGGCTGTATCGTCACCCAGCGCGAAGTGGGAATCGATACCGACTCCTTTGAGTTGGCGCTCAAGAACACGCTGCGTCAGGCGCCCGATGTGATCTTGATCGGCGAGGTGCGTGCCCGCGAGACCATGGATCACGCGATTACCTTCGCTGAAACCGGCCATCTGTGTCTGTGCACTTTACACGCGAATAACGCCAACCAAGCCATTGATCGCATCCTGCACTTTTTCCCGGAAGACCGGCGTTCTCAGTTGCTGATGGATCTGTCTTTGAATCTAAAAGGCATTGTCGCGCAGCAGTTAATCCCGACGCCAGATGGGAAAGGTCGCAAGGTGGCAATGGAAGTATTGCTAGGCACACCCTTGATACAGGATTACATCCGCGTGGGTGAAGTGCACAAGATTAAAGAGATCATGAAGGAATCGACCAATCTTGGCATGCGCACCTTCGATCAAAGCTTGTTTGAGCTCTATCAGGCCGGCGAAATCAGTTACGAAGACGCACTGCGCCATGCCGATTCGTCCAACGAGGTACGTTTGCGCATCAAGCTGGCGCAGGGCGGCGACGCGCATACGCTGTCGGCCGGCATGGAAGGCGTGGAGTTGATTGAGCGCTGAGGGTTCGTGAGGAAATAACTTGGACTTTTGGCCGTCGGATTGGGATGTGAGTCGCAACGCAGCAGCGCGCCCAAGCCGGCGAGCAAAAAGTCCAAGTTATTGACGATCGAGCCCTAAGGTTTGCTTTTCGTAGAGCGGAGCTTGCTCTGCTGCTTTTGTGTTAACGCACTTCGCGCAGCAAGGGCACGGTGATGCGCCGGCCGCGCGCCAGGGCTTCGCGGTCGAGCTCTGCCAACTTGGCCAGCAAGGCGCGCAGATCGCGCGTGTGATGGCGTAACAAGTGATCGGCGGCGGCGGGATCCAAGGGAATGCCGGCCTGCTCGGCGCGAAACAGCAAGATCGATTTGCGCGCGCTATCGTCTGGAATACTGAGCGGCAGACGTTCGCAGCTTGCTAGGCGTGAAGCCAAGTCGGGGAGAACGGCCAAGGCTGGGTCGCTGGAGTCGGGTAGGGCCAATAACAGCGCGCGAGCTCGGTCATGTTGGCGGTTGATCTGCGCGAATAACCAGTGGGCAGTTGTGCTGTTGCCTAGCGCCCGATCCACGTCATCGACCGCGATCAAATCGGCATCCAGCGGTTCACTTAAAGCGTCGGGTTCAATTTGCGCGAGTGGCAGGTAAGCGACGCGCCAGCCCTTGGCGCTGGCCGCTTCGCAGGTCGCCAGCAGCAAATGCGTCTTTCCGGCAGACGTTGCGCCGCTGACCAGCAATTGATCGGCGCCCGGTTGCTCGGCAAGCGCACGCAGGCGGGCCAGCGCCAGGGCGTCGGTACCCGCCCAAAAATGCGCGAAATTGGCGGGTCCTAGCCCACTGATGGCCAGAGGCAGCTGATTCACGGCGTTACGGCAGTGATGGGCGATTTTGCAGTGTCAGCGCTGGTTAAATTGGGGTCCGCTGTTGCATCGGCTATTTTTTCGCCTTCACGATACAAGGTACTTTGTACATATTGTTCGTGGACGTGGCGCAAGATGACCATCAATACCGCGGTAACGGGCAAAGCCAATAACACGCCAATGAAACCGAATAACTGACCACCTGCGAGAATGGCAAAAATCACTGCGACGGGGTGCAAACCGATGCGATCACCTACCAACCATGGAGTAAGGACGAAACCCTCGAGCGTTTGGCCGACGGCAAACACGATTAACACGTACACGACATGTGCCACATCTCGATGTTCAACCAAGGCGGCAATGACCGCCGCGCCCACGCCAAGCACACCGCCCAGATACGGCACAAAACTGAGCAAACCCGCGCTCATGCCGATTAAAAAGGCGAGCTTTAACCCGGCCATCCACAAACCAATCGAATAAATCAGGCCAAGCGCTAACATCACTGCGATTTGACCGCGTAAAAAAGCGCTCAACACCTGATCAGATTGTGTGGCTAAGTCGACCACGCGTTCTTCAATATGCCGTGGTAGTAACTCACGCACCCGTTGGATCATGCTGTCCCAATCGCGCAAAAAGTAAAAGGTGACCACCGGAATCAGTAATAAATTCATCGCCCAGCCAAGAATCGCGAGGCCAGATTGTGATACCGATGCGATGATCGTCGCGGCGATACCGCCCGCTTGTTGCCAATGCGTTTTAAGCATCGTGACAACCTGGTCGGTGCTCAATAAGGCCGGGTCGACGCCTAGGCGTTCCACTAAAATGGGCGTCAGTTTTTCGCGTACAAAGCCAAAGTATTGGGGCAATCGTTCAACTAACGCGGAGATTTGGGTTTCCAATAGCGGTATCAGAATCAGCGGCAATAACAGCAAAGCTAGCGTCATCGCCGCAAATACAATGGCGACCGACGCGCTGCGGCTCAAACCGCGGGTTTGCAATCGATCGACCAGCGGGTCCCCCAAGTAGGCGAGCAGCGCCGCTACCGCGAATGGCGTGAGCACCGGTCCGAGCAAATACAACAGCACACACAAACTGACGACAATGGCGAGCATTTGCCAGCGGTGGATGTTAGTCATCGTCAAAAGCTCCGAGGTGAATGGTGATTGTGCGCTCGCAGCAAACGCGCTTTTGCGCTCCAGCGACGCACGTAATCGAAACCGCTGACCAGTAACAGAGCCGCAACGAGATAGGTCAGTCCATCAATGAGCCAAACGCTGATCGGCCCATCGACGTTACGCCATAACAGAGCCACAACCATGGTGATGAGTGCGACCATGGTCAGTTTGCCTATTAATGTGGGTACCGCGTGCAATGGCGCAAATTTAAAGTGAAAGGTGATTGCGCCGGCCACAATCACCAGATCGCGTAGGATGATTAACCCCAGTAGCCAAAATGGTAGATCACCGTGAATGGCCAGCGCGATACAAACCGACAGTACCAGCATTTTATCGGCTAGTGGATCCAGCCAACCGCCTAATTGTGATTGCCAATGATAGCGTTTGGCCAGCCAACCGTCTAAACCATCACTGAGCCCCGCAACAATGAATAAAGACATCGCCCATGTGCCCTCATGGGCAATCACCAAGACTGCAATAGGCACTGCCATCAGCAATCGTAAGATCGTCAGAGCATTCGGCAGATGGCGCAATTTTGAGTCGCGGGTGGGCATCAGCGCGCTCCGGTCACTGCAAGTCGAGCACCAGTTGCCCGTCGGTGGAATCGCCAGCCACGCTGAGCAGCGCGTTCAACGAAACCATTTGGCGCAGGCGTTCGGCGCCGCCGGCTACGCTGAGGTCCAGATTCATCGAATCGCCTGCTGCGCTGCTCAGTTTGATTTCGCGCACCACCGACAAAGAACTGAGATAGGCATGTACACGGGCAAAGTCGGCCGCTGAGCGTATGCCACGAATGACGGCTGATACGGGTGCGGGCGCACTATCGGCCGCCGCAAAGGCGTAGCGCGAAGCCAGGCGATTGGCTGTTTCATCGGCGGCGGCGCGCAAGGTGGCAAGCGTGTCGGCGCCGCGCACCTCAAAACTCTCCTCGCGCTCGCCATCTGCATAAGCAAAGCGCCCAACCACCTCCGATCCGGTACTGTACAAACGTCCGGCCAACACACCGGGCGCCCCATACCGGCTGGCAAGCTCGCGCAAATTGGCGACCGCGCCGCGTTCCACATCAGCCAATGCAACTTCGTCACTCACCGGGGCCGCTTTGACCTCCAGCCCGCGATCACTGGCACGTCGCAACAGCGGCGCGATTTGCCCCTCGCCCAACAACTGACTATCGCCATCCACGTCAGATGCGACCCACACCATTAGCGTCGGACGCTCGCGCGCCCATTGCGATAAGCCACTCGCCGATAGCAACCTAGTGATAGCGCGTGGCTCAAAATTGGCCGCGTAATACAGTTTCAATACGGGGGTGGGCCCGCTGCGATCGACATCCTGGCGGAAATAGAAGGCCTGGATCAGCGGCGCCGGATCCGCTAATGCGGATTGTACCGAGGCCCGCCCGGCTGCACTTGGGTCGCCGGAGACCTTGACTAAAACCTGTTTGAGCGCCTCAGCCATCGCGATGGTGCGCGCTGCTTCGCTCTGATCCGGCACCAGTACCTCTCCTGTGTAAAGGTCCGATGCGGCCAGTGGCGAAATGAGACCATACAACAAGCACAAACAGAGCAACCAACGCATAGGAACATCTTCAACGGTATGGCGATGCTGTAAGTATGGCAGTCGCCGCTGAATAGCGCGAAGCGCAGGCGTGGCGATTGGCGAACGCCAATTCACTTGCGCCGCAGCTCACCCGGTTGGCGAAAACCGAACGCCAATCCGACCAACAGGGCGCAGGCGTACCACAGCAAATCGATTCGATCCGTGTGGGCCTGGCTGACCGCAAAGGCCATATCGGGGCCGATGAGTTGCAGCGTGTCGAATAAACCGAGTCCCATTTGTCCGGCAATAAAGCCGGCGGCCATCAAATAATTGGCATACGCACAAGTGAGCAATACCAAGGATGCGCCGAACAAAGCGCGACTGATTCCCGGTGGATGATTGTTAAAACGTAAGATTGCGACCAATACCAGCGCAACGATCGGTGCCAGCCACGTCGCACGCCCGGCGCCGACCAGACCCGCTAGGGACCAAATTGCGGCTAAGGCTGCGGCGGCCAGCAATGCGGCAAATGCGCCGAGCACAATGTTAATCAGGCGCATGGGAAGTGGTTTTGGGTCAAAAAGCAGCATGATGCATGATGCAGGAATCGGCTGGTTTTGGGACACGGCAGGCGCAGCCCACACGAGTCGTGCCAGCAGTCAATGCGCGCCGTCCAGATTCTGCGCTTTTGGCTTGGCGTTGTTTTCGATGGTCACGAGCCCGGAGTTGGCGAGTTCACGCAGGCGGCCGCTGAAGCCGGCGCCAAAGTCGGCGGCGCGTGCATGGGCGCGGGCGTGCACGATCGCCCAGCCGTTGCGGCCGCTGGTTTTAATCGAATACAAGCCGGCATCGGCGAGTTCCAAGGACAGGTTCCAGTCTTCCGCGTCACTTTTGTCGGCTAGGGCGGGAAACAAGGCGTAACCGATTGATGCAGTTAGACGACTGATCTTACTGCCCGAATGGATAAATCCCTGGTGGGCAATGCTGGCGCGCAGGTGTTCACACAGTTGCGCGGCGTCGGCAACGGATTCGGCCGGCATTACCAACAGGAATTCCTCGCCGCCCCAGCGCAAGGGAATGCCATCCGCGCCGGCAATGTCGATCAACACTGCGGCGACTTGGCGTAACACCTCGTCACCAGCCAGATGGCCATGCGCATCATTGACGCGTTTGAAATGATCCAAATCGATCAGCACAAAGGCTAAGCGGTGCGCCTTGGCGTTTTCACCGGAACGTCGCCAATCGGTCATGAAGTGCGCCAAAAACCGGCGATTGCGCAATCCCGTCAGTGTGTCCGTATGGGATTCTTCCACTAATGCTCGGTTGGCCGAGCGCAATCGTTCATTGGCGCGATTCAGATCGGCGGTGCGCTGGCGGATTTGCTGTTCGAGCCCGTGTTCGCGCGATTGCAGGCGCTTTCGATAGCCAATCCAAGTGAGCAAGATCAGCCCTACCGCCACGATCACCATCAGTGCCATAAACCACGGCGCACGATAAAACGGTGGCACCAAATAGAAGTTCAGTGTTGCAGCCTTGGGGCTGTCCAGCCCGGCGCTGCTGGTTGCAATCGCCTCAAAACGATACTGTCCAGGCGCTAAATTGGTGTAATACACCACGCGGCGCTCTCGTGCCGAACGCCAGCGTTCGTCGTAACCCAGCAGTCGATAGCGAAAGCGCAATCCGGTTGGATCTTGCAGCGCCAAACCGGCGAATTGAATCGCTACATCGCCATTGCTGCCATCCAATTGGTGCGGCCCGGCGCCGTCGTAGATTACACCCAAATGTTCGATCGATTCGGCAACCGCCGGTGGTGAAAGCGCACTGCGGCGAATGCGTTCGGTATCCAGGCGCAACACGCCATCCAAGGTGGGTAGCCAAAAACTGCCTTTGCTGTGCGCGATACGCGCTTGCGCACCGCCATTACAACAGCGCGAACGCAGAGCGCCGGCGTGCTGGGTACCGGTTTGCACGACCATATCCGCGGTCAAGCTGCCGCCTTCCAAGTGAAAGCGATCCAATTCACTGGTTGCAATGCGATAGACGCCTTCCGGGCTGCTCACGTACAACCAGCCGCTATCGGTTGCCAAGGCAAAGGCACTGTTGTACGGCAAACCCGAAACGGTGGTAATTTGCCGAAAGTTACCGGGCGCGCCAACGAATAGTCCGGCATCCATTGTGGCTACCACCATGCGCGCCCCGCGCCACGGCAGGACCGCCGTGACCAGCGCTGGGGCCAGCGTTTCCGGTTGATCAATGCGGCGGAACTGGCCCTCGAAGCCACGATACAAACCGCGCTCGGTGCCCACCCATAATTCGCCTCCGGGCGTCTGCGCCAGGGCACGAATTCGCGTCTCTTGCAGGCCTTCACTCTTGCCATGCAGACGCAGTTGATCGTCTATCTGTTCGTAGAGGCCTTGATTGGTGGCAATCCACAAATGGCCGAGATCCTCTTCAACCACCGCGCGGATGCCCGCGCTCGCCAAAGGCTCCCAAATGGAGTCCCGAGTGAGCGCCTTGCCGTTCCAGCGCGCCATTCCTGCCCGCGTGCCGATCAGCAAATCACCGTTACGCGAACGAAACAAGTTGTACACCGAAGATTCCGGTAGCGTGCGCGTGCTGGTCAGCAGATGGATCGAACCATCGGCGCGTAATTCTTCTACGCCGGTATTGGTGCCGATCCACAAACGCTCGTCGTCGCTACCCACGACGCTCCAGACGAAAGGATCGGACAGACCATCGCTGACGCTGACCCGTGACACCCAGCCGTTCCAGAGTCTGATCAAGCTGTGGGTCAAGCTGCCGACCCATAAATTGCCTTCGCGATCTTCGAAAAAAGCACCAATCCACGCGGTTTTGGGCAGGATGTCGCTCAGACAACGCTCCAAACCGCGTTTGGAATGGTGGCGGTAGAGTCCTTCGGTGGTACCAATCCACAGATTGCCATCGTTGTCTGGGTAGATGGATTCAATGCGATGCTGATTGAGTGGCAGAGCCCAGCTTGGCTGCTCCCATTGCTCGTTGACCCAACGGTACAAGCCGCGACCGGTGCCGGCGAGCAGCCCATTGGGTGTGGCGACCAACACGTTAACTGCCGGCGCGTCATCGCCGCCAGGCAATTCCAGACGGCGTTCGCGCGAGGCTTTAATTTCAAAAACCGCATCATGCGTGCCGGCATAAATGGCACTGCCGATGCGCGCCAGCGCGGTGATGGAAATGCCGTCCAGACCAATACGGCGCGGTCCCTGAACGTCGACCCTAAACAGGCCTTGATCGCTACCCACCAACAGGGCGCCATTGACATCGTTGAGCAGATTACTAACCGCCACATCGCCGCCCGCAGCTAAGTCAACCGCCGTCCATACACCATCTTGGTAGCGGGTCAGGCCCCGCGTTGATCCAAACCACAGGCTGCCATCGGCAGCCAATTGCACGGTGTCGATGATGTTTGCACGTAGCGCTGGCGTATTCTCGACATTGAAAACCCGAAATCGCACGCCATCAAATCGAGCGACACCGTTTTGTGTGGTCAGCCAAAGGTAGCCGGTAGCGTCTTGGGTGATCGACAACACCGACAATTGCGGCAGTCCATTTTCGATGCTCCAGCGGTCAATGACGTAATTGCGAAAAGCGCGGTCGGGGTCGAGTGCGGTCGCCGCCAGCGAATAGAGCAGTAGCGCTGTTCCGCACAGAAATACTCGCCACCCCTGAGAGAGGTCGAGCAACGCCCGCGCAACTGGCAGCAATCCGACAAGCAAAGTAATCTTCAACCTAGAAACCTCAGTTGGACGGGGTAGAGTGTGCGGTTATGGGGGGTGAGAACCGGCGGCTTGCGCCGCCTGCGGCACGCCGGTTCGAACGCACGCAAGCTTTGCTTGCGGGCCGGATAGAGGGCATAAGCG
>CAZLSB010000050.1:0-16657 GCA_964561825.1 uncultured Xanthomonas sp.
TGCGAGGTGTTGCTGCACGAAGTGCCGATTGAACAAGCCATCCGCAAAGTGGCGGCGGGTTACGATTTGCTGCCTGCCAACGGCGATTTGACCGCTGCTGAAGTGCGCTTGATGCCCTTGCCGGGCCGCGAGATGCGCCTCAAACAGCTATTGGCGCCGCTCGCCAGCACCTATCACTATGTGCTAATCGACTGCCCACCCTCGCTGGGCGTGCTCACCTTGAACGCGCTGACCGCCGCCGAAAGCGTGCTGATTCCCATCCAATGCGAGTTTTACGCACTGGACGGACTGACCGCCTTGCTCGACACCATCAAAGCGGTGAAAGCGAGCGTAAATCCTGGCCTACAAATCGAAGGCCTGCTGCGCACCATGTTTGATGTGCGCAACAATTTGGGCAATGAGGTGTCCAATCAGTTGCTTAAGCACTTTGGCGATAAGGTCTTCCGCACCATCGTGCCACGCAATGTACGCGTCGCCGAAGCACCCAGTCATGGCCTGCCGATTACCCAATACGATCGCGAATCGCGCGGTTCGGTGGCCTATCTTGGCCTAGCTGGCGAAATCATCCGTCACGAACGCGAGCGCGTGCGCGCCTGAACGCAAGGATTTCGATTAGATGACCAAAAAACGAGGACTAGGCCGCGGCCTGGACGCCCTGTTAGGCGACCATATGCTGCCCGAGGCGCCGCAGGACGAGCAGATCACCAGCTTGCCGGTCGAGGCGCTGCAACCGGGACGCTACCAACCACGCACCGGCATGGACCCAGACCGCCTGGCCGAACTGGCGGCGTCCATTCGCGCGCACGGCGTGGTGCAGCCGGTGGTGGTGCGCCGTCTGGGACCCGATCGCTTTGAAATCATCGCCGGCGAGCGGCGCTGGCGGGCAGCGCAGCAGGCCGAACTTCACCAGATTCCGGTGGTGGTGCGCGATATTCCTGATCAAGCGGCGATAGCCATCGCGTTAATCGAGAACATTCAGCGCGAGGACTTGAACCCGCTGGAAGAAGCGCAGGCCCTCAAACGACTGATCGACGAGTTTGACCTCACCCATCAAGACGCCGCCGACGCGGTCGGGCGCTCGCGCGCCTCGGTGAGCAACCTGTTGCGACTGTTAGAACTGGCGCCGGAAGCGCGCAAATTGTTAGAAGCGCGCAAGATCGAGATGGGCCACGCGCGCGCGCTGCTAACGCTGCCCAGCTTGTTACAGGTGCGACTGGCCATGCTGGCCGCCGAATACGCCTGGAGCGTGCGTGAACTAGAAGCGGAAGCGCGCAAAGCCCAGGCCGAACCCAGAAGCAAACCCAGCCCGCGCCGCGATGCCAATGTGCACAGCCTGGAAACCGAGCTGTCCGAGCGCCTCGCCGCGCGCGTGGCCATCCAACAAGGCCGCGGCGGCAGCGGAAAACTGGTCATTTCCTATAGCAGTCTGGACGAACTGGACGGTATTTTGGCCAGGATCAAATAGATAAAGTGCGACGCGGCCCGCTTTCACGCGCTGCCCTGAGCGAGATGCGGCCTTTCAGGGACAATGTTTATGTCGCCATTTTTCGCAAACTCCACAAGTGATTAGCTAGTGTTCCGTTGCCCGGCAGGACCGCTGACGGGTAAACTCCGCGGGTTAGCCAAGGTGCAGGATGGCCGTTACGTACGTGAACATGCCGGTCAGCGAGTCGAGCTTGGGAGACGTGGTGGAAATTTTCGCCCGCCCCAACCGTTCGGCTACGCCGACCTCGTTGAGCTGGGCGTTTGGCGCACTCTCGGTAGCGGTTCTGGCAGTGGCGCTGTTTAGTTTTGCGCTCGGTAACGTGTTGGCGCCCGTGTTTGCCGTGCTCGACTTAGCTTTGGTGGGTGGCTGTTTTTACTTGGTGTGGCGACGCGGTGATGATTACGACCGAATTCGCCTAGGCAAGAACGAGGTGGCGATAGAATCAAAACGGGGTCTGGCGGCGCATTCGGTGGTTTATCAAACTGGCTGGGCGCGCGTTTGGTCCGAACACGATATACGGCGGCACATGGCCTGTGTTTTTGTAGGTTCACACGGTCGGCGTACCGAGGTAGGCAGCTTTCTGATCGACGCGCAACGCGCTGAACTGGAAGCTTTGATCAAAAAGCGGCTCGGACAGGCGCGTGCCTTTCCGGGATTGGACAGTCAAAAGACGCGGTAAGAGGACACACGGCATGAAGCGGCAACTTGAGCAAATCGCCTACACCGGGCTGGCACTGCTCGTTTCAACGGGCGCTTTCGCCAACCCGGAACGCTGGCAGCTCAACATGACTCAAGGCGTCACTGCGACCAGCCAGGACGTTTATCAGCTGCACATGATGATCCTGTGGGTCTGCGTGGTGATTGGTATCGCGGTGTTTGGCGTGATGTTTTACGCGATGTTCAAGTTTCGCAAATCCAAAGGCGCAGTCCCTGCCACATTCACCCACAACACCACGGCTGAAGTGATCTGGACGGTCATCCCCGTCGCAATCCTGTTGGTCATGGCTTGGCCGGCGACCAAAACCTTGGTACGGATGGCCGACACTGGCAATGCTGAGTTGACCATCAAAATCACCGGCTACCAGTGGAAATGGCGCTACGAATACTTGGGCGAAGACATCAACTTCATTAGTTCGTTGACCCGCGCCGCCGATGAGGCACGTCAGTTGGGTTCAGGCATTGATCCCTTCACCGTGGATAACTATCTGCGCGATGTTGATCGTCCCTTGGTCCTCCCTACACACACCAAAGTGCGTTTCGTGATAACCGCTGACGATGTGATCCATGCGTGGTGGGTGCCGGAACTGGGCTGGAAACAAGACGCCATCCCTGGATTTATCAATGAAACGTGGACGCAAATCGATAAACCCGGCACTTATCGCGGTCAATGCGCTGAATTGTGTGGCAAAGATCACGGCTTCATGCCCATCGTAGTGGTCGCCAAACCACGCGCCGAATTTGACGCTTGGATGGCCGAACAAAAAGCCGCCAAAGTGGTTCCGGCGGCTGTAGCGCAAAGCCCACCTGCGCCGGTCACCAAGAGCTGATTTCAGGTCGTCCACGTCCCTTTCGATTAGCGGAGTACCCAGCCATGGCTTACCACGGCGATCACACCCACGATTCCCATGATGGTCACGATGACCATGACCACAAGCCCCGCGGCTTTATTCAACGCTGGGTGTTTTCGACCAATCACAAAGACATCGGCACGATGTATCTGGTGTTTTCTTTGGTCATGTTTTTGATTGGCGGCAGTATGGCGCTCATTATTCGCGCCGAGCTGTTCCAACCCGGTTTGCAATTGGTCGAGCCCGACTTTTTTAACTCGATGACCACGATGCATGCGCTGGTGATGATTTTCGGCGCGGTCATGCCAGCCTTCGTGGGTTTGGCTAACTGGATGATCCCGTTAATGGTCGGCGCGCCCGATATGGCGCTGCCGCGCATGAATAACTGGTCCTTCTGGATCATGCCGTTTGCGTTTATGTTGTTGTTATCGACTTTGTTTATGGCCGGCGGTGGCCCCGCGGGCGGTTGGACTTTGTATCCGCCATTGTCAATTCAAGGCGGAAATAACGTCGCATTTGTGATCTTCGCGATCCACATGATGGGTATCAGCTCGATCATGGGTGCGATTAACATCATCGCAACCATCCTTAATATGCGTGCACCGGGTTTGGATCTGCTCAAAATGCCGATCTTCGTTTGGACTTGGTTGATTACCGCATTTTTGCTAATCGCGGTCATGCCGGTTTTGGCCGGTTCAGTCACCATGCTGTTGACTGACAAATACTTCCACACCACGTTCTTCAGCGCCGCTGGCGGCGGTGATCCGGTGATGTTCCAACACATCTTCTGGTTCTTCGGGCATCCAGAGGTGTACATCATGATTCTGCCGGCGTTTGGTATCGCGTCTGAAGTGATCCCGACTTTCGCCCGTAAGCCGCTGTTTGGTTATCAGGCCATGGTCTACGCCACGGCTTCGATCGCGTTTTTGTCGTTCATTGTTTGGGCGCATCACATGTTCACGGTAGGCATGCCACTGGGCGGCCAGCTGTTCTTCATGTACGCCACGATGTTGATCGCCATTCCCACCGGCGTGAAAGTATTCAATTGGGTAGCGACCATGTGGCGCGGCTCAATGACCTTTGAAACGCCGATGTTATTTGCGGTTGCATTTGTGATCTTGTTCACGGTGGGCGGATTTTCTGGATTGATGCTGTCTATCGTGCCGGCCGACTTCCAATACCACGACACCTATTTTGTGGTCGCACATTTCCACTATGTGTTGGTCACCGGCGCAATTTTCGCAATTATGGCGGCGGTCTATTACTGGCTGCCCAAGTGGACCGGCCGGATGTACAACGAAACGCTCGGTAAGTGGCACTTCTGGCTGTCCACTATCACGGTCAACATCTTGTTCTTCCCACAACACTTCTTGGGGCTGGCCGGAATGCCACGCCGTATTCCGGACTACAACGTCGCATTCGCCGATTTCAATATGATTTCGTCGATCGGTGGGTTCGCTTTTGGTTTATCGCAACTGTTGTTTGTGTGGTTGTTGATCGATGTCTGCGTGCGCAAGCGTGGTGCTCAAGCCAGTGACCATGTCTGGGAAGGCACCAAGGGCCTGGAATGGACTCTGCCTTCGCCGGCGCCGTACCACTCGTTCACCACGCCGCCCAAGATTGACGACCGCGTGCTCGCCCACGGCGATGTGAGTCACTGATGGAACGCCCTACAGCGCGCGCTGCCCGCCGTCCGGCCGTACGCCGGACGGTGATCGTGCTAACGGTGATTTCGGTACTGTTTTATGTCTCTTTGTTTGTCCGCGCGGTATTACTGTCATGACGACTCAACCTGACCATCGGCAATTAGTGCGCCGCATTCTGTGGGTGTGTGCGGGCTCCTTTGTGTTTTGTTTTTCGTTGATTCCGATCTATACGATCTACTGCGAGATCACTGGAATCAACGGCAAAACGGGCATCCGCAGCGCGGCCGACGCATCCGGCGCGGTTGATCTATCGCGCACGGTTACCGTGCAGTTTGATGCGGCAGTCAAAACCGGATTGCCGTGGTCATTCAAACCCAAGCAAAGCACCATCAAGGTGCATCCGGGCGAAGTGACTGAGGTGATGTTTGTCGCTAGCAATCTCGGCACGCTAGATTTGGTCGGTCAAGCGGTGCCGAGTGTGGCGCCCAACCGAGCCTCCATCTATTTCAACAAAACGGAGTGTTTTTGCTTCACAGAGCAGACGCTGGCGGCTGGCGAAACGCGCGACATGCCGGTGCGTTTTGTCGTAGACCCCGACCTGCCAAAAAACGTGTCGGTGATGACGCTGTCGTATACCTTCTATCTCAATGACATTGCTACAGAACGACTAGCGCAGCAAGCGCCTGGGATAGATAATCCGCTGTTGTGATCTTGTCCGGACGCGCTGCGTCCACTGTGCTTCGTACTGTTGGGGAATGTCATGGCTGAAAGCTCCGGTACCTATTACGTACCTCATGGCAGCAAGTGGCCGATCGTAGGATCGGTTGCGCTGTTTCTGCTGATGGGTGGCTCCGCGTCACTGGTGAATGGCGACCATGATTTTGGTTTGATCAAGTTCGGCCTCGGCTTTGCGTTGATGATGTACATGTTGTTTGGCTGGTTTGCCAACGTGATCAACGAGAGCCTCGCCGGCTTGTATAACAATCAGGTCGACGTGTCCTTCCGCATGGGCATGGTGTGGTTCATCTTTTCCGAAGTCATGTTTTTTGCGGCATTTTTCGGCGCTCTGTTCTACGCGCGCGTGCTGTCCGTGCCGTGGTTAGGGGGTATGGGTGATGGCTTTGCCACCAACGCCTTGTTGCACTCAGGCTACCAGGCCGTTTGGCCGACCAACGGTCCGGGCGCGATCGGCGGCGCCTTCGAAACGATTTCGGCCTGGGGTCTGCCGTTGTTGAACACGCTGATCCTGTTGACGTCTGGCTTCACCATCACAATGGCGCATTGGGCGCTCCGAGTGGGCCAGCGTAAGGCACTGATCGTGTGGATGGCGCTCACCGTCGCCCTGGGTTGTTTGTTCCTGTACTACCAAATGGTTGAATACGTCCACGCCTATCAAGACTTGGGATTAACTTTAGGCTCGGGCGTGTATGGCAGCACCTTTTTCATGCTGACCGGCTTCCATGGCTTGCACGTGACGCTCGGCACCATCATGTTGATTGTGATTCTGTTCCGCTGCATTGCCGGCCACTTCAGCAAAGAAAACCATTTCGCTTTCGAAGCGGTGGCTTGGTATTGGCACTTCGTCGACGTGGTCTGGCTGGGTCTGTTTGTATTCATCTACGTGCTGTAGCACCGTCTGACGCAGTGGATTAAACCTGGCAGCCTGTCGGGCTTTCCTCCCGAGTGCGCGCAAAGTCCGACAGGCTGCTAGAAACCTCAGTTGGACGGGGTAGAGTGTGCGGTTGTGGGGGGTGCGAACCGGCGGCTTGCGCCGCCTGCGGCGCGCCGGTTCGAACGCACGCAAGCTTTGCTTGCGGGCCGGATAGAGGGCATAAGCGCAATGAGGGTGAAGCCGGCAAGCTTGCGCGGCATGCCGCGCGCCGGCTTGAACGGCTGGCGGCTGCGCTGCCAGACCGGGGGAATAGTCCTTCTATTCCAACCAGCCCTAAGGTAAAGATCCATCGCGATGAGCTCTTTGCTGCAATCAACAGCCTTTGGGAGGAACATCAGGTTCGCTTCGAAGAGCGTGACGCCGTGTGGTCGGCCGCATGCGACTTCGTCGCTGCGGCCCCGGTGCCGAACGCCAATGGAGCGCGGACTTCGCTGATGCTCTGATCGTCCGCAAGGCGATGGGCACGATCCGCGACATAGGCAAATCTTACGAGGGCACCTACACTTTTGACCAGCCGGCCCAGCAATTGACGGGAACTCGATCGCCGTAACTGGCTGCATTTCTACCCACTCAGTCCTGCGCGACACCTGCATACACCCGCAATCCGGTCCCCGCCAGCCAATCGCGTTCGATCTCGCGGTCGCCCATCGGCAGCGGGCCGCGACCGACCACGGCACCGTTCCAATCATGGTAGTCCTCCATGCTGTCGCTAGCGAATGCGACTGCGATACGCCGCAGAGCCGGGAACGCTCGCGTGCACGCGAAGGCGCGTAGCGCAGGCGGGGTGAGACTGTTGCCGCGCACATCCAGGTCTTCAAGTTTGGGCAGATCGGCGCCTGCCAGCGCGGCGCCAAGTTGCTCGCGCAAATCGTTGCCGGAGATGTCCAGGACGCGCAAATGTGGGAAGCGTCCGCGCCAGACTTGACTAAGCAAGTCGGCGTTGAGGAAGCGCAGCTGCAAGGTGTTGAACGCGAACTCGCGCCCTTCCCACACGCTCGCCCACAACGTTGGATCAAGCGGCGCGCGCGCCCGAAACAACAGCAGAGTGAGATGCGTCAACGCGCCAAAAAACGGTGCCGTAGCGAGTTGCGCCAACAGATGCAGGTTGTCGATCTGCATGCCCAGCCCCTGCACGCGCAAGATCTTGAGCGAGGGCCAGCGCGCAATCTGGGCGCAGCCCGTCGCCGTAAGATCGCTGGCATTGGGCAATTCAAGCGTGTTCAGTTCGGTGAACTCAACTTCATCAAACAAACCACAATCAAGCAGTAGCGCAGGGCTCAATGCCAGTGCGCGCAGCCCGGTCGCCTCGCTCAGCAAAGTGCGCAGGCGCTGCGCAGGAGCTGCGGTGTAAAGTTGCAGCGAGCGCAAGCCGCTGCCATCAATTGCGAGCGGCAAGTCTGCTTGGTTAGCGATGCGCAGAAACTCCGGCCGCGCTGCGGGTGTACGTGGCAGATCGGGCAGCAGCTCGTGGGCTGATGGCAAGGTGGTCGTCAGCAGCCAGTGATCCGGTGCCATGAGCAGACAAGCCTGCGCGTTGACCAGCGCACTGACACCGGGCCAATCGATGCGCAGCACGCTGACGAAGGGATCGCTTTCGCCGACGTAAGAAGGCTGTGCGCCGCTGTCGCCGAGGAAGCCATCGATCAAACTGGTCGCCAGCCCCTGCTTGCGCAGCGCAGCGCGATTGACATCGCGCGAGTTCAAGCGCGCTTGGCAATGCGCGAGCTCGACCTTAAAAGCGCGCTCAATGCGCAAACGGGCATCAATGAGATGACCGCCGCACACCTCAAGCGCCGTCGGCAACTCGCGCTGGGCCAGACTCAGCGTGGCCAAAATGGGCGCGGCGTCGAGGTCGACGATGGCCAGCAGTTCGCTGAGTTGCTCGACCGGATTGCTCATGCTGCGACGATACTCCGGGGTTGGTGTCCGCAGCCAAATCGAATGTTAGCGTTGTAACAATTGCAAAATCCACGCATTAACCCTCTTCAACATCAAAGAGACTCAATTGGCGGAGTATAAACAGCTGGCAACTGCGCTACAGGCCGTCGTTAAATTGCGCTGCGTAGAATGTTCGGTGCTCATATTCGACCGAATATCTTGAGTATGGATTGATCATCTGCTCTGCTATGGGACAAAATAACGTGACGCTCTGTGACCGCAACACCTCGCTGTATTTGATCGCCGCTGCTGCACGCCAGCCATCGGGGGCGCGGTTCAAATATTTAGGCCAATTAGCTATTGCTACCGCTTTTGGTCTATCGGGCGGCGCTGCGTTTGCGCTGCCCGATCACCATGAGTTGGAAGCCACGCTGTTGGCGACGCCCATGGCTGACGGGATTGCGCTACAGGTCGCTGCGGCTTTTCCGGGTGCGCCGAGTGGTACGCGGGCGTATTGGTCGGTGGTGATCCGCAATCCCGCTGATAAGACCGTAGGCGAATTGAGCGGTGAGTTGCAGTTAGATGTCGCGCAACTGACCCGCCAGCAAGACTCGTGGAGCGGCGCCGATCTGCCAGCAGGATTTTACTCGGCGGAGTTGCGCGCGACGGCCATTGAGCCGTGGATGCAAGCGCGCATCCGCGCCGATAGCGTCGAAAGTCGGGTGAACATGGCACTGCGTTTTGCGCCCAATGGTGTGGTGGTGCAGCGTTGGGACGTGCCGATCGGGGCCATCGCGGCGCCACAGATGCCCGAGTTTGCCGGGCTGCCGCTGGCCAAGCAGCGTGCGATAGATCCGCCGGGTGGGCTGCCGTATCGAATTTATCTGGCCAATTTACACAGCCAAACTAATCATTCTGATGGTGGCGGCAATATCGCCACGTGCACCAGTTCACAGGGTGCGCAAAATGGTGAGTTTGGACCGGCCGACGCCTACGCCTACGCGATGGATAAAGGCTTAGACGTGCTCTTCACGAGTGAGCATAATCACTATTTTGATGGCAGCTCGGGCACCAATTCCAGCGCCACACCGGCGCAGGCAAACGGCTTGTACCAATCTGGCGTGCAGGCGGCGCTGGCGCATAACTTGGCTAACCCTAACTTCCTGGCGCTGTATGGCATGGAATGGGGCGTGATCAGCGGCGGCGGACACCTTAATATTCTCGGCGCCGATTTTTTGTACGGCTGGGAATATAACGCCAGCAGCCAGTTGCTTGCCGAAGTTTTTACTGCCAAATCGAACTACGCGGCTTTGTACCCGGTATTGCGCCAAAACAACTTAATTGGCCAATTCAATCATCCGGCGAGCAGCGGTCAGTTTGTCATTGATGGCACGGCGCTGGCGTACCATCCGGATGGCGATGAAGTGATGGCCTTGGCGGAAATTCTTAATACTTCGGCATTCAGCAATAATATTACTGAGACGGAAACCAGCCGCACCAGTTATGAGTCTACGTTTAACCGAATATTGGAGCGCGGTTTCCATGTGGCGCCCACCACCAACCAAGATAATCATTGCGCCAATTGGGGCATGTCCTATACCAATCGCACCGGCGTGTTATTACCTAGTTCAGCGACGTTAACGCCAACGACGTTTCTAGAAGCACTGCGCGCACGGCGCATTTACGCGACGATGGATCGCAGCAGCCAAGTCATTTTTACCGCCAATGGCCAGCTGATGGGCTCGCGCCTGCGCAACCACGGGCCGTTAGCGCTGCAAGTTCTGTTTGCCAGCAGCACGGGTGATACCGTGAGTAGGGTGCAGATTCAGGAAGGCGTGCCCGGACGCAATGGCACGGTAAGCACCTTAATCGAATCAGCCACGCATAGTTTTACCCCAACCTTGGGTCTACATTTTTACTACGCCAAACTCACCCAAGGCGATGGCAATTTGCTGTGGTCCGCGCCGATCTGGGTAGAGCAAGTGGCGCCGCCCGGACCATTGTTGGTGGATGGGTTTGAGTAAAGTGGAGTAGGAGCAAAAGCGCGAACCTGAACGACTTGCACGGCAACATACCGCAAGGCATGGATCGGCAGGCGGTCGGGCTTTGCACTTGCGAGGAAAGTTCGACAGGCTGCTAGGTCAGCGAATGACGCATTGCCTCAGCGCCCTTTGGCTGCGTTTGCGGCGCAAAAAACCATGCGCCAAACGCCAATCCGCTGAGCAGCATCGCGATGCCGGCTGCCAGACCGGTCAAAGCGCCCTGCCAAAACAACACGGCCGCGCCCGTTGCCAGCACGATACAGAGCATTTCACGGGAAGCGCTGCGCGCGTCCGTCCAACGTCCTAAGGCCCACAGCGACAGCACAATCCAAACCGCGAATGCCGTGCCTGGTATGCCGGGCAGCGGGGCTTTACCGTCCAGCGCCAACACGAAAGTACCCGCGCCCACCAACAAAACGAACAACAGGGCGGCGTAGGCGCTAGCCGCCGGGCGCAGCGGCGCATGATACTTTTGCACGGCGCTGATATCGAAGGCCGCAGCAGGTTCCAGCGCGGCCAGATCGGCCGGGCGCCAGCCGGGTGGTTTCAACCACACGCGCAGTTTGTCCGCCCAAGATCGGGTGCGCCAACTGTCTTTTGCCAGCGCGACATAGACCTCCAGATTGGCCCAGATCGGATCTAAGCTACGCAAAGGTTTACGCGTGCCATACACCACCGGATCATCATCGCGCTCTTCGGTAAAGCTGCCAAAAAGTCGATCCCAGATAATCAGAATTCCGCCGTAATTTTTGTCCACATAACGCTCATTGACGGCATGATGCACCCGATGATTGGACGGCGATGCAAACACGCGATCAAACCAACCCAAACGGCGAATTTGTTCAGTGTGAATCCAGTACTGATAAAGTAAGTCAATCAGCGCGACCACTGCGAATACTAACGGCGGAAAACCCAGCACCGCCATCGGCAGATAAAAAATCCAGCCCGCGATAAACGAGCTACTACTCTGCCGCAGCGCGGTGCCTAAGTTGTAATCTTCGCTTTGGTGATGCACCACGTGCGCCGCCCAAAACAGCGCAACTTCGTGGCCAAAACGATGGTTCCAGTAATAGAGAAAATCATAAAACAACAACGCAGCCAACCAAACCCACAGCGATTCTGTCGGTAACTGCCATAACGACAGATGCTGATAGGCCAGCACATAAATGCCAAGACTAATCAGCTTGGTATACAAACCTAGCACTTGCGACATAGCCCCAAGGCCGACGCTGGAAATCGTGTCGCCCAGGCGATACACCTGCTGCTGACGGGCGCGCGCGATAGCCCATTCCAAGGCCATCAGCGCGAAAAAAGCCGGTATTGCGTAGACGATAGGGTTCAACCTCAAAACCTCAGTTATTTGTTATTAGAGAGTCGTCGTTCATCTGCGAAGCGTTCCACGATCTGTCGCGCGATGCAACGGGTGCGAGTCAAATTGCCGTGGAATTCAAGCGACGTCATCGCGAGGCCTGCCCGGCGCTGACCAGACGCACTCGGGTGGGTTCACCGGCAGGCCGCAGCGATACAGCGGCCGTGCCTGGATTGCTGCGGTCGCTTAAGGACCTTTGATCTAGTCGATAGCAATGCTCGGAGCAGCCAAGAAATCCACCATGCGGGAACCGCATCAGCGCACAGCGCCGACCCAGCAGAGCCGCGTCTTTGCTGGCTTTGATCTCAGATCGAACGCTCTTTCCTCACAATGCGGGAACCGCGCCAGCGCACAGCGCCGACCCACCAGAATCCGCTGTCTTGTCCCCCCATCGTTTGATTCCGCCGGCGCGAAGTGACAGCGAGCATGGATCAGCACATCACTTTGACTCGCACCCCGATGCAACAGGGCAGACCACACGCATGCCGCACGGGTGTAGATTGAAGGGCCCGTCCGCGAAGCGCGTCGCCGTGAAGCCTATCCTCAGTCTCGCTGATGCACCGCAAGTTGACCTTAGCCACGGCGAGTATTTTGAGGCGCACATGCGGCGTTTGGCGCAGCCGCTCGGCGCGCAGCGGATCGGCAGCAATGTCACCACGGTGCCACCCGGCAAAGCGGCGTTCCCCTTCCACCATCATCGTGCCAACGAGGAGCATTTTTTTGTGCTGTCCGGCCAGGGTGTGTTGCGCTATGGCGACGATTGGCATGAAGTCCACGTGCACGACTATGTATTTTGCCAACCGGGTGAAGCCGAACACGCGCACCAGTTGATTAATTCCGGCGAGGTTGATCTGGTGTACCTGGCGATTTCCACCTTGCAGCTACCGGAAGTGGTCGGTTATCCGGACAGCCAAAAAACCGGTGTCGCAGTGGCTCCGTTTGGCCAATTGCCCGCGCGTTTTTTGATCGAAGACAAACTGCGCGATACCAAAAGCTATTGGGACGATGAAGACGCCGCGTCTGTCCAGCGCATCATGCGGCATGACCCATCGTGAAACAGCGGATAGGCGATAACATGAAACGCGAGCGCGTCATTGAATTTGTCGGTGGCAGCGAGGAAGACATCGCTTATTTGCGCCTGCAAATCAGAAAAGCGGCAAAACAGTTGCACGATAAATGGCGGCTACGCCGCGAGGACGATCCTAAGTTTGACCTGTTAATCATTGAAGATGGCGCCGTGGAAGGTTTGCCCACCGTGCGCGACGCGATGCAACGCCGGGTTCGATTCATTGATCCGGCCGTCGGGGCGGCTGGATTGGAATCGGCCCTGTGGCCAATGGCGCAAGAGCAAATCGTCCAGCTGCTGAATGCGAGTCGCAGTGCGCCGGCACCTGCACCGCCACCGGCACCGGCACCCGCGGTCAGCGTTGCCCTCATCCAGTACAATATTTACGACGACTTGTTTGAGCAGGAAGCCGCCGACCGCACGCAGTCAGCCGATGGCGGAGCGCACGCCATGATGGATTTCGATAGCGAATGGGCGCCACCGCGCGCGCCTGAATCGGCCATCAGCCTGCAGGCCGAGCAGTTGTTTCGGAAAGATCCACGGTCCTCGCATCGTGATGCGCTTGACGCCTTACGCCTGCATGACGAAATTGGCGTGGAAGCCACTGACGGGAAAACCCTGAGCGCTGATTTACGCAAACAACGGCGCGACGCGCTGGGCAATCCGATTGACGTTAATCCGAGCCTGAGCGCCGATGAAGCCGCCGAAAGCCTGCCTTTGGCGAGCTATTTGACTGGTAAACTACTGCCAGGTCCTGCGCGAATTGAGGTCAGCAATATGGAGCTGACCTTAGATCCGCGTAATCGCCAGTATTACGCCAAAGGCGCGTTGTGCATTTTTGAGGATTGCTGCAAACAACTGCTGCGCCGCGCTGACTGGCACAGTTTGTCGGCGCATGCTTTTGCCGAAATCAAACAGCAATGTGACCCGCGCCCGTTTGTTGAACTGCTTTGGTTGTGTGCGTACGTAGCTGAGAGCAGCGCGGCGGCCGACTCATTGGACACCCAACTTCGTTTTCGATTGATCCAAAGCCTGGACCTGCAACGCGACTACCCGAGCGCCGCGCGCGTAGTGCGCGAGCTGGAACAAGGCGCATCGATCGCCGCCGCCGCCAGCGCGGCACGCGTGCCACTGGCACAAGCGCGGCGGGTTGCCGCGGCCTTTGATGCCGTCGGCTTTTTGATTCCGGACTGAATGGTTGTTGGTGCGCCTTCGCTTTCGCTCACGATTGGTAGCGGGTGGGATCGGCGATGCCTGCCGCCTCAAAACCCTCGCGACGCAAGCGGCAAGAATCACAGCGTGCGCAGGCGCGACCGTCGTCGTCGGCTTGGTAACAGGACACCGTCATCGCGTAATCGACACCCAATTGCGTGCCCACGCGAATAATCTGTGCCTTGCTCATGCCGATGATCGGCGCATGCACGGTAATCGCCGCGCCCTCCACGCCGGTTTTGGTCGCCAGTCGCGCCATCGTTTGGAAGGCGGCGATGAACTCCGGGCGACAGTCCGGGTAACCGGAATAATCGACCGCATTGACACCGATATAAAGATCGTTAGCGCCGATCACTTCGCCGTAGGCCAAGGCCAAGGCCAGCATCAAGGTATTGCGGGCCGGCACGTAGGTGACTGGAATGCCGGTGGTCGGCGATTCCGGTACGGGAATCGCGTCATCGGTTAGCGCTGATCCGCCGATCGCCCGCAAATCCAGCGGAATCACCCGATGCTCGTAAGCACCCAACAACGCAGCGATACGACTCGCCGCGACCAATTCGGCGCGATGGCGCTGCCGATAGTCAACGCTCAATGCATAACAACGATGGCCAGCGGCAATGGCTTGCGCGAGCACGGTAGCTGAATCTAGACCACCGGAAAGCAAAATAATGGCTGAGGACATAGGACATAGTAATCAAAAAGTTGGGAAGTGAGATGACAAACACCGCGATCGCCGCGCAGATCATCGCCGAATACTAGACGGCCGGAAACTTCGCGCACGGACAATGGTCGAAGACCGATTCGTCAAGCTCGCGACCGCCCGCCATTATGAACGTGCTCCGACCGTGTTTTCTCGCGCTGTTGCTGAGTGCACCGATTGGCTTTTTGAACCCCGCGCATGCGGCCTTGCCTGCGGAAGTGGACGGCGCACCCATGCCGTCGTTGGCGCCGATGTTGGATCGCACCACGTCAGCGGTGGTCAATGTCGCCAGTAAAACACGCGTACAAGTGCGTAATCCGTTTTTTGATGATCCGTTTTTGCGACGCTTTTTTGAGCGCCCGGATGTGCCGCGTGAACGGGTTGATCAGAGTTTGGGTTCCGGCGTTATCGTGGATGCGGTGCGTGGTTTGGTATTGACCAATAACCATGTGATTGAACGCGCGGATGAAGTGACTGTCACCTTGCACGATGGGCGTACCTTAAATGCCGAAGTCATTGGTCGCGATCCAGATACCGATGTAGCCGTAGTGCGCATTCCGGCTGAAAATCTCACCGCGCTAACGCTGGCTGATTCTGATGCGCTGCGGGTGGGTGATTTTGTCGTCGCTATCGGCAATCCCTTTGGTCTGGGGCAAACCGTGACCAGTGGCATTGTCAGTGCGCTGGGCCGCAGTGGTTTGCGCGGTTTGGGATTTCAGAATTTCATTCAAACCGATGCGTCAATTAACCCCGGCAATTCCGGTGGTGCGCTGGTTAATTTGCGTGGCGAATTGGTCGGTATTAACAGCGCCATTTATAGTCCAACCGGTGGCAATGTCGGTATTGGATTTGCGATTCCAGCGAATCTGGCGCGCAATGTGATGAATCAACTGATCGCCTTTGGCGAGGTGAAACGCGGCTCGCTAGGCGTGCAAACCCAGGATCTCGACGCCCGTTTGGCGCGCGCACTCGGCCTAGAAGAAGGTCGTGGTGCGGTGATTACCCAGGTGGTTCCGGACTCGCCCGCCGATAAAGCAGGTTTACTGGCGGGCGATGTGGTGGTCAAATTGGATGGCAAGCCGATTACCAGTGCCGGCGAATTGGCCAATGCTGAAGGTTTGTTGCCGATCGGCAAAGCGCTGCCACTGAATTTCATTCGTGCGGGTACAGCACAAACCACGCGCTTGACCTTAATCGCCAGCAGTTCTCAACAATTGGCGGGCGAAAAACTGGACCCACGCCTTGCCGGCGCACGCTTTGGCGAATTAAGTCAACGCGAAAAACAAACTGGAATCAAAGGCATTAAAGTACTTAGCGTCAGCGACGGCAGCAGCGCCGCTGAGAACGGATTGGTGGCTGGCGATATTATTTTCGGCGTCAATCGATATGAAGCGGCAACTTTACCCGAACTGACCAAGTTACTGAGCCAACCGTCGCGGCAAATTCTATTTTCGTTGTACCGCGGCCGCCGGGCTTATTATTTGCCAATCGAGTGAGTGTAGAGCGCTGGTCGATCCGGTCTGGCGGCAGAGCCGCCAGCCGTGCCGCTTTTCGTGGGTTTGGACAAGTCCAAACCCACGCAAGCTGCGCGCCATCAACCCAACAGCAGTGCAGCAAGCTGCGCTGCGAAAAGCGCGGGCTACTTATCGCGGGCAAGGCACTACGTCGCCGGCGGCGTTGTAGCAAGTGCCGGTGTGTTGCACGCCTTGTCCCGTTGCGCCAGTGGTTTGGCCTTGGTAGCTATCGCCGGCAGCGCTACTTGCCGTGCTATTGCGCACGCCGCTGACATTGCCTTGCCCATCGCCGCTTGCTGATCCTGTGGTTTGCACACGTCCACCGGCCGCGCTTTCAGCTGCTGCGCCACTTGGTTGACGACGATCCGGGACGATCCCAAAGCGCGGCGACATATCCAAACGGTCTGGGGGCACGGTTATGTCTTCATCCCCAACTAAACCAGTCCGCCGTGGCTGGCGCACCGTGCATGTGCTGCTCGCCGGTCTGCTTGGCTTCCTGCTGGT
>CAZLSB010000050.1:16757-19371 GCA_964561825.1 uncultured Xanthomonas sp.
GCTGCTGCGCAGTGAAATTGCGGCGAGCAGCGCGCGTGGTTACCCCTGGAAATCCGAGCTCGTCGCCGTTGCGAAGGTGCGCGCTCAGCCTGGTGTGCTGGGTCGTTTGTTAGCCAATTTGGTCGACAATGCCGAGCAACACGGCACGGCCGATTTTGTTGTCAGGCTTGACGTACCAAGCGATGCGCAGTGCTGTCTGCGCATCAGCAATGGGCTGGCCAGTCCGCAGGCCGAGCGTGAAGCGCAGCACCGTGGTTTTGGGCTGGCTTTGTGCCGGCACATCGCGCAGGCGCACGGCGGACATTTGCAACCGGGCACCAACGGCGTTTACTGGGTGGAATTACGCTTACCGATGGACCGCTCGGCCCGCGAAGCCTAAGCTGCAAGCTCATTTTCGTTGGGAAACTGATCATGACCATTTGCCCGGTCGCACTGGCTGTAGGTTGCAAAAAATGCCCGATATTCTCGGTCTGCCCAGCCAAGTCGATCATTGGCGACCAGCCTGGGAAATCCGATGAAAGCGCCGCGCCGCCCAGTGCCAAGTCTAAATCGCACAAAGCAAAAAATAAGAAATAGTCGCCAGAGACCCGCCCATGGCTCGTTGGATCTGCCTGTTATTGGTCTGTTTGCAAATGCCCATCGCGATGGCGGCGAACTACTGGCATTGCGAAGACGTCGACGCCATTCGCCGCGGCCCCGATGCGCTGGCTGAGGTGTTGGCTGGCGCCGCGCAACAATGCCGACGCACCGCGGTGCGCGGTGTGGATACCTTGAACTGCGAGTTGGCGCGTGCGCGCGCTGCATTTGGGATGAGCGTGGTCGAAGTGTCGGCCAGCATCCAACAAGGCGGCACGCGGCGGCTGTCGATGATGTTCAAATCCGGCGAAGAACGCGTGCGTCGCGCGGTGGAACAGCGGCTGCTGGTGCAATTTGAAGCGGGCATCGGTGGTTATTTGGCGATCTCCAGCGACGACGTGCAGCGTCGATTCCGAGTGTCCGTGCGGGACGATGGCGCCACACAACTGGCCTGCGAGGTGACCGGCGAACCCCAAACCAGCCTGAACGCGATGGTCGAAGGCCGATTGACCTACCCAGGCGCGGCTAAAACCGCAACCCGCGTCTGCGCGATACCGGTCGATAGCGCGCTGCCGATGCGCTGCAGCGAATTACCGCCAGGCTTAAAGATGTTTCGAATCAGTGGTTTGAGTGGCGCCGATTATTATTTGGCGGCGTTTGCGCTCAGCCACAATCCGGATGGCGTGGTTGCCGCCTATGGCCGCACATTGCGCGATTGCAGCGATCAACCACCGGGTTGCGTGGCGACGCTGTTAGTGCCGCTTAAACTCACGCCCGGTCAGATTCAGTCGGGCATCGCCATTGCGCAACGATTTGCCGCGGTGCCAGAGCGTGTTGGGCGGGTGCGGAATGGGGAACTGTAGGACAAGTTTGCAACCCGCCTATTCGCTGACTTTCTTCACAAACTCCGATTTCAAGCCCATCGCTCCGATGCCCTCAACGCGGCAATCGATATCGTGATCGCCTTCGACTAAGCGGATGTTTCTGACCTTGGTGCCAACTTTGACCACCGATGATGAGCTTTTGACTTTCAGGTCTTTGATCACGGTGACGGTGTCGCCGTCCTTCAGCAGATTGCCTACCACATCACGCACCTGCGGCGCGGCTTCGGTTGCGGCTGTTGGCGCGTCCTTGGGCCACTCGTGCGCGCATTCGGGGCAAACCAGCTGGGCGCCGTCTTCGTAGGTGTAGACGGAGCTGCATTTGGGGCAGTTCGGGAGGGTAGTCGCTAAGCCCGTATGTTTCATAAATTGCACGCGCCCTCGCCAGTCTCTTGTCCGCACAAGGAATTTTCCTCCCTCGGCCGTATAGCAACATACGCCGCTCCGTCTGGAAATCCCTTGAGCGGACAATATCCTGCGCGATCATCCCGCGAATTCATAAAACATGCGGGCTAGCTTGACGCATATCCGGTAGATCGCGCAAAAACACGCAGGAGGACGACAGCACTGATGCGCCGCGCCGAGCGAATCACTCGCCCGCCGGCTCCTCGTTATCGGGTGCGGCTTCGCTGTCCGGGCTGTCATCGCTTTTCAGCAAGCTTTTCAGCATCTGAAAAATCGATCGCTGCGCGCTCGGCGCGCGATTTTCGCGGCGTTCGATGCCGGCTTGACGGACGAGCTGGCGTAAACGTTGGCGATCGGCGCCTGGGTATTTTTGCAGTAACTCGTCCAACACCGCGTCGCCGCCATCAATGAGGCGTTCGCGCCAGCGTTCAATCGAATGCAATTCCGCGGTTTCCCGGCGACGCACTTCCAGCGGTTTATCGACCGCCAATCGGATCGCTTCCAGATCGTCATGGTGACGCATCAACTTGGCCAAATAATGCACTTGGCGCTTGTGCGCGATATGCGAGGGAATGCGATGCGCCAAATCAACCGCATCAAGCACGCGCTCGCTGAGCGGTACCTTGGCCAATTGCGAAGGCGTCAAAGCGACTAGGCGCTCGGCCAATTCCAGCACATCCCACGCCTCGCGTCGCAGTTGGCTGCGGCTGGGCGGCAGATCGTCGTTATCGATATCAGATTCGTTCATGCGG
>CAZLSB010000051.1:0-19009 GCA_964561825.1 uncultured Xanthomonas sp.
CCACAGAGCCCCTGGCGCCTGTGCATTGCGCCGATGATGGATTGGACGGATCGCCATTGCCGCTATTTTCATCGGCTGCTGGCGCCGGATGCGCGTTTGTATACGGAGATGGTGGTCGCGCAGGCGGCGATCTATGGCGATCGCCCGCGGCATTTGAGATTTGCGGCAGCTGAGCATCCGGTGGCTTTGCAGTTGGGCGGTTCGGATCCGCGTTTATTGGCGCAGGCGGCGCAGATTGGCGTCGATTTTGGCTATGACGAAATCAATCTCAACTGCGGCTGTCCGTCGGATCGCGTGCAAGCCGGGCGCTTTGGCGCGTGTTTGATGCTGGAACCTGCACTGGTGGGTAATTGTGTCGCGGCGATGCGTTCGGTGCTGCCCGCTTCGGTGCCGGTAACGGTGAAGTGTAGGCTGGGCGTGGACGAACACCAGGACGAGGCGTTTTTCCGACGCTTTATCGATACCGTCGCCAGTGCCGGCTGCGAGGTGTTCATCGTGCATGCGCGCAAAGCCTGGTTGCATGGTTTATCGCCCAAAGAAAATCGCGACATTCCGCCACTCGACTACGCACGGGTACTGCGCCTGAAAGCCGATCGACCCGAGTTGACCGTGGTGCTGAACGGCGGTTTGCGCGAATGGGTCGATATTGCAGCCGCTGTGAGCACTCTGGATGGCGTGATGCTGGGACGGGCGGCTTACCACGAGCCGTACCTGCTGGCCACTTGGCAACAAGCGCTGTTTGCTCAGCCAGCGCAAAAACCTACCCGTCTGGCGGTGCTGGAACAGCTGCGTGAGTACATTGCTGCGCATCTGGCCGCCGGCGGCGAGTTGCGGCACATCACCCGCCATGTGCTGGGTTTGTACCAAAGTACGCCGGGCGCGCGCGGCTTTCGCCGCACGCTGTCTGAGGCCAAAGCCGGTGCTGGTTTGGAAACGCTGGATCGCGCTCTGGCGTGCGTAGAGGCGCTGACATAACGTCAACGTGCCGCTGGGCAAACTGCGCTACGCTCTACGCATCGTCATCATCGTGAGGCAAGCTTGGCGCATGGACGATAATCCGAACCCGACCCCATTGTGTGTACTCTTACGCCAAGCATGTGCTGCTGAACTGACGCGTGCGCTTGAACTGTTGTCGGATGCCAACGGCGATCGCGATGCGGCGGTGCACGAGTCGCGCAAATGCGTGCGCCGGGTGCGTGCCTGGCTGCGCTTGGGTCATCGGCAACGGCGCCGGTCTCTGGCGGGTGTCGACCTGCAACTGCGCGCGCTGCGCCGCACGCTCGGTCCCTTGCGCGATGGCGCCTCGCGAATTGAGGCACTAAATCGTCTGCGCAAGCGCCCCGAGCTGGCCGACATGCGCGCTTTGTTGACCCAGGCGCGCGCGCAACTGATCGAAAACTTGGGCAAGCGCTGGGCACGGCGACCACGGCATGGCGGCAGCTGGCAGCGTTTGCTGCAGGGCTTGCGCGATTTGCTGGCGGGCATCGACCAGTGGCCGCTAGACGGTTTGACTCGCGTGGAGCTCAATCGCGCATTGCGCCGCTCATTTCTTCGCGCCTGCAAGGCGAGGCGCGCGAATGCAGGCCGCAGTGCAGCCGTGCAGCGGCACGCATGGCGCGGTCTGGTGCGCATCTTGTTGTTGCAAAGCCAATGGCTGGAAACCTGTGCGCTGGCGGAACCGTCGCCGCAGCTCAAGCGTTTGGCGCAGAGTTTGGGCAATGAAAACGACTTGGCTCTGGTATCACGTGTACTCGGCGAACTTGAGCTCGCGCAAAGCATGCGCGCCGCGTTGCGCCGTCAGGTGCAGCAACAACGGCGCGAATTGGCCAAACGCAACGATGCGCGCGCCGCGACATTACTGCGCTGGGGTTTAGCGCCGTCGCGGGTAAAATAGCTGCCGCCGTGCTGCGGAGCAGCTGTGATTGCACAACTCACCACGGTTTTACCCGCGCTGCCCTAGACTAGGCGTTTTCGATAGGACGATTTCCATGGCACTAGACCAAGTTACCCGGCAACGCATCGACGATCTACTCAGCCAGCATCGCGTGGTGCTTTTTATGAAGGGCAATCGCAGCGGTCCACGCTGTGGCTTTTCGGCGACGGCGGTTGGCATTCTCGATACGCTGATCGACGATTACGTCGGCGTGGACGTGCTCGCTGATGAGCAAATTCGGCAGGGTATTAAGGATTATGGGAATTGGCCGACCATCCCGCAGCTGTATGTCGGTCGCGAACTGATCGGCGGCTCCGACATTATCGGCGGTATGTACAACTCCGGTGAGTTGCACGAGCTGTTGGGTGTAGCAAAACCGGACCGTTCGCCACCGCTGATTGAGATCAGCCCGGCAGCAGCCGAGGCTATTGGCAATGGCATCGACGACGATCCAGGCATGGCCTTGCATTTGAGTATCGATGGACGTTGGCAAGCGCAATTTATGCTGAAGCCGGCGCAGGGCCATGAGGTGCGTGCACAGAGCCAAGGCATCACGGTGCTGATGGATCTCGCTACCGCCCAGAAGGCGCGTGGCATGCGCGTCGATTGGGTGGACGATGTGCGTGGCAGTGGTCTGACCATTTCGCTGCCACAGGCGCCCGTCGGTGTGCGGCCGCTCAGCGTGGAAGAACTGGCGGCCCGCATTGAGCGCGGCGATATTCAGGTCCTGGATGTGCGCCCCGAGCGTGATCGGCAAATCGCACCTTTCGCTGCCGCACGGCATTTGGATGCCGCTGCTGTGCAAGAAATCGGCGCGCTGCCCAAGCACACTCCGTTGGCCTTCTTGTGTCACCACGGGCAATCCTCCCGGCAGGCCGCAGAGCATTTCCGTGGGCTAGGGTTTACTGAAGTTTTCAATATTGAAGGCGGTATTGATGCGTGGTCGCAACGCGTAGACCGCAGCGTGCCACGCTACTAGACTGTTGTTGGAATTTCACAAGCACGATCTTGCAATGCTTGCAAACTAAGTGCAGGCTTTCGCGAAGTAACGTGAAGAAACGATGCTAAGTCATCGATAGAACGGGAGGTTCGACGATGCGTGGGCGATTGGCTTTGATGATCGTGATGCTGCCGCTGTCCGGATGTGGCGGCGGCGAGGTTCCGCTTTCTGGCTTATGCGTAGCCGAGGCAGAACGTCGGCTGGAGGGCCAGGTGTACCGGCTGGACGAGAAGAAAATCGTCGCCGGCAAACCAGAGAGTAACGGCAATGTGATCTTCAGCGGCTCGTTGACTTTGAAGCCGGGCACCAGCGCTGAAGTTCAGCAGACTTTTGATTGTACGGTTGCACCAGCAGCAGGTGATGCGCCAGCGCGAGTCATCGCGATTCGCTTCAATATCAGCGGTTCGGGGCTCGCAGAATAAAGCGAGCGGCGTTGTTTAACCGCAGGCCGGACCGCGGCCGTGCGGTCATCTGATTGCTCAGTCCGTGTTCAGCCCGGAAATGTGCAGGGGGCCGATTTTCGGGGGTTTGGACTTGGTCAAACGCTTTGGCTTTACGCTTGTTGCGCAAGCTTGGCGCCAAGCACGGCGAACAGCCACCCAAAAAAGCGTTCGGACAAGTCCGCACCCACTAGAGCTGTGCACCGTTGCAGACCAATGCGCTGCGCAGGGACTAGCCTGATTGACAGCGCAGCGAATCAAACCAGAAACCAGCAACTATTCGTCAAAGCGCAAATGTTTGACGCTTTTGCCATCGCGGCGGATTAGTTTGAGTGCTTCGACGCCAATTTCGATGTGAATGTTGACGAAATTCTCGGTGACCTTGCGGTCCGAGGCTTCGGTTTTTACGCCTTCTGGAATCATCGGTTGGTCGCTCACCAGCAACAACGCGCCAGTGGGAATGCTATTGGCAAAACCGGTTGCGAAAATGGTGGCGGTTTCCATGTCGATCGCCATGCAGCGGGTTTTACGCAAATAGGTTTTGAACGCCGCATCGTGTTCCCAAACGCGGCGATTGGTGGTGTAAACGGTGCCGGTCCAATAGTCGTGATTGAGATCACGAATCATCGTGGATACCGCGCGTTGTAAGCGAAACGCCGGCAAGGCCGGTACTTCTGGCAGCAGATAGTCGTTCGAGGTGCCTTCGCCGCGCACCGCGGCAATCGGCAAAATCAGATCGCCCAGCTGGTTTTTGCGTTTCAGGCCACCACACTTGCCCAAAAACAGCACGGCGCGTGGTTTGGCGGCGCTGAGCAAATCCATCATGGTGGCAGCGTTGGCGCTGCCCATGCCGAAGTTGATCATCGTGATGCCATCGACACTGGCGTTCGGCATCGGCCGATCCCGGCCGCGCACTTCGACACCACCGGATTGCGCGAACACTTCCACATAATGCTGAAAGTTGGTCAGCAAAATGTAATCACCAATCGATTGAACATCAACGCCGGTGTAGCGCGGCAACCAGTTGCTGACGATATCGGCCTTGCTGCGCATGTGCACCACTTCGAATCAGACTCGGGGCGCGTATTCTGCGCGTCCTATGGCTCACTCGACCAGTATCTGCGCGTTAACGCGCGGTTAGGGCACGGGGGCTCTGGACATCCTGATCTGCGGGAACATCGGTTAACGCATCGCCCAGCATTTACCGAGACTGGCAAATCACCCTCAATTCGTGTGCTTGATGGCCGTTATGTGGTCGGGCGCTGACCAAAAGACGTCGCTATTTCCCTACTTGTTATCCAACTCGCGCTGCAAAAAAGCCTTGGCGGTGCGCGTATCGCGCACGATGGTGGGCACCGATACCTGCAGCAAGCTGGCCAGCGCATCGACCTCCATGCCGGCGAAAAAACGCATTTCGATGACCGTTGCCAGCCGCGGATCAAGGACGGCCAGTTTGCCCAAAGCGGCATCAATGGCCACCAAACGCTCCGCTTGCGCGTCAACCGGCAGCGCTTGGGCATCAAGATCGTCCAGCGAAACATGGTCAGCACCGCCACCACGGCGCTCCGCTAGCCGGGCCCGCGCATAGTCGATCACCACTTGGCGCATCGCGCGCGCCGCAGTGGCGAAAAAATGTTGGCGGCTCTCAAAACTGGCTTCGTTTCCGGCAAACAGTTTCAAGTAAGCCTCGTTGACCAGTGCACGCGTACTCAAAGTTGCGCCGCGCTGATGACGCGCCAGTTCAGCGTGGGCAATGCGCACCAAGTCTGCATAGACCTGATCGAGCACTTTGGAACGCGCCGCCGGATCGGCCCCGGCTTGGGCCATTTGTTGGGTGAGATCAGCGTCGATCATTTTGAGAACCTTTGAAACCAAAATGCCCGCAGTGTACTTGCTTGCAGATGAGAATTTCGCGCATACACTAGGTCGATGGATTGAACGACAGATTCCGGTGCGAACTGCTCAAGCACGCGACAGCAAATCCCAACGATTGCCATACAAATCGAGAAAGACCACCACCGATCCGTAGGGCTCGGACCGTGGTTGCTCGGTGAAGCGCACACCATGCGCCTGCATGTGCCGGTAATCAGACCAGAAATCAGAACTTTCCAGGAACCAGCCGACTCGACCCCCGGTCTGATCACCCACGCGGGCCTGCTGCTCGGCAGTCACCGCCCTAGCCAGTAGCAGCCCCGCGCCGCCATCTTGCGGCGCCACGACTACCCAGCGCTTATCCGCTTCGCGCTGCTCATCTTGGAGTAGTCGGAATCGTAGAGCCTGAGTGAAGAATGCAATGGCCTCGTCATATTCACGCACCAGCAAAGCCGTCATGGTCAGCATATTGAACCTAGCAGCCTCGTGTTGAACCAATTGCTACAGATCGAACTAGAAGTATGGCGGTCGAACGCAGCCGTGCTTTCGATAGAAAACGGACCATTAAAAAACAGACAGGCTGTTAACCCGCCTGTTTCATAAATTGCACGCTCCCTCCCGCACATGGACATCCTCAGTCGGCCGTATAGCCCGTTATGGCGCTTCTTCGGAAAATCCCTTGTGCAACCCATATCCTGCGCGATCATCGCGCGAATTCATGAAACATGCGGGTTAAACTCTTAAACATGAATAAATTCCTCAGTTTAACTTTCGCCCTCTTGGGCATTGCGTATTGCGCAACGGCGCCGGCCGCGACTATCTACAAATGCCGCCAGGCTGGTGGGGTGACCAGTTACCAGGATACGCCTTGTCCCGGCCGTCAGATTGGCGTGCTGCGCTCGGCTGCGTCGCCCGCCAAAAGCACGGCGAAGCCGGTGCCCGTCGCACCGGGCAGCGTCAACAGCGCGCCGACGGCCAAAGCACGGCCCGTACCCACCGGCCGTGCGACGCGGCCGTCGTTTATATGCACGCGTCCGAATGGCAGTTTTTACTACAGCGGGGACGCACGCTCTAACCGCAGGCTGGTCGACGCCAGCGCCGCCGCCCCGTTGACGCCGATTGTCGGCGCCCCTGCCGCGCCGCCGGGCAAAGCTTGGGCGCAAGACCAGTGCGAACCCGCTACGCGCTCGGAAACCTGCCAGTACTACCAGGAGAAAATCAGCTACACCGACGCCCAGCAGCAGCGGGCCAAGGGTGGCGATGCGCAGAAATTGACCCGTGAGGGCAAACGCTTGCGCGCTATTCACAATCACCGTTGCCAATAGTTACCGCAACGCGAACTCCATGTGGTGCATGAAAACGCGCCCACGCCAGCCGCGCAGTTGGGCGCTGCGGCGGATTGAGGCGGGCTCAGCGCTGGCAGCGCGGGCAATAAAAACTGGATCTCTGGCCGAGCCGCACGCTGATGATGGGCGTTTGACACTGCCGACACGGCTGCCCAGCGCGGCCATAGACCTGCAGCTCCTGCTCAAAATAACCGGGCTCGCCGTCCGGGCGCAGAAAATCCCGCAATGTCGTTCCACCGCGCGTGATCGCGTGACTGAGGATCGCCTTGACCGCTATGGCCAATGCGTCGTAGCGGCGTCTGGCCACCTTGCCCGCGGCACGGCGCGGATCAATGCCGACCGCAAACAGCGCCTCCGCCGCATAAATATTGCCAACGCCGACCACCACGCCCTGGTCCATCAGGAAATTCTTGACCGGCACACGGCGACCACTGGCGCGAGCGTGCAAATACTCGCCATCAAATCCAGGCACGAAGGGCTCCGGGCCCAAGTCGGCCAGCAGGCGGTGCACACTGCCAGCGGGCTGCCAAACCAGCGAGCCAAAACGGCGCGGATCGTTAAAACGCAGCAATTTGCCGTCGTCCAGCAGCAGATCGTAATGATCGTGCGATTTGAGCGCCGTATGCGCACCCAAAATGCGCAAGGAGCCGCTCATGCCAAGGTGGATCAATGCGCTGCCGCGCGCGTTGTCGAGTAATAGATATTTGGCGCGCCGTTGCACAGCCAGGATGGGCAAACCGGTCAGACCGCTGGCCACAGCTTCGCCAATCGGCCAGCGCAACCGCGGCTCGCGCACGCTAAGCGCGGTGACCAAGCGGCCCAGCAAATGCGGTTCTATACCGCGCCGGGTGGTTTCAACCTCGGGTAGTTCTGGCATTTCAACGCGCGACAGCGAGTGTTCTGGCGTCTTCGCGCCAGCGCGGCGTCGCTTGAATGGTGGGAAGCACCATTGCGGCATCTTCCACCAGCGCCCCCATACCGCGATGCTCCGGATTCATGAAACGCTCGTCGATGCTGCGTTCCAACAGGCGCACCACGCCCGAAATAGCGAGTCAGCGCTGTTGCTAGACGCGCAATAAACGCAAACTCGCAGGCCAGTCACTATTCAGCCTTTGTTTTGTTTTCTTCAACGCGGGCTAAAGCGGCTTTATAAAGCGCCATATCGCGCTCGTATTCGCTTTTGGCGACGATTTTTTCGGCTTCTTTCTTCAGCAGAAACTGCTTTTGCCTTTCGATCTCGGTGCGCTCGCCGGTGATCATCTGTTTTAACGCATCACTGACTGTGCGACCGCCGCGCTCCAGACTGGCGGCCTGGGCAACCAACGAAGCTAGACTGGTTTCGCGAGCATTGATCTCAATGCGCCTGGCTTCAATGGTTTGCCCCAAAAGGTCCATGCGCTGATTGAAGGCGCGCACCAAATCGTCCTCGTTGGCGTAAGAATTGAGCAATGCCTCATCGGCCTTGCGACGATCTTCGACCGCTTGTGCCTCATCGGCGGTTTTGCGTTCGGTCGCGCGGATGGCCGCTAATTCTTCGGGTGTCATCGCCCGGTCGGTGCGCTGCACTGCAACGCCTTGCTCATTGATCTTTTCGCGCGCGTACTCGTTCGCTTCCGGTGGTACTTGATCACTGTAGTGGACATTGCCGGCTTTATCGGTCCACTTGTACATTTTGCCCACTTTTGTCGACTGTGCATCCGCCGTATCGGGCAGCACGCCAATCGAAAGCGCTAGGGCGAGAGCTAACATAACTTGAATACGCATCGATCAATCTCCGCAGATCAGCACACATTGCATTTTTTGCATCATCGCAGTTCGCTGTGAATGGCAGGTCAACACAGTCGCCTATTCTGACTGAGCAGATTGCGCTGTATGCCCTGCGTTCACAACTTGCGCCCGCGCAACTTGAACTTTGCTTTGCTTCTGGGCTCGGCTGCCTTCGGGGCATTCACGGTGAACTTGGTTTCGGCCACTGCGCCGCCTAGTTGGAGTGACACGCTGTAATCTCCCGGCGTCAGATAGAGCTGCTGGCCCAAGCGTTTGGATTCGGCGAGCGGTGTTTTGGCCAGCTCACCGATGCTGGCATCGACAGCTGCTTTGTCAACGGCTGCTTTGTCTTCGACTGCTTTGTCGTCTGCCTTCGCTTTTGCCTTGCTCGCCCGCGCAGCCTCGGCCGCTAAACCGAGCTTGTCATCTACCAAAAGCTCATATTCCAGTCGATTGATGCCGCGTTTGGCATCCACCGGTAACTCGCGCACGGGATTCTTGTCAGCATCCAGGATGGTCAATGTGCCGCTGCCGGGCTGCGCGGCCCAGTAGTGGATGACCGATTTCGGCTTGACTTGCAGATGATCAAACCAACGATCCGGCGCGCTGCGCCAACTCCGCGAGTAATCCACATCGGCCACGTAGAACACATGCGCCGCCGAACTTCTCACCGTGCTGGTTAGCTCCTGGATAGGCAACACATCGACGATCCACACGCTGCGCCCGTGGGTACCGGCAATCAGCTCACGGTCGCGCGGATGCACCACTAGATCGTGCACGGGCACATTCGGCAGCCCTTCTGGCAAGGCTTGCCAAGCCTTGCCGCGATCCAGCGACACATAAACGCCGCGATTGGTGCCGACATACAACACCTCGGCATTGACCGGGTCCTCTTTGATCACATTGACCGGCTCGGCGGGCAAATTCGCGGCAATGGACTGCCAACTCTTGCCTAAGTCCTCGCTGCGGTAGACATAGGCGCTCATATCGTCGTCGCGATAACCGGTGAAGCTGGCATACAAGCGTTCACGCACATGGCTGGATGCCTGCACGCGGCTGACCCAGCGGTCTTTGGGCAAACCGCGAGTAGCCTCTCGCCATTGCTGACCGCCGTTGTCGGTGATCCAGATCAGTCCGTCGTCGGTGCCGGCGGCAATCACGCCAAACTCCTGGGCCGATTCGCTTAGCGTGGTGATGGTCGCGAAGGGCACGTCGCCGCGATTGGGATTGCGTGTCAAATCGCCGGAAATGGCGCGCCAGGTTTGGCCTTTGTCCATCGATCGGAACAATTTATTGGCGCCGAAATAAACGATGTCGGGATTGTGTTCGGACAGCAAAATCGGCGTATTCCAGTTGTAGCGCAGCGCCGCTTCAGTCAAAGCGGGGCGCGGCCGTACCTCGCCAGCGTCTTTGCCACTGCGTCTGTACCAGCCAAATTGATAGCCGGTGTACACCACGCTGGCATCGCGTGGATCCACCTGAATCTGCATGCCATCGCCGCCGTTCAAAAAGCTCCAGCCCTCGTTGCTTCCCCAAAAACCGCCGGGTGCGCTCGGATCGAGGGTGCTGGATCCGCGCCAGGTGCCGTTATCTTGCATACCGGTGTAGACGTTGTAGGGCTGCTCCATGTCAACCGCCAGCGTATAGCTCTGCCCCACCGCTTGCGAATCCAGTTTCAGCCAAGTGGCGCCGCCGTCATAGCTGACATCCAGCCCACCATCGTTGCCGTTGAAGACCCGTTGTGGGTTGGCAGGATCAAATTCCAAAGCATGGTGGTCGACATGGACGTGCGCCGCATTGCTACGGCCGCTCCAAGTGACACCACCATCCTCGCTGATCGCGGTGGGTACGCCCAACACAAACACCCGATCCGCGTTGTCTGGCGCTACGCGGATTTCGCCAAAGTAATAGCCGTAGGAATAAGTGAAATCGCGGATCGGTGCTTGATTGGCTTTACTCCAGACTTTGCCAGCATCGTCTGAGCGCCAAATTTCCAGGCTGGTGACCGCGCTATCAAACAAGGCCGCATTGCCATCGCGCAACTTGGCGCGCAGTTGATCCAGCGTCAGTTCACCGGATTTAAGCTTCTCGATCAGCGCTTTGCCGTCTAGTTCCGGCGGAAAGTCACTGCCACGCACAAATTGATCGATGATTTCTGGATCTTGGCGCAGGAATTCCTCTTTGCTCATGGTTTTCAGTCGCGCCGCCGACAGCGGGCTATCGCCGAGATCAATCAGATCGTCGGGCAGCGCTTGTTGGTTATCGACGCTGGCGTAAATGCGGTCGGGATTGGCTGCAGAAATGGCCAGCCCAATTCGACCGATATGCGCACCTTGAGGAAAACCTGCGAGGCGCGTCCAGCTATCGCCGCCATCGGTGCTTTTGTAGACGCCGGAACCCGCGCCGCTTTCCACAAAATTCCACGGCCGCCGCGAACGCTCCCACATGGCCGCATACACGGTGCGCGAATCGCGCGGATCAAACACTAGATCAATCGCGCCGGTCCACTCTCCTTTTCCCGGCAATACCGCTTGCCAGGACTTGCCACCATCCACGGTGCGATAGATGCCGCGCATGCCGCCCGGCGTGTACAAAGGCCCTTGCACGGCAACCAAGACGCGCTGGCTATCGGCAGGATCGACCTGCACCCGGGCGATGCGATCGGCGCCGGTCAGTCCTGCTTGTTCGAAGGTCTTGCCACCATCGCGACTGACCAGCATTCCCAAACCTGGGTACGATGAGCGCGAGGAATTGGGCTCGCCAGTGCCCACCCACAAGGTGTCGGGTTGCTGCGGGTCTAGCGCGATGTCTCCGGAAATCATCGTCGCTAATTGATCGGACAGCGGCGTGAAGCTGACGCCGTTATTGGTGGTCTTCCAAATACCGCCAGAGGCATAGGCGACATAAAACGTGTACGGCTGGGTTGGATGCACGGCGATGTCGACAATGCGCCCGCCCTGCACGGTGGGTCCGATCGAACGCCATTTTAGGCCGCCAAACCAACTCGATTGTTCCAATGTTTGGTGCTGCTGCCAAGCATTCAAGCGTGTATCGGCATCGGTACGCGTGGACTTCGCCGACAGCGGCGCAGCCAGCGTCAGTGCGATCGCAAGCATCAGTGAGCGGCGCATAAGTTCTCCAGGCGGAAGGCGCAATACAGGTAGCGGACGATAACGCGGGAACAGCCCAAGGCGTCGCATGCGAGACCCAAAAACAACAGTTGCTGCACACCTGCGCGCCGCCACCACGGCCGGCCTTTACGCGTTAGGATGCGTCATCCCTCTGCTGGAGATGCCAATGTTGCCCGCTGCCGCACAAGAACTGTGGAAGGCGTTGCGCAAGGCTGATCGCAAAGCGGCCAAGGCGCGCGTGGTGGCCTTGCGCCGGCGCCTGCCCGAGGCCGATAACGACGAACTGCACCGTTTGCTGGTGCAGAGTAAATGCCTGCAAGCTGGCGCCTATGGTGCGCTGTCGGCGGTGGTTGAGCTGGTGCCAGGCGTCGGCCGGTTGGCTGGCGTGTTTCTCGGTCCGGCGATCGATATCGGCACGGTGACCGCGCTGCAATCAGAATTGGTGATCGAAACCTTCGCACTGTACGAGGTGGAGCTTGGTGATGCCGGCGAGCGCTTCGCGATTTTGGCCATTGCGGCGACCAATGTCGGTGCCACGCATGCGTCCAGCATGGTCGCCAAGCTGCTGAAACGCTACGCCGGCGCCGTCATTGGTGATTTTGTGCTGAAACGCGCGCTGCCGATTGCCAAAATCGCCACCGTGGCCACCAAGAACATCGCGCTGACCTATGCCATCGGCATGCGCGCCGAAGCGGTGGCCAAATTCCGCGATGCGGATTTGGAAGAATGGCCAAAGTTAATGCGCCAAGTCACCAATATCGACGAGTCCACCTTGGTGGAATGGGCCACTAGCGCCGCCCGCACGGCGATCGATCAGGTCCAAGAATCCGCTAAATCCTGGGTTGGGCGGGTCACGAGTTTGTTGCCGAGCCTGCCGAGCCTGCCGAGTTTGGACGATTTGAAGCGCTATGTGCCGGGCGTGCACGATTCGCCAGAGGATGCAGCCGCGGAATCTCCGCCAGTGCAGCCAAAAGCCAAGGCCAAAAAGGCCAAACCCAAGCCTGCGGCCATGCCCAAGATAAGCAAGCCGGCGCCCGCCAAAGCCAGCGCAGCCAAGCCTGCGCTAGGTAAAGCCAAACCCGCCGCAAAAAAGGCGGACAAAGCGCCAGCGACTAAGGCCAGCACAAAAAAGCCGGTTGGCAAAACCAGCAAATCCAAAGGCGCCTAACGCAACAGCCGCGGGCAGGCAGCCTGTCGGACTTTCGGCGCACTCGCGAGGAAGGCCCGACAGGCTAGCAGCCTAGGTTCAGCCGCGACGTTCCACACCAGAATCAACTGACGCCCAATCCAGGGTCGCCATGAATACCGCAATGCCAACTGAGATCATCCAACGCATCGTCATTCTCCTTCACGAGGGCAAATCCCGATCTAAACGTCGGGTATATGGCATGACAACAGAGAATACGGTCAGTTCGCTGACTAACATATGACGGAAATTTAACGAATTCGGGCAGGGCGCGTCGCGCTAGTCGGGGCAGCGGAGCAAGCTCCGTTTTACCACCGCCGTGAGCCTTCTCGCTCCGGCACGGTATTGCCCGCACCGAGCGTGCGCCACTGGCAACGCGTACTCACACCACGATGCCGTCCCAGCGCGCGCGCCAGCGGGTCGGTGTGAACTCGGGGATCTGTTGCGGCGTCAAGGCTTCGGTAGCGACGCGCCAGAAGCTCTTGAACGGCAATTTCTCGGCGGTTTTGTAGAAATGCACCAGATATGCCCAGTCGCAGTGGAAAAAATCGGCTAACCATTGGTCAAAGTCGTGCACGCCGGCCTGATGCAGCAGAGTCAGGCTGAGTTCGGCCGCGGTGCGTTCGTAGTGGTAGAGCTCCGTCATACGCTGCGCCGATAGGTTTGGGTCGGGCTGCTGCACGCCCAAGGTGCGACCACGCTCTGACAAGTTCCACTGCACGGTGTGGCCAAATAAATGCACCAAAATGAATAAGGCGTCTTCGGCGTCCAGATCGTGATCAATCTGAATCTCGGCGCCGTCTAAATCGCCGGTAAAGGGTTCTGGTACATCGCTGATGATCACCGGCACGCCATAACGGCGTTCAATTAGAGCCTCCAGCTGATTGAAAACCGCACGACAACGCGCGTCATTGGGATACCTTGGATCGATAGACATGGCTGAGTTGATTTTTTAGGTGGTGAGCGAAAAAGCCAGGGCATTGATTTGCCGGGCCGAGAATTTTGTACAGCCCGCGCTCAAAAATGATGCACGCCTTCAATTTCACAAAGCAATTCCTTACGGCACACATCGCCTTGTAAAACGGTAAACACGGCACCCGGGAAGGCTTCGGTCAGGAATTTCTCGGTTGCATAAAAATGCTCTTCCTCGCGCACGTAGGCGCGTAGCACCGTGCCAGGGCCGAACTGACTTTCGGTTTCCATCGCTTCGTTGGCGACTTTTAACAGGCTGTCGAGATTGCGTTTGGTTTCCGCGAGTTGATTATCCAGCCGGCCGGGATGACGCGAGCTATGCCCTACCAAGCTGGCGGTGCCCGAAATCAGCAGCACGCTGCCACGCGCGCATTGCCAAATCGCTGCGCGTGAGAAACGCGGCGGTTCCGGACCATACTCGGGCGGATAATTGCGCGGCACCATTTGCCTGGGATTATCGAGCATGCGTCCGGGTGTTTTTGAGGCTAACCACAGCACCCGTACTTTTGCCGAAGTGTCGGGTAGTCCAATGACCGTCGCCGCCGGATCTGCCTCAAACCACGCGCGTTCCAGGGCTAATTGGCGGCCTACGCAAAACTGCCGATACCGTTCGGTATCACCCTCGCCTTCATTGATCCGCGAAAAGTACGTCCAAATGCGCAATACGTACGGATAACCCGAACCCGGCACATAATCGAGTATGCGTCGGTACGCCTCGTGCGTGGTGGTGCCGATACCGCCGAAATCGCGTTCCGAAAGCACCAATTCGCCCAACATCAAATGTTCATCGCCGGCAAAACGCGCCGCCCCCAATTGGCCACCCCGTAAGCGACCGTGGCTGCGCCAGGATTCGCTCAGCGAATGCAAGGCGGGCATCGGCAAATCGAAACTGGCGCTGCCCGCGCCGCGCGCACCCAATCGCCACGCAGCGAAGGCGTCGGGCGAAGGCTCTGGCGCCAGATCAACTAGCCAGCGCGGATTGGGGGGATTGCGGTCTTTCATGAGGTTTTTTAGCTTATCTCGATCACGACGAACCAGGATGGATCGCGCGCGGGGCCACTCATCATACGCAGCGGCACGGCTAGACTCCCATGTCGCAAATCATCGGGCTAAAGAAATGGATATCGACCGCGTGCGCGCCGCGCTGTTGGGCTTGCAAGATCGCATTGCTGCGGCCGTTGAAGCCGTTGAGCCTACCGCGCGTTTTGCGCAAGATAGCTGGCAACGCGCCGAAGGCGGCGGCGGCCGCACCCGTGTGCTCAAACAAGGCGCGGTGTTTGAGCAGGCCGGTATCGGTTTTTCCGATGTGGTCGGCGCCAAAATGCCCGCCAGTGCGACCGCGCATCGACCCGAATTGGCGGGCCGCGGATTTCGCGCGATGGGCGTGTCGCTGGTCTTTCATCCGCGCAATCCATATGTGCCGACCACCCATCTGAATGTGCGCATGTTCAGTACCACCGGCCCGGATCCGGTGTGGTGGTTTGGTGGCGGTTTTGACCTCACGCCGTATTATCCCTTCGATGCGGACATCGCCCATTGGCATCGGGTGGCCAAACAGGTGTGCGACCCGTTTGGCGCGGATTTGTACCCGCGCTACAAACGCGGGTGTGATGACTACTTCTATCTAAAACACCGCGACGAAACGCGCGGTGTGGGCGGTTTGTTTTACGACGATGTAGCGGATTTGGGCTTTGATGCTTGTCTGGCGCTGACCCTAGCGGTGGGCCAGGGTTTCCTCGACGCTTATCTGCCGATCGTAGCGCGACGCCATGCAACGCCGTACGGTGTGCGTGAACGCGAGTTCCAGCGCTATCGGCGCGGCCGTTATGTCGAATTCAATCTGGTTTGGGATCGCGGTACGCTGTTCGGATTGCAGTCGGGCGGTCGCACGGAATCGATTCTGATGTCGTTGCCACCCGATGTGCGCTTTGAATACGGCTATCAACCGGCACCCGAAAGCGCCGAAGCCCGCCTGCAGGACTATTTGAAACCACGCGATTGGTTGAGTGAATTTGCCGATGTCTGAGTTGATCCTGTTGGCCGATAACCGGCGCTGGCTGGTGGTCGACAAACCCGCTGGCATCGCGGCGATTCCGGCGCGTGACGAAGATCCCGCGCAGTCTTTACGGCATCGTTTGCAGGCGCAGTTGGGGGTGCCACTGTGGGTGGTACATCGCATTGATCGCGAAACCAGCGGCGTGATGCTGTTTGCGCGCGATGCACAAGCGCATCGCGAATTGAATCTGGCGTTTTCGAACGCGCAGGTGCACAAGAGTTACTTGGCCTGGACAGCCGCGCTGCCGCAACCAGCGCAAGGACGCATCGCACTGGCTTTGCACGCCGCGCGCAAGGGCAAAATGCGCCCCGCGCTGCCCGGTGAGGCAGACGCGAAATCGGCCTGCACGGACTATGTGGTCGAACAACACTGGCGGTACGCCGAGCTAGACATCGCGCGCGTGCGCTGCCATCCGCGCAGCGGGCGGCAGCACCAGATTCGTGTACATCTGCGTAGCCGCGAGTGCCCGATCCTGCGCGACGCGCTGTACGGTTTGCAGACGCTGAAGGCACCGTTCGACCGTTTACCGATTCAGCGATTGGCGTTACACGCGGCCGCCATCGCAGTGCCGGCAGTCCTTGAGCAGCCGCCGCAGACCATCCACGCGCCATTGCCGGCGGACCTCATCGCACTACAGACGGCTTTGGATCTGCAAGCCTGATCCTGGGACTTCAAGCGCGCGCGCGGCGATTGACCAGCATCGGCAACAAGGCAAACAGCAGCAGCGCGCCGGCGTAAATGCGGCCCGTGGGCGTGCTGAAGTTGGTGAGCATCTCGGCCATCGATAGCTTGCGCAGTAGCAGGCCCACGATGACGTCGGCGATCAAAACCAGCACCAGTGCGATGGCGCCCATACCCGCGTGCGCAGACCATTGCGCGGGTAAACGCAGCTTGCGCGGCACATAGCGCGCGGCAAATAACATCGCCATGACTAGAATCGGTGTCTCCACGAGTAGCGCGGTGAGTGCGCCAAAATTGGGCTCCAGCCAATAGATACGTATAGGTCCGCACAAGAATCCCACCCCAAACACGATGGCGAAATAGAACAGTGCTGCTTTGAGGATCAGAGTCATGGCGCTTCCTGATGTGCTTTTCGATTTTACGCTGCTGAGGTTAAACCTTCGTATGCAAGAATCTGCGCGCAACCTAACCCTTCGGAGTGATTTCGTGAAAGCAAAGACCTATCTGCAGATCCTCGGCTTGGCCGCCGCGCTGAGCAGCAACTTGGCGCTGGCGGGCAACTGGGGCACTAGCGGCTACACCGGTTTGGGTTACATCAATGAAAATCAGTTTGATGATGACGCGTTCTCCAGCAGCTTCAATCTGGTCTACCGCTTCACCGATACGCTGGGCGTAGAGGCGGGTTACACCAGTTTTGGCGACTTCGAAAATAGTTATCGCGTGGGCAACGCGAGCGCCAAGGCGCAAGCCGGGATTGACGGTTTCTCGCTCGGTTTGAATTTGCTGACCGATATCGGTGATTCCTGGTATTTCACCGGTCATGCTGGCCTGTGGAGCTGGAATGTTGATGCCAAGCTCTCAGTCACCGGTAGCCCAGCGATCCGAGCGGACGACGACGGCACCGATTTCTTCGCGGGCGGCGCATTTGGCTATAAATTCACCGAGCGTTGGGGCGCGGGCCTAGGCGTGACCTATTACGGCGTCGATGTCGACAACAACGGCAGTGGTGTTTATATCGTCGGCTTGAATACCGTTTATTCGTTCTGAGATTGAGATGGGAGCGCGCTTGCCTTGCGGCAAGCGTGCTTTCGTCGTTTATGGCCTTGTTTGGGTGCGGCTATCGCCAAGTTGATGGCGTTCTACTGCATCCCATATGCCGTCCTCACCCAACCGCGCTGCGCCACCATTCGCCGAGTACCACCGCGACGGATTGCGCGACATTCAAACTGTCCACGCGGCCGCTGCCCGGAATAGCAAAACGCGCGTCAACGCTGTCCAAAGCCGCGCGGTTCAAACCGCCGCCCTCAGCGCCAAAAACCACGATGCTGCGTGCGGGTAGCGGATCGCGATACAAACTGCGTTCGCCTTGAGCGGCAGTGGCGATGAGGGTGAAGTCGGCGGCGCGCAAATCGGCCAATTGCTCATAACGAACCACCGGCACGCGCTCTGCGGCGCCCTCGGCGACCCGATAAACCGCGCCTGCCAAGGTCAACGTCGAATCAGCGGGGATCAGCACCGCGCGGGCACCAAAGTGCACGGCGCTGCGCAAAATGGCGCCAAAATTGTGCGGATTGCCGACGCCTTCCAAGGCGATCAGACAAACTGGGCCAGTTTGCCGCGCCAAACTGGCGAACAACTGCGGCAAGGATGGTTGCTCCTTACGCAGTACATCAAGCGCCAAACCTTCGTGATGTTGGGCCGCGGTCAGACGCTCCAAATCGGCGTCTTCTACTTCGTTGAAGCCAATCTTGGCCGCCGCTAAACGCGCCAGTAGCGGTCCTATTTCGCGAGCGCGAAGACGCGTGCAATACAACTTACGAATGGCCTCGAAGCGGTCTTCAGCGACCGCCAGACAAGCGGCGCGCCCGTAGATGCGCACTTCGCGGCGCCGTTGCGCATCGCGTTCATCGATGAGCGCGGGCACTTCAAAGTCGGGCTCCGGTTCGGCGCGCGCCGCCGGCCGCGCCGGGCGCGTGTCGCGCACTGGATCAGGGCGCGATCGATCGCTGCGCGCATACACACTGGGCGCCGAGGCACGAACCGTATCGGCGGCCCGCGGTGGCGCGCGATCCGTAGCGCGCGCAGGGTCTACTTGGCGCGGCGGACGTTCGGCGCTAAGCCGCGGCGGGCGCTCGCTGGACTCACGCGGCGCGCGCGGACCGGGGTCGGCACGTTGCCAAGGCGAGGCCGGTGCACCCGAACGGTCTTTAGTTGCCGGGTTTTGGGCTTTGAGATCGGGATGCTGATAGACGTTTGATTCGCGCGGCGCACCTGCGCGCTTTGCCGGTCGCGACGCACGCTTGGGAGGAAATTTGTTGTCGTTCATAGCCAAGCGCCGTGCGGAAAAGGGCATATAGGATGACAGAGCGGGCGATGTTGGTTGGTTATTGATTATTGGTAGTCGTTGGTGGCTGGTTGGTGGGGGTGCGAGGGCAAAGTGATGTGGTGATCCAGCCGCGGGTCGGGGCTGCAGCGGCGAACCAAGACAGCCCAGGGCAGCGCCCTGGGTTGGCATGGCGGGGGTCACGGAGCCCTGAAGGGGCGAGCCATCTGGACGCGGGCTCGCTGCAAACCAACCACCAACAACCAACAACCAATCTCATCTATTGACTTAGGAATGTGCTC
>CAZLSB010000052.1:0-18747 GCA_964561825.1 uncultured Xanthomonas sp.
AAAGATGGACTGCACAGATCGCACAGCGGCCAGCACTGCAACGCGGCCGCATGGTGAACCGCGCCTGGGGCGATCCCGCCGCACAATTACACGAGCGCCACTAAGAGTAACCGCAACGATCTGTGATCGAACGCTTCTCCCTCACCATGCAGGAAAAGCGTCAGCGCCCAGCGCCCACCAGAATCCGCGGTTAAACTCCACAAGGCGTACCATCCGTGCGCCGAACCAAACGTGGGCGCTGCATCATGGCAAATAAGAAGACGTCCAAAAAAAACCTCGCTGCAAGCCAGGCGCCGTCGATTGATCCGGAAACGCCAACCAAACCGGCCCTTGAGCTAGGCTTTCCTATCGTGGGTGTCGGTGCTTCGGCGGGTGGTTTGGCGGCTTTTGAGGCGTTTTTTTCTGGCATGCCCAGCGGCGCTGATCCAGGCATGGCCTTCGTATTGGTGCAGCACTTGGCACCGGACCACAGAAGCATCCTCAGTGAGCTGATTCGGCGCTGTACGCGCATGCAAGTCTTTGAGGTTGAAGACGGCATGCCGGTGCAAATCAACTGCGTCTACATTATTCCGCCCAATCGCGACATGGCGTTTTTGCACGGCACGCTGCAATTGTTGGAGCCCGCCGCGCCACGTGGTCAGCGCTTGCCGATCGATTTCTTGTTTCGCTCCCTGGCAGTAGACCAGCGCGAGCACGCCATCGGCGTTGTGCTGTCCGGCACGGGGAGTGATGGCACGCTGGGTATCCGCGCCATTAAAGGTGAAGGCGGCATGGCGATGGTGCAGAACGCACCGTCTTGCGAGTTTGAAGGCATGCCGCGCAGTGTCATTGCCACCGGCTTGGTGGATTACGAGTTGCCACCGGCTGAAATGCCGGCCCAACTAATCGCCTACGCCAGCCATGCCTTCGGCAAGCTTGGGCGTGTGGCCGCGACGCCCGTGCAGAAAACGGAAATTGTCCTCAAGAAGGTCTTCATTTTGCTGCGCGCGCAAACCGGCCACGACTTTTCCCAGTACAAGCCGAGCACAATCATCCGCCGCATTGAGCGGCGGATGGCGGTGCACCAAATCGACGCCATCGACAATTACCTCAAGTTTTTGCAGCAAACGCCGGTGGAGGTGGAAGCGCTGTTTCGCGATTTGCTGATCGGCGTGACCCATTTCTTTCGTGATCCGCAGGCTTTTCGCGCACTAGAGGAGCAGGTCATCCCGAAATTGTTTGCCGATCGCCCCGCCGGCACGGTGATTCGGGTCTGGTCGACCGGCTGCTCAACCGGCGAGGAGGCTTATTCCATTGCCATCTTGCTGCAAGAGCGCATGCAATTGCAGCGGCAAAGTTACACGGTGCAGGTTTTTGCTACCGATATTGACAGTCGCGCAATTGCCAGCGCGCGCGCCGGCGTTTACCCGGAGAGCATCGCCGCGGATATTGACCCACAGCGCTTGGCGCGTTTTTTTGTCGCCGAACCAGGACGTGGCTATCGCATCCAGAAAAGCATTCGCGACATGATGGTGTTCTCTGAGCAGGATGTGATTCGGGATCCGCCGTTTTCCAGAATGGATCTTATAAGCTGCCGCAATTTACTGATTTACATGGATTCAGACTTGCAAAAAAGACTGATTCCACTGTTCCACTTTGCGCTCAAACCGGGCGGTATATTGTTCCTTGGCAGTTCTGAAGGCATCGGCGAGTTCAGCGAACTGTTCACCATGCTGGATCGCAAAGCCAAGTTGTTTCAGCGCACGGAGGATCATCAAGCTGCGCAGCGGGTAAAACTGGGGCGTTATCTGCCGCCGATGCTTGCGTTGAACACAGCTCACGTACGTGACCCGGCAAAAGGGCTGAGTCTCGGTAAATTGCCCTTGCGCGAACTCACCGAACAAGCCTTGCTGGAGCAGCTTGCTCCACCCAGCGCGCTGGTTAACGCGCAAGGCGATATTCTCTATTTACATGGACGCACCGGCTTGTACCTGGAACCCGCCCCCGGCGAAACCGGGATTAGCAACATTTTTAACATGGCGCGCGAAGGCTTGCGGCGCGATCTGACCATGACGCTGCGCAAAGCGCTTAGCAGCGGTCAAGCCGCGCACTGCGCGGGGCTCAAAGTGAAGACCAATGGCCACTACACCGTGGTCAATTTGAGCATTTGTCCAGTGGCGCCGGGCGCGGCTGCTGCTCCCGACGCACAGTTGTTCCTAGTCATCCTGCAAGAGGCGCCGGCTTCGCCTGAATCATTGGCGCGCGGCATTACCGGCACTAGCGCCGCTATTCACGAGCACGTGAGCGACGCGGAAGCGCAAATTGACGCGCTTAAGTTGGAGTTGCGCGACAAAGATGAATACCTGCGCGCCGCGAATGAGGAATTGGAGACCGCCAATGAGGAGCTCAAATCCTCCAACGAAGAAATGCAGTCGGTGAACGAGGAGCTGCAATCCACCAACGAGGAACTGGAAACCTCGAAAGAGGAGTTGCAGTCACTCAACGAGGAACTGGCGACGGTCAATTCCGAGCTGCAAACCAAGGTAGTCGATTTGTCACGCGCCAACAACGATATGAATAATCTGTTAGCCGGCACCGATATCGGCACGGTGTTTGTCGACCATTCTCTGCGCATCCTGCGGTTTACCCCCGCTGCTAGCGCAATCATCAACTTGATTTTGAGCGACGTGGGCCGGCCAGTGAGCCACATCGTCTCCAATTTGATTGGCTACGCCCAGCTGGTGCAGGACTTACAAGAGGTACTCAAGACACTGATTCCAAAAGAAGTGGATGTGCAGACGGCCGATGGCCATTGGCACACGATGCGCATACAGCCCTACCGCACCTTGGACAACGTGATCGAAGGCGCAGTGATTTCGTTTGTAGACATCACTGACGCGGTGCAAACTAAAGAGGCCCTGCGCAAGGCCAACGAACTGCTGCGCTTGGCGGTGGTCGTGCGGGATGCGCACGATGCCATCACCGTTCAAGATCTAGATGGCAGAATTCTCGCCTGGAACCCAGGTGCGGAGCGCATCTACGGTTGGACCGAAGCCGAGGCGCTGCAAATGCAGGTCAAAGATCGTATACCGGTGGCGCTACGCGAAGAGGCGCTCGCCAGAGTGCACCAGCTTAGCCAGGCGGAAATTCTGCAGCCGTACCGCACGCAGCGCATCAGCAAAGGCGGAGCGGTCTTGGAGGTCTTCCTGACCGCCACCGCATTAGTCAATAAAGTGGGGCAGATGTATGCGATTGCGACCACTGAGCGGGTGATCAACGAAGACCTTGTAAGTCCACCCGAAGGAGGGCGTCATGAGCAAAGATGAGCATCCAGACCAGCAGCGCCCCAGCGCTGCAAGCACGCTGGTTCCCACTACAGGAAAGGCGCTGCGCGACAAAGCCGAGGCGCAATTGCGTGAGCTGAGCGCATCAGCGCCGGGTGATGCACAAGCCCATTCGCTGGAAACAACGCGACAAATGCTGCATGAGCTGCAGGTGCACCAAATTGAACTGGAGATGCAGAATGAGGAACTGCGGGAATCGCAAATTGCTCTGGATATTGCGCGCGCCAGTTACTTTGACCTCTACGATCTTGCGCCAGTGGGATATTGCACGGTCAGCGAGCGAGGCCTGATTCTGCAGAGCAATCTGACCGTCGCCACCTTGCTGGGCGTCGCCCGCGGTGCATTGGTTAGGCAGCCCTTGTCCCGACTGATCCTCAAGGACGACCAGGACGTTTACTATTTGCTGCGCAGACAGCTGTTTGACACCGGCGAATCGCAGTCCTGCGATTTGCGCATGCTGAAGCAAGATGGCACGCAATTTTGGGCGAACATGGTGGCGTCCATCGCCCAGGAAAACGACACAGCTGTGTTGCGCGTGGTGTTGAAAGATGTGTCGGAGCGCAAGCGCATCGAAGCAGAGCGCGAGCGGCTCGATCATGCGCTGAGCGAAAAGAACATCGAGCTGCGGCGCGCGATGATCGCAGCCGAAAAAGCCACTTTGGCCAAATCCGAATTTCTGTCCAGCATGAGCCATGAGTTGCGCACGCCGCTGCATGCCATCCTAGGATTTGCGCAGCTGATTGAAGCCGGGCCGCCAGTGCCGTCGGTGGCGCAAAAGCGCAGCGTTGATCAGGTCTTGAAGGCCGGCTGGCATCTGTTGGAGCTGATCAACGAAATCCTCGATCTGTCGGTCATCGAATCGGGCAAACTCACGTTGGCACTGGCGCCGGTGTCGCTCACCGAGGTGTTGCGCGAATGCGCCGAGATGATTGAGCCGCAAGCAGAAAAGTGCGGCATCCGCGTGGACTTTGTGCCGCCTGCAACGCCTTATTGTGTGCGCGGCGAACGCATCCGGGTAAAACAAGTCCTGATCAATCTGCTGTCCAACGCGATTGAATACAACAAACCGGGTGGCACCGTTAGCGTGCAGTGCGAACTGCGCCCGCCTGATTTAATTCGAATCAGCATCCGCGATAGCGGCGTCGGGTTGGCCGCCGAACAACTGGCGCAACTCTTTCAAGCCTTCAACCGCTTGGGTCAGGAAGCGCGCGCTGAAGAAGGTACCGGCATCGGCCTAGTGGTATCCAAGCGGTTGATGGAACTGATGAAAGGCGAGATCGGCGTGGAAAGTACGGTCGGCATCGGCAGTGTATTTTGGATTGAACTCAAAGAGGCCAACGCGCTGCCAACGGCGGCCAGTCGCGCGCCCGCGCCCAGTCAGGCTAGTGTTTCAGACGCTGCGCCGTTGCGCACGCTTTTGTATGTGGAGGACAACCAAGCAAATATGATGTTGGTCGAGGACATCATTGCGCGCCGGCCGGACCTATTTTTGCTGAGCGCCAAAGATGGACTGCGTGGCATCGAACTGGCACGCAGCACGCGGCCGGCGGTCATCCTGATGGACATTAATCTGCCCGGCATCAGCGGTTTAGAAGCATTGCGCGTGCTGTCTGCAGATCCGACCACCGCGCATATCCCAGTCATTGCGCTCAGCGCGAATGCGACGCCTCGCGATGTTCAAAACGGATTGAAAGACGGATTCTTCCGCTATCTGACCAAACCCATCAAGGTGGATGAATTCTTGATGGTGTTGGATTTGGCCTTGGACTTTGCTAAGAGGTCAGCGGTTTAGTGCGCGGTTGAAGCTAGAAGCCTCAGTTGGGAGAAAAATTAGGATCGCACGGATCGTCATTGCGAGGGAGCCTTGGCGACCGCGGCAATCCAGTGACTTTGCTGTTTGCTTCGATTTGCCGCAAAAAGCAAGGTCACTGGATTGCCGCAGTCGCTTAGCCTCCTTCGCAATGACGATCCGGGGGTTCATGGCCTCGCGATCCCAAACTTCACTGTGGACGGACTACTAGGATGATTCGGGAGCTTACTGCCATGCCAGGACTGATGATCTTCGGGGTGTGCATGTTTTTCACCGGTGTGCTTAGCGTGTTGCTACTGCTATTTGCCAACGGCGGATGGGACAAATCACGCCAGTTTGCGGTGTTGGGGCAATTATTGAGCGGAAAGTTGGGGGCGCTGCGGCGCACGCTCAGCCGAACAGCGCTGCTACTGACATTTATGGGTGCCGTCCTATGCTTTGCAGGGGTCGGGCAAATGGATGCCCGGCGGGCGCAACGCTGCCACGATCACTGCATCGCTGCCGCCTACCTCAAAGGCACCATTGGACCGTCTGTAGACCGCACTAGCAGCCGTCGCTTCGTGGCCTGCGCCTGCACCTGCTCCAGGTAAACCACCTCTGGAACTGCGCGCCGATTCGATCCGGGCAAAGTAACCCAAGCTGTCGTTGGGGATTCCCAGGCGAAACCCGCAGCGGCGCTGCTCCGCAATCGTATTCATCCACAGACGTCTATACGTCCGCCAATGTGGTTTGACGCGTCGTCCGGATGTGTGATCTATTCGGACGAACTTGGCTTTCCGAGCATGCGCTCTAGAGACCTTCAGCGAGGCTCAGTAGGGCAGTGCGCGGCGCAGGAGCGGCAGAATGGGTACAGACACCGGGATGTACGATCCGGCGTTCGAAAAGGACAGTTGCGGATTCGGGTTGATCGCGCAGTTGGACGATCGACCGTCACGGGCAATCGTTGACGCGGCGCTCGATGCGCTGAAACGCATGACCCATCGCGGCGCGGTTGCGGCCGATGGCAAGAGCGGTGACGGTTGCGGCTTGTTACTGCGCAGACCGGACAGCTTTTTGCGCCGTTTGGCCGCTGAAGCGGGAATACGCTTGCCCGAGAGTTTCGCCTCCGGCATCGTTTTTCTGCCGCATGACGACGCTGATCAGGCGCGTGCGCGGATCACGCTGGAAGCCGAATTAGGCGGTGCGGGATTGGAGCTGGCCGGTTGGCGCGAGGTGCCAATCGACCCCGAGGTTTGCGGCACACAGGCGCGTTCCACCATGCCGGTGGTTGCACAAGTGTACGTAGGCGTACGCGAAGATCTGGATTTATCAGTGCTCGAACGCTTGTTGTTTCAGGCGCGCCGCCGCACTGAAATCGCCTTAGCCGATTTGCCCGATTTTTACATCTTGTCGCTATCTGCGCATGTGCTTGCCTATAAGGGCATGGTCATGCCTGAACATTTGCCTGCTTTTTTTAAAGATTTGGCGCGACCCGAATTAACCACTAGCGCAATTACTTTTCACCAGCGATTTTCGACAAATACCATGCCGCGCTGGCCGTTAGCGCAGCCGTTTCGCTTTCTTGCGCACAATGGCGAGATTAACTCGATTCAAGGCAATCGTAACTGGATGCGCGCCCGTGGCCCGCGGTTTCGGTCACCCCTGGTTGATTTTCGAGAATTGCAGCCATTAGTGTCGATGACCGGTTCTGATTCGCAAACGCTCGACAATATGCTCGAGTGTTTATTGGTCGGCGGTATGGATTTACTACAAGCGATGCGAATTCTCATACCGCCTGCCTGGCGGGATCGCGAAGATTTAGATGCCGACATTAAGGCTTTCTATGAGTACTACCAACTGCACATGGAGCCTTGGGACGGTCCGGCCGGCATTGTCATGTTGGATGGCCGTTATGCGGCGTGCACGCTCGATCGCAATGGTTTGCGGCCAGCGCGTTATTTAGTCACCCGTGATCGCCATGTAGTCATCGCGTCGGAAGCCGGTGTATTTGATGTGCCCGCCTCCGAGGTAGTCGAAAAAGGCCGTTTGGGCCCAGGCGAAATGGTTGCGGTCGATTTACTACGCAGCGAGTTTTTGAAGTCACGTGATATCGACGTCATCAATCGTGGGCGTGCGCCATTCAAACGCTGGATGAAAACTGGCGTACGTTATTTGAGCAACTCGCTGATCGATCCAAGCTTAGCCATTGAGCCCTGGGATGCGCCGACGTTGGCGGTGCATCAAAAACTCTACAACCTGTCGCGCGAAGAGCGTGATACGGTGCTTAAGTCGCTGGCCGAGAGTGAATCTGAAGCCACCGGATCGATGGGTGATGACACGCCGATGGCGGTGATGTCATCCAAGTCCCGATCGCTTTACGATTATTGCCGCCAAGCTTTTGCACAGGTCACTAATCCACCCATTGACAGTTTGCGTGAACAGCGAGTCATGTCATTGATGACTCAGCTGGGCCGCGAGTGCAATGTGTTTGAGGCGGCGCCGCAATTTGCGCGGCAGATTGTTTTGAACTCACCCATTTTGTCGCAGCGCAAACTCCGACAAATTCTGGCGATGAGTGATTTTGGCGGGCATGTCGAAATCGATATCAATTATCCAACCGAACATAACTTAGAGCAGGCGCTTATTTCATTTTGCCAGCAAGCCGAAGACGCGGTGCGCGCCGGTACGCTGCTGGTTTTCCTAACGGATCGCCACACCGCGCCTAACAAAATTCCGGCGCATGCACTGCTGGCGGTGGGCGCCGTGCATCAACACCTGACTCGCGTTGGTTTACGGGCAGCCTGCAATATTTTGGTGGAAACCGGCACGGCACGCGACGCCCATCATTTCGCTTGCCTAATTGGTTTTGGTGCGACCGCTATTCAGCCGTATTTGGCCTATCAGTCTTTGTTGTCCTTGGTCCGTTCCGGACAGATCAAGCGTCGCTTTGGCGAACCGCTGGAGATTGGTCGTAGTTATCGGCGTGGCATTCGCAAGGGCATACTCAAAATTTTGTCGAAGATGGGTATTTCCTGCGTTGACAGTTACCGCGGTGCGCAGCTATTCGAAATCGTCGGTTTGTCCAGTGAAGTGGTGCAGCGTTGTTTTACCGGTACACCCAGCCGTATCGAAGGCGCAGGTTTTGCTGAAATCGAAGCCGAGCAGCGTGATTTGGCAGCCAAGGCCTTTAATGCCAATACGCTGATCGAACAGGGTGGGTTGCTGAAGTTTGTACAAGGCGGCGAATACCACATGTACAACCCGGATGTGATCGCGCGCTTGCAGGCGGCGGTGCGCAGCGGCGATTTCGAAACCTATCGCGAATACGCCGAGGTGGTGAACAACCGGCCGGCCTCGGCCTTGCGCGATTTAATGTTATTGCACAGCGACCGAGCGCCGATTGCGCTGGATGAGGTTGAGCCGATCGCCAGCATCGTTAAGCGCTTTGATTCTGCGGGCATGTCCCTAGGCGCGCTATCGCCAGAGGCGCACGAAGCACTGGCGATTGCGATGAATCGCTTGGGTGCGCGCTCCAATTCCGGCGAAGGTGGCGAAGACCCGGTGCGTTATGGCACCGAGCGCATGAGTAAGATCAAACAAGTAGCCTCGGGCCGCTTTGGGGTAACTCCAGAATATCTAATCAATGCCGAAGTGCTGCAAATTAAGGTAGCGCAAGGCGCTAAACCGGGCGAGGGCGGTCAATTACCCGGTCACAAAGTCGACGAGACCATCGCGCGCTTGCGTTACGCGCGACCCGGCATTGGTTTGATTTCGCCGCCGCCGCATCACGATATTTATTCCATCGAAGATTTGGCGCAGCTCATTTACGATTTGAAAGAGATTAACCCCGACGCGCTGGTATCGGTCAAACTGGTTTCCCATGCGGGTGTGGGCACCATTGCCGCAGGTGTGGTCAAGGCGTATGCCGATTTGATCACGGTTTCCGGTCACGACGGCGGCACCGGCGCCAGTCCGGTGTCATCGATCAAATACGCAGGCACCCCGTGGGAATTGGGTTTATCCGAGGCACACCAAACGCTCAAGCGCAATGGGTTACGCCAAAAAGTACGCTTACAAACCGATGGCGGATTAAAAACGGGCCTGGATGTATTGAAGGCAGCCGCACTCGGCGCGGAGAGTTTTGGTTTCGGCACCGGCCCGATGGTGGCATTGGGCTGCAAATATCTGCGCATCTGTCACCTCAACAACTGTGCAACTGGTGTAGCCACCCAGCACCCGGTATTGCGTAAAGCCCATTTTGTCGGCCTGCCAGAAATGGTCGAACATTTCTTCCGCTTTGTTGCGATGGAAGTGCGCGAGTTACTCGCCGGTTTGGGTTTGCGTACCCTGGATGAGCTGATTGGTCATACGGAATTCTTGAAGCTGCACCCGGGCCATACGGCTAAACAAATGCGACTTGACCTGTCGCCGATGTTGAGTTTGGCAGGAATGGCCAGTGATGCCCCCAATTGTTGCATTGATGAGCGCAATGCACCGCATGACAAAGGCGCGCTCGCCGCGCAGATGCTCAGCGCAACCCGCGACAGCATTATTCATAAACGCGGTGGCGAGTTCGCATTTGCGGTCAGTAATCGGGACCGCAGCATCGGCGCGCGCTTGTCCGGTGAAATTGCCCGTCGCCATGGCAATCTGGGCATGAGCGCGGAACCCATCACGTTAAAAATGACCGGCTCAGCAGGACAGAGTTTTGGTGTGTGGAATGCGGGTGGTTTGGTTTTGGATCTACAAGGCGAAGCCAACGACTACGTGGGCAAGGGCATGGCGGGAGGCAAAATTGTTATTAGACCGCCCAGCGACGCGGGGTTTGTCCCGCACAATACCGTCATTGTGGGCAATACCTGTTTGTACGGCGCCACCGGCGGTGAGTTTTTTGCGGCCGGCCGCGCCGGCGAACGATTCGCAGTGCGAAATTCGGGTGCTTTGGCGGTGATTGAGGGCACCGGCGATCATTGCTGCGAGTACATGACCGGCGGCTGTGTATTGGTGCTCGGCCGCACCGGCCTTAATTTCGGCGCCGGATTCACCGGTGGTTTCGCTTATGTGCTGGATATTGAGCGTGATTTTGTTGATCGTTATAACCCAGAGCTGATCGACATTGTGCGCATTTCGACTGAGGGTATGGAGAATCACCTTTCCCATTTGCGTGAATTACTCGGTCGTCACCAGCGCGAAACCTCCAGTGCGTGGGCTGGCGAACTTCTTGACGAATACCGCGACATATTGCCGCGGTTTTGGTTGGTCAAACCAAAGGCTGCCAGCTTGGAAAGTTTGACCGAAACCCTAAAGCGGGCGGCCTAATTCTATTCATTTCGGTTCCTACGCTAGCTGCCACAAGAAACTATTTGCAACGCAGGATCCTGTTCCCCTTCGCTCGCTACTGGAAATACTGCTCTCATGGCTGATCCTTTAAAATTCCTCAAAGTTCAACGTGAGATGCCGCGTGAGTTGCCAGTTGCGGTGCGCGTTTTGGGCTACTCGGAAATCTACGGGCAGTTCCAGCCGGATGTTGCCATTGATCAGGCCGGCCGTTGTTTAGATTGTGGTAATCCCTATTGCGAGTGGCAATGTCCGGTTCATAACTATATTCCAAACTGGCTAAAGTTAATTGAAGAAGGTCGCATCGTTGAAGCGGCCGAGCTCTCGCACGAAACCAATCCTTTGCCGGAAATCTGCGGTCGCGTATGCCCACAAGATCGGCTTTGTGAGGGCGCGTGCACGCTGAATGATGGTTTTGGCGCGGTTACCATTGGCGCGATCGAGAAATACATTACCGACGAGGCGATTCGGCTGGGATGGAAGCCAAATTTGTCGTCAGTAGTTCGGGTCGGTAAGCGGGTAGCGGTGGTCGGCGCCGGTCCTGCTGGCTTGGCCGCAGCTGATGGTTTGGTGCGGCGGGGCATTGACACGGTGGTGTTTGATCGGCAGCCGGAGATCGGAGGGCTTTTAACCTTCGGAATTCCGCCGTTCAAATTGGAGAAACGGGTTGTAGCAACGCGGCGCAGTTTGCTCGAAGGCATGGGCGTGCAGTTCAAGCTAGGGGTAGAGATTGGCCGCGATATCGGTTTTGAGCAATTGTTAGCTGACTTCGATGCAGTGTTTCTGGGCATGGGCACCTACCGGGCGCTCGATGGCGGATTGCCGGGCTTGGGTTTGCAGGGTGTCTATCCAGCCTTGCGTTATCTGATTGCCAACGTCAATCAGGTGATGGGATGGCCTAGCGAGGGTCCAATCGATTTACGCGATCAGCGGGTGGTGGTGCTGGGTGGAGGTGATACCGGCATGGATTGTGTGCGCACCGCGATTCGCCAGGGTGCCACGCAGGTTAGCTGCCTCTATCGTCGCGATGAGGCCAATATGCCGGGCTCCAGGCGCGAGGTGAAAAACGCCAAAGACGAGGGTGTGGAGTTCCTGTTCAATCGCCAGCCGCTGGAGATTTTGTCTGAAGGTGGTCGGGTAGCGGGGGTACGTGTGGTTGAAACTCGTTTGGGCGCGGCAGACGCCAAAGGCCGCCGACGACCGGAAATCGTTCCGGGCACCGAAGTGGTGGTGCCGGCTGATGCGGTCATCATCGCCTTTGGTTTCCAGCCGGATCCGCCCGATTGGCTGAGTGGCAATGGCATTCGCTTGCACGCCGATGGACGGGTGGACGTGGGTGAGGAATCCAAGGTGCCATTGCCGTTCCAGACTGCCTCAGCCAAGGTATTCGCGGGTGGCGACATGGTGCGCGGCGCCGATCTGGTCGTCACCGCGGTCTACGAGGGGCGCGAGGCGGCGAAGAGTATCGCGCGGTATTTGCAGGTTTGATTTTTGTTAAGCGGCCAAGCGCGGTTCTTGCTCGGCGCGCCAAGCGCGCGGTTCAGGCGACGCGTTGGGCGCCGGCTCAGGTGCTGCGGCCACCCGCATGCCGACACTGTAGGGCTGCAGCGCGTCCATCCCATAGCGTGCGATAAATGCGTAGATTTCGTCGTCAGTTGCCTGAACAAAGCAGCGCATGGCGGTGTCTCCTTGCCGTGTAGTCAAACACAGCGATAAGTGACGGTGATGACGCTGCGCGGGCGATTCGCGGGCGTCATGCGGGCGCAGCTTGTTGCGCGTGCTTGAATGGCAATGTGCATAACCATGATTCGCGTCTCCAGGGCCTGAGCCTGCCTCTACACTGGTGCGACATTGGCGCATTTCGCGCATGCTTTGATCTGTGTTCTACGCCACACTGCCCTCAAAAAATGGGACTTTCGATGAACTCTCTGCGATTCGCTTTCGCTGTCTTTGCCGGTTTGGTGGGTGCGGACGCCGCCGCCGCTATGACCGAGCAGCAGCAAGACGTGACCGCTTGGCGCGCTGCACGCACAGAAAGGCTTAGCGCCCCAAACGGCTGGTTGTCTTTGGTGGGTTTGCATTGGTTGCCCGCCGCTAAGGAACAGACCTTGGGTAACGGCGCGGATAACGATGTGGATCTGGGACGCGGCCCCAAGCGTTTGGGCACCCTGACCTGGTCGGATGACAAGGCGCAATTTGTCGCCGCGCCGGAAGCGACGATCAGCGTGGCCGATAAGGTGCTCAGCCAAGTTGATTTGCAGGAATCGCCTGGCCAACCGCCCGTTATTGTCAGTTTTGGCAGCGCAAGCTTTCAGCTGCTAGAGCGCGGTGGAAAGCATGCACTGCGCGTCAAAGACAGTCAGGCGGACACGCTGACGGGTTTCACCGGACTGTCATATTTTGATATCGACCCCACTTGGCGCGTTGATGCGCGCTTTGAAGCCTATGAGAAACCGCGCACCATCGAAATTGCCACGGTAGTTGGGACCATTGAGGCCTATCCCAACCCCGGACGTATCGTTTTCGAGCGCGATGGCCAGACGCACAGTCTGGAAGCTTTGGTCGAGGAGGGGACCGACCAATACTTTCTAATCTTGGCCGATCGCAGCAGCGGCAAAGAAACCTATGGCATGGCGCGTTATTTGTATGCGGGGCCGCCGGTCGACGGGCGCATCGTGGTCGATTTTAATAAAGCCTATAACCCGCCTTGCGCGTTTACCGATTATGCGACCTGTCCGATGCCGCCCGAAGGCAATCGCCTGGACGTGTACGTCGCCGCTGGTGAAAAGACCTACCCCAGAAAACGCTAAGAGATCGCCACCTATGCAACGCCAATTGGCGATGATCGTCGCCCACGATCGCAATAGGGCCATCGGGTATGCTGGGCAATTGCCCTGGCATTTGCCTGCGGATTTGCAGCGCTTCAAGGCGCTAACTTTGGGTCATACGGTGGTCATGGGCCGCAAAACCTTTGAATCGATTGGACGTCCATTGCCCGGTCGCAGCAATTGGGTTTTGACGCGCGACCCCAATTGGCAGGCGCCGGGTGTGCGCGTTTTTCGAAGCTGGAGCGCAGCGCGCGAGCAGCATCAAGATGGACAACTTTGGGTGATTGGCGGCGGCGAGGTGTACCAAGCGGCGCTAGAGGATGTGCTGCGGATCGAGTCGACCGAGGTGAATGTGAGTTTGTCGCATGCAGACGCTTGGTTTGCGCCTGTAGCCGATGCGCATTGGATGGTCATCGCGCGCCAAGCTCATCCGGCCGATACGCGCCACGCTCACGAATTTGAGTTTGTCAGTCGAGTGCGAATGCCCGCTTAGCGGTTAGTCGCGGTCGCCCATGCCGTCTGCGCTCTGTGGGTCGGCATCGTTACTGCGAGGTTGTCCGCATTCGACCGCGATGAACTCAGGTTCATCTTGAAGCTTCAATGCGGTCAATTTGCCGCCCCACACGCATCCGGTATCAAGGCCAAAAACCCCCATGCCCTGAAATCGCCCGAGGGTCGACCAATGTCCGGCAACCACCCGAAATGCGCGTGCTTGGTGTCCGGGCGCCTCAAACCAGGGATAAAAACCAGCGGGTTGGCTGCCCGGAGCGCCTTTGGAATCAAAAGATATCTGCCCACGCGGGTCGCAAAAACGCATCCGAGTTAACACGTTGATGGTCGCTCGCGTTCGATCTAAGCCCTTCAAGCGCCGACTCCAGCCACCGGGGCGGTCACCGTACATGCGCAGCAGCACGTTTTTGAAGTCTTTGCTGCGCAACTCTTTCTCGACACGTTGCGCTTCCACACGAGCGCGATCCAAAGTCCACTGCGGAGACAAGCCCGCGTGAATCATCACGAAGCGCAGGTCTTCATCCAAGTGCAATAGCGGGCGATTGCGCAGCCAATCGATCAGCTCTTCGCCATCGGCTGCTTCTAATACGCGGCGCAGATCCTGGTTTTTCTGGCGACGCTCAAGCGCCTTTACGCTCTCGGCGATCAAATGCAAATCATGATTGCCGAGCACCGCGACAGCGGAATCGCCCAGGCTGCGAATAAAGCGCAGGGTTTCGAGTGATTGTCCGCCACGGTTGACCAGATCGCCGGCGAACCACAAGCGATCAATCGCTGGATCAAATCGCAAGCGATCAACCAGTATGCGCAAGGTGTCGTAACAGCCCTGGACGTCGCCGATCGCGTAAGTACTCACCGAGCGTGCGCTCCTTTCATTTTTTTAGCGCGGAACCCCGCGACCTTTACCCGCAGCATATCAATGCAGCGTCCTTGGAACCGACAAAGTGAACGCGCTGATCGGCGCCTCAAACAAAGTGCCGTCGTCGGCCAGCATCTGATAACTGCCGTGCATGCTGCCCACACTGCTGCTCAAAATCGCGCCGCTGGAGTATTCGAAACGCTCACCTGGCGCCAAACGAGGTTGTTCGCCGACCACGCCCTCACCTCGCACGTCTTGCACCTTGCCGTCCGCATCCGTAATTCGCCAGTGCCGCGTCATCAGACGCGCTGCCACCTCGCCCGTGTTGCGCAAGGTGATCGTGTACGCGAATGCGTAGCGGTTTTCAGCCGCGTTGGACTGTTCCGCCAAAAAGCGCGTGAGTACTTCGATGTCGATTCGATAGCGGGTCTTGTTCATGGTCTATCGATAGCGCCAATTAGGTGTTGCGTGCAAGCGGTTGTTGACATGCTTTTGCTCATAAGTAGCATAATGACTCGCGTCGAAATTCATTTGGCGCTTTTCTTTGTCCCATTAATGCTCGTTTTGAGCAAAAAGAGGCTTGCCGATGATGGCGTCAACATACCAAGCATTGCGAGTTTTCGACGCCAAACTGGAGGCGGAGTATGCGGATTTGTATGAGCGAGTTCGCGATCGCATAAGCCCATTGGAGTGGGCGGTACATCTGCCCTACATTGACGCTATTCGTGCGCTTAAGGTGCAGCGACGGGCGGTCATCCTGGCGCACAACTATCAGCCGCCCGAGATTTACTTCGGTGTCGCCGATATCACCGGCGATTCACTCGCGCTGGCACAACGCGGTGCCACCACCAGCGCCGACGTCATCGTCATGTGTGGCGTCCATTTCATGGCGGAGACCGCGAAAATTCTCAGCCCGGAAAAATTGGTGCTCATCCCCGATGTCTCGGCGGGCTGTTCGTTGGCCGAATCGATTAGCGCTGCTGACGTCCGCCTCTTGCGCACGCGCTATCCCGGTGCGCCAGTGGTGAGCTACGTCAACACATCCGCAGAAGTGAAGGCGGAGTCGGACGTTTGCTGCACATCGGCGAACGCTCTGCATGTCGTTGAATCGATGGAGTCTGACACCGTCATCTTCCTGCCCGATCGCTATCTTGGCCAGTATGTGGCCAAGCAAACACGTAAGCGCCTGATTTTATGGGAGGGCAGCTGTGAAGTGCACGAACGCTTCAGCGGCGATGAGGTGCGGGCAATGCGCGGGCCTGGCGTGATGGTGCTGGCACATCCCGAATGTCCCCCTGATGTGTTGGAGGCGGCTGACTTTGTGGGCTCGACGGCGGCGATGAGCGACGAGATTCGCCGCGGCGGAGTAAGCCGGGTGATGCTGATCACCGAGTGCTCCATGGCCGACAATCTAGCGATCGAGTTTCCCAAGGTGAGCTTCACGCGCCCGTGCAATCTGTGTCCCCATATGCAGAAAATCACGCTGCCCAAGATCTACCGCGCTCTGCGTGAGCTTGCGCCCATCGTGGAAGTTGATTTACAGGTTGCGGCGCGCGCCAGAAAATCCTTGCAGCGCATGTTGACCGTCGGTCGTCGCGAAGCTGCATGACAATTTAGGTCATTTTTTGACCCATCGCGTAATGCTCAGGAGCGGCAAACGCATAGAATGCGCAGCTACGCACACTTTGCGTAGCGACTATCAGTCACACTGATTTTTACAAAAAGCGGACCGCCATCGTGGTCTGCCGTGCGGAGGCGCAGATATGTCTGAGCAGTTCGATCTGATTGTGGTGGGTAGTGGTGCAGCTGGCCTCAGTGTGGCGCTCGGGGCTGCAGCGCACTTACGCGTGGCGGTGATCAGTCGCGGCGTATCCGGGCTGGATGGCGCAAGTTGCTGGGCGCAAGGCGGAATTGCTGCGGCGATTGGCGCCGGCGATTCGCCTGGGCAACATGCCGCTGACACCATCACGTCTGGCTTGCGAATCAACAACAAGTCAGCCGTGCGCTGGTTAGCCGAGAGTGCGCCCGACACGGTCCGCTGGCTGCTGTCGCTGGGTATGCAGTTCGATTTGGTCAACGGCCGACTGGCCCTCGGCAGAGAAGCTGCGCATTCGTTTCCGCGCATTCTCCATGCGGGCGGCGACGCTACCGGTGCTGAACTCGTCCGCGTGCTGCGCGAGGCCGCGATGCGCCAACCTCATATTGAGCGCTACGAATTCACGGAAGCTTGCGAACTCCTGAAGAGCCAAGATCGGGTGGTTGGTGTGCTAGTCCGCAATCGTCGCGGCGAATTAGAGCGCCTGCTGGCGCCCGCAGTGGTGCTCGCGACCGGCGGAATTGGCCAACTGTTCCGCTACACCAGCAATCCAATCGAGGCGGATGGCAGTGGTCTGGCCCTGGCGCAACAAGCAGGGGCTGAACTGGCTGACATGGAATTTATGCAGTTTCATCCAACCGCATTGGCGCCGACGGTCGATGACGGCGTAGCGCAATTGCCATTGATCACCGAAGCTTTGCGCGGCGCGGGCTGTACGCTGATCAACGAGAACGGCATCCGGTTCATGACAGCGGCTCATTCGCAGGCGGAGCTCGCCCCGCGGGATGTCGTTGCCCGCGCCGTGTGGGATCAATTGGCGCAAGGCCATCGCGTGTTTTTGGACGCTCGTTCACTGGGTGAGTCGGTAAGAACTCGCTTTCCCAATTTGCTGCAGGCGTGCCAGCAGCGCGGACTTGATCCACAGCGTCACTTGGTGCCAGTGGTTCCAGCCGCTCATTACCATATGGGCGGCATTAAAGTCGATTTGCACAGCAGCTCACGCATCCCCGGTTTGTACGCAGTAGGCGAAGTGGCGTGTACTGGAGTGCACGGTGCTAATAGACTGGCCAGTAACTCTTTATTGGAAGCGGTGTCATTTGGCAAAGCATTGGGCGAACGCTTGGCGCAACGCGGGCCGTTGTCGCCAATTACCAAGGTGGAGCCTGCCGTTGGACATGCCGCTCGACCCAGTTCCGCAAACGACCAACTCATCGTCGGGCGCTTACGCCAGATCATGTGGACCTATGTCGGGATCGTTCGCACTCAAGATGGGCTGCAAACGGCACTGCAGCAGGTCCAGGTATTGGAGCGACGCTGCCTAGCAGGGGCGCCCGTGTTGCGCCAGTTGTTGGTCGCTCGACTTGTGGTTGAAGCCTGCCTGCGTCGCCGAGAAAGTCTTGGCGCCCACTTTTTTGGGGCAGAAACACCCAGTTTCCGACGAAATGGTCAGGCGGTCGCGTAATTGCAGCACAAAGTCAAGAAAGCGGCGCTCTTGAATGGCAAATCTGACACTCGTCATTGGCAACAAGAACTACTCGTCTTGGTCGCTGCGCCCCTGGTTGTTGCTGAAACACCATGCGATTGAGTTTCTTGAGGTGCAACTCGCACTTGATACACCCGGATTCACAGAGCAAGCATCCCTCTGGTCTAGTTCCAGTCGCGTGCCGGTGCTGGCGGATGGCCAGCTTCGAATATGGGATTCCTTGGCCATTTGCGAGTACTTGAACGAGACCGTCCTAAGTGGCGCCGGTTGGCCCACGGCTGTGCAATCGCGCGCGATGGCAAGATCAGTTTGTGCTGAGATGCATTCCGGGTTTGCCGCGCTGCGCACCGAAATGCCCATGAATGTGCGTCGCACGCCCAGAGCGCTGCAAATTAGCAGCGCAGCACAGGCCGACTTGGCCCGAATCGTTGCGATCTGGGTTGACTGTCTGCACCGATCAGGTGGACCTTGGCTGTTCCAGCACTTTTCTATTGCAGATGCGTTCTTTGCTCCTGTAGCATTCCGCCTCCGCGCTTACGAGGTGTTTCTTGAGGGAGTCGGAAACGGCTATCGCCTCCGATTGCTCAACCACCCAGCGATGCTGGAATGGGAAAAGCAAGCGAAAAAAGAAGAACATCGAATCGATGCTGAAGAGCGTTAGTCGACGGGGCGGATGGGTTAGGTGGTTTCCTGGGACTCGTTTGTCGCAAAGGAAAACGCAGGACTCGGAAAAAGATTTAGAAAAAAGTGTTGACAGCCATCGAACTTGAAGTATGATTGCTGGCTCACCCGACGAGATGTT
>CAZLSB010000053.1:0-18450 GCA_964561825.1 uncultured Xanthomonas sp.
CCGCGTGAAACTGTGCCTCACCAACATCAAAGCCCATTGCACATAACGCCTACCCGCTGTGCACGGGTGTAGGAGGAACCTAACCGTGCGCTACACATTCGCGCCCTCCTCTCCTACTGAATAAGGCATACACAATGAAATTGCTCCCGATTCTCACCACCTGCGCCGCGTTAGTCTTCGCCCCGATGGCGATCGCCGGAAGCTATGCCGAGGGCGCTGCAAAGCAGCAGACGGTGGTTGACATCGCCGTTGGCAACCCGGATTTCTCCACCTTAGTCGCAGCACTGAAGGCCGCCGGCTTGGTGGAAACCTTGAGCGGCGCCGGCCCGTTCACCGTATTTGCGCCGACCAACGCCGCCTTTGCCAAGTTGCCGGCCGGCACGCTCGACTCGCTGCTGAAGCCGGAGAACAAGGCTAAGCTGACCTCGATCCTGACTTACCACGTGGTCGCCGGGAAGGTCATGGCGGCAGACGTCGTCAAACTGACCAGTGCAAAGACCGTGCAGGGCGGTGAAGTTGCCATCAGCGTGATGGACGGCAAGGTCAAGGTCGACGGCGCCAACGTGGTCACTACCGATATCGCCGGCAGCAATGGCGTCATCCACGTCATCGACAGCGTCATCATGCCGAAGTAAAGGCAACCAGACCGGCAGGGGCGCCGCTCGCGGCGCTCCTGTTGTTGAACCTAAAAACCTCAGTTGACCGCTCATCGACGCTCATAGCTTGTCGATTTAAATAAATTTTTTTTGCCGCTCGGTGGCCTCACCCATCGGGTGAGCTTCGCTACGGGGCAGATTGCACGGTTCTGGCCGCGCATGGCGGCGTTGTAACTCGTTGGAATAGAACAACTATTCACCCCGGCCTGCAAGCACAGCTTACAGTCGCCCAAACCGCCGCGGCGCAAGCTCGCCAGCTTTCACCCTCATGACGCTGATGCCTGCACACCCATAGCCGCTCTACCCTTTCCAACTGAGGTTTCTAGGATGAACCCACTGGCATCGGGCTGCCGCTATGAATCAAGTCATGGACTGCTAGCGCTTCCTCACGCATTGTTGCGCTTAGGTTGGCAACGAGCAAAGCGCACCGATGGTCCTTCGGTCTACCCTTCAAATTGCGGACGTGCACTGGATACGTGGCGCGGCCTGCGCGGCGACCACGCCGCCTAGCCTTCTGATCGAAGTGCCGCATGGCGCTACCGACACTGCAGATTTCGATGCGCTCGCGGCGCAACTGCTAAGCCCACTGCCCGATGGCTTGGTGGACTTTTTTCACGTCAATACGGATGTCGGTGCTTTTGAATTGGCGCTAGCGACCGCGCAGCATCGCGTGGCCAGCCTCACCGACAGTTGTGTGTTAATCGTGCGCAGTCGTATTCCACGCACTTTTATCGATTGCAATCGACGTATCGATGAGCCGCCGGAGGCCTATCGCGCTGGCCGCGTGACGCCGGGCTTGATGCCCTGGGTGATCGCGCCCGCGGATATCGTGTTATTGCGCGAACGCCACGCGCAGTACCTAGCCATCGTCAAAGCAGCAACGGATGCGCTTTCCCCCACTGCCGGCGTATTGCTGCTGCATAGTTACGCGCCGCGCAGTGTCGATGTCGAAGTCAATCTGGATGTTGTCAAAAATATCCGCGCTGCCTATCAGCCCGAAGTCCAACTGGGCTGGCCGGTGCGACCCGAATTTGACGTGATTGGGCGCGATATCGACGGCCATTCGCATATCCCGGCGACGCTGATCGACGCCTTGCGCAGCAGTTTTGGCGCTTTCGGCTGGACGGTTGCGGATAGCGCGACCTACCCTTTGCATCCCAGCACGCTGGCTTGGGACCATGTGATGCAGCACGCCGGCCGCGCCTTGTGCCTGGAAGTGCGTCGCGATTTGCTCGCCGATCCCTTCGATCCCTTCGTGCAAATGCGGATCAGCACCGCGCAGGTCGATCAAATCGCCAGACCACTCGCCGCCAGCCTTTCCGCGTGGGGCACAGCCGATTTCCTTTGATAGCATGCGCCAACGCGCCTGATTGGGCAGCGCGCAAAGACGCAGCTTCGAAGTTCCAGTTGCCGGGAGTGTTGATGAACATACTTGCTGTGACGTCCGAGATGGTGCCTTACGCCAAGACCGGCGGATTGGCTGACGTCGTCGGCGCATTGCCGCGTTATTTGGCCGCTTCCGGGCACGATATGCGGGTTTTTTTGCCGCTCTATGACACCGTTCGTCGTGACAATCTCAATTTGAACACGGTGATTGAGCGCTTGGATGTGCGTCTGGGCGGACACCTCTATCGGGTTTCCATCCTGCGCGACGAGGGCAATCCACGCGCGCATTTTGTGCACTGCCCCGAACTCTATGGGCGCGGCTCAATTTACACGCACGAGGGCGACGAGCACCGGCGGTTTTTAGCCTTGTGTTGGGCGGCATTGATGGCCTGTCAGCATATGGGCTTTGCGCCAGACGTGGTGCATTGCCACGATTGGCATACTGGCATGTTGCCGCTGATCTTGAAAACCAGTTTCGCATGGGATCGATTATTCTCGAAAACCCGGACCTTGCTAACCATCCACAATCTGCATTACCAAGGCGGATTTTCGGCCAGCATTCTGCCGGATCTCAATATGCGCGGATCCGAGCATCTGCTTCATCAGGATTTCCTCAAGCAGGGTCGTATTAACTTCTTACTACACGGCATTTTGTATGCGGACGGCATTAGCACGGTGAGCCCAACATATGCTGCGGAAATGCAAACGCCAGAACATGGCGCCGGCTTAGACCCGTTTCTGCGTGCGCGCAAAACGACTGTGGTCGGCATCTTAAATGGCGTTGATTATCAAGAATGGTCGCCCGAACACGACTCACATCTAAAACATCGGTACAGCGCTGACGATTTGTCGGGTAAAGAGCACTGCAAACAAGATTTGTTGAATAGCATGGGCCTGCCTTATGTGCCGGGCGTGCCAGTGGCTGGCATAGTCTCGCGCATGGCCAGTCAAAAAGGTTTCGACATCGTCCCCGAAGCCCTGCTGCCCGCCTTATCGGAGCGTGGTTTGCAACTCGTGGTGCTAGGCAGCGGCGATTCGCGCCTGGAACAAATGTTTTTAGGATTGCAGCAACGCTTTCCACGTCAAGTCGCGTTTTATCGCGGTTTTTCGAACCCGCTGGCGCATTTGATTGAAGCTGGCGCGGACGTCTTTCTGATGCCTTCGCGCTATGAACCTTGCGGGCTTAACCAGTTGTACAGTCTGCGCTATGGCACGGTGCCGATTGTATTCCGCACCGGAGGCTTGGCTGATTCGGTGCAATCGTGGAATCCGCGCACCCAGCACGGCACTGGCTTTGTGTTTGACTTTCACGACGCCAGCGGTTTGCGTTGGGCGGTGGAAACCGCCATGGTTGCCTATCGCGATCACCGCGCGTGGCGAAAATTAATGGCCAATGGCATGGCCAAAAACTATTCGTGGACTCGGCAGATTCGCGTCTATGAAACCCTTTTCTCACGGCTGGGTAGGTGAAACATGCACGTCATACTGGTTGAACCCCGATTTCCCGCCAACCAGCGGCAGTTTGTGCGCGCGCTTGCCGAAGTGGGCGCGACAGTCACCGCAATTGGCGAGGGCTCTAAAGATTCGCTAGACGATGAAATGCGCCACTATTTGACCCATTACGAAGAGGTCAAAAACGTCTGCGACGAACAAGCCATGTTGCGTGCGGTACGTTTTATCCAGCAGTTCAAAGCGGTCGACCGCATCGAAGCCACGGTGGAAGCGCATATTTTGTCAGCTGCGCGGGTGCGCGAAAAAGCCGGCATTCCCGGCACCTCCTATCGCAGCGCGTTTTTGTGCCGCGATAAGCCGGCGATGAAAGAAGTGCTGCGCGCCGGTGGCATTGCCTGCGCCGCGTCGACCGGCGCGTCCTCCGCTGCCGAAGTGCGCGCCTTCGTCGAACAAATCGGTTATCCGATCATGGTCAAACCACGCGACGGTGCCGGTGCATCGGGCGCCACGCGGGTCGATTCAGACGCTGAACTAGAAGTGGCGATTCGCAATTCCGGCCTCGGTCATCCAGGTCGGTCGGTCGCGGTCGAAGAGTTCATCGAAGGTCACGAAGGCTTTTACGACACGCTGACGCTGAAAGGCCGCGTGGTGCATGAGTTTGTGTCGCACTACTACCCGGCCGTGTTGGAAGCGATGCGCACCCGTTGGATCTCTCCGTATTTGGTCAGCACCAATCGTGTCGACGCGGCGCCCGGGTACAACGAAATCAAGGCGATGGGCCAACGCGTAGGTGAGCTTTTGGGGCTGGAAACCTCAGCTACCCATATGGAATGGTTTATCGGCGCGCGCGGACTGAAGTTCTCTGAGATTGGCTGCAGACCACCGGGGGTGCGCACCTGGGATTTGCACAATGTCGGCAACGATATGGATCTGTATCGCGAGTGGGCGATGCTGATTTGCCACGGTCGGCCGAGTCAGCGTCCGTCGCGACGTTTCGCCACCGGCTTGATCGCTTTGCGCCCGGACCGCGATGGTCGAATCGCCAGATATGAGGGCTGGGATGCGATTCGCCATCGCTTTGCTGACCACATCATCGACGCCCACCTGCCCTCCCCCGGAACCCCGACGCAGGGTGTCGAGGCAGGTTATATGGCGAATGCCTGGCTGAGAATGAAGCACGAAAATTACGATGAATTGCGCAGCATTCTGGATTTGGTGGGTCGGACGCTGAAGGTTCGAGCTCAGGGATGACAGCCATAAACGATGAAACAACGGGGCCGATTGTGCTGCTCGGCCCACAAACCGACTTTAACGAAATCGGCGAGATGTTAGACGAGGTGCAAGCCGATGGCAGCGTCGCGCTGATTACGACCGGCTGGCAGGAAAATGAGAGCGAAGATGAAGCGCTAATCGAAAAGTTACGCAGGCCGGCGATCAATCTGGCGCTGCACGCGCGCTCTGAGCGCATCTACGCGCAAGAATCCGGATATGCCAAAGCGCGCGCCGCGCGACAGGCGCGTCTGCAGCACTTGCAGCGTTTCTATCGCATGCGCCTAGAGGCGGTCGATGAAGCCGCGCGCGCGATCGGTGTGCGGCACGTCGATGCAGAACTGCTAGATGAACAGCATTCGATTACCGTCGCGCAGATGTGTCATCTGGACAACGACCATTTGCAGCGTTGCCAGACCGAGTGGGCCGCATTCGATAGCCAATGGCCGGCCGCCGAGCAAGCGTCCATCGCAAGCGAGCGCGCCGAGCTTGCAGAGATCGTCGACCGTTGTGCCGCCGTGGTGATCTCCGGCGGCCACCTGACCGCTTTGCTGAATCGGCTACGTTTGTTTAATGTGCTTGCCAACCTGGGCAATAAGCCGATTATCGCGTGGTCGGCCGGCGCCATGTGTTTGAGTGACCGCATTGTGCTATTCCATGACTCTCCGCCATTTGGCAAGAATTTGGCGCAGATGCTGGATGTAGGTTTAGGGCTGATTAAAAATGTGGTGGTCATGCCCGATCCATCGCGTCGATTACGCACCCATGAATCTGAGGGAATTTCCCGATTCACCCAACGAATGGCACCCGCGGAATGTTTAGGCATGGATATAGGTGCGCGATTGATTTTTAATCAAGGCCGTTTGCAGAGCGCATTTGCACATCGATTACTACCCAATGGCCAGTTGCAACGCGGGTGGCGCTTATGAATTTGGCCATTAACCGATTCTCCTCCGGCCCGAAAACCCGTCAAACGGTACGTGATTTTTTTGCCGGCAAGCGCTTTCCATTGGTCGAAGGTGACACCATTACCTTCGTATGGCGCGGCGACGCGCACGAGGTGAAACTGCACCATTGGGTGTTTGGACTAGAATCCGCCCAACATCTGACGCGCGTGGACGGCACCAATATTTGGTTCCATTGCATGCCTTTGCCGCCGGAATCACGGGTCGAATACAAGTTTGAAATCATTCACGATGGCCACGGGCGCTGGATACAAGATCCATTGAATCCGCACCTAGCGCGCGACCCCTATGGCGCCAACTCCGTCGCCCACGGCAATGGATATACCGTGCCAGAATGGATTCATCCGGATCCAGCATCGCCGTATGGCAGTTATGAAATTGTTGAATTCAGCAGTGCCGTATTCGGTCAGCGGCAAACCAAGGTATATTTGCCGGCGCGTTTCCGAAGCACCCGCCAATATCCGCTGCTGATCGTGCATGACGGTGACGATTACCTCAATTACACGGCGCTGGGCGCGGTGCTCGACAATCTGATGGCGCGTCGCGAAATCCCCGACATGATCGTCGCGTTCACTAATTCCGCACACCGCCTAGTTGAATACGCCAATGACGAACGCCATGCGCGCTTTTTAACTGAAGAATTGGTTCCGCACTTGGAGAGCCGTTATCCGCTGCGCGCTCAACCACAAAGTCGTTGCCTGATGGGCGCCAGTTTCGGCGCAGTGGCATCATTGTCAACGGCGCGTCGTTATCCTGGCTTTTATGGCCGTTTGTTGTTGCAATCCGGATCATTTGCATTCACCGATATTGGCGATCGCAATCGCCGCGGACCCTTGTTCGATAATGTCGTGAGCTTTATGAATCAGTTCCGCGACCAACCGGCGGCCATATCGGAGCGCGTCTTTGTTAGCTGTGGTACGTATGAGTCGTTAATCTACGAAAATCGCTCGTTGATTCCCTTACTTGAGGCAACCGGTATGGACGTGCGCTTCCGCGAGGCACGCGATGGACACAATTGGGAGAACTGGCGCGATCGTCTGCGTGAAGGGCTGTCCTGGCTCTTCCCAGGACCGTTCCTGTTAGTGTACGAATAGCAGTCTGAGCCGCGCGGGCGGCGAATGGAGATCTGACCCATGGCAAGCAAGAAGAGCAAAAGTCCGGCCAAAAAAACTGCAGCGCCGACGGCGCCTGCAGAGGCGCAGCCGGCACAAGCCGCAGAAACACACGCTCCGAGCCCAGCGCCGGCCGTCGCGCCGACGGTCGCAATGCGCAAAATCGGTTTGTCCTTAGGCGCCGATATTTGCTGGCCGATCTGCTTCGAACAGATCATGGCCAAGCTGAATCTGTCGATCCCGTGGAAAGATGAACAGGTTGGCATCGATGTCGAACGTGTCACCATTGAGCCATTCAATCTGGCCCAGCCCAGCAGCTATGACGTGGTGCTGGATCGGTTGACGCATTGGTATCACCCGAGCCGCGAATGGATCAAAAAAGCGATCCTGATGGATAAGCTGTATGTGCTAAATAATCCTTGGGCGGTGCAGTCCATGGAAAAGCACACCACTTACGCGGCGATGATGCATTTAGGCATGCCCATTCCAGAAACTTGGATGTTGCCGCCAAAAAGTTATGCGCCATTGCCCGATTTGAAACCCACTTTGCGCAACTATGCGCAACTGTTTGATTTGCGCACGGTTGGCTCACAAATCGGCTATCCGATGTTCATCAAACCTTACGACGGTGGTGGCTGGAAGGGTGTCAGCCACATTGCCAACGAAAAAGACCTGCTGGCACGCTACGAGGAATCGGGCACCGCGGTGATGCATTTGCAAAAAGCGGTCGCGCCATTTGACGACTTTGTGCGTTGCGTGGGTATAGGCCCGCAAACCCGCTTAGTGCGCTATGCGCCGGACGAACCCTTGCACAACCGTTACACGATGGATAGCAACTTCTTGCCAGACGAAGAAGCGGCCATCCTGCGCGACACCACGCTGACCATCAATGCGTTTTTTGGTTGGGATTTCAACTCCTGCGAAGCACTGCGCAACGAAGGCACTTGGTATCCGATCGACTTTGCCAATCCGTGCCCGGACTCGCAAATCACGTCCCTGCATTTCCACTTTCCGTGGTTGGTGATTGCCAAGCTGAAATGGTCCATTTTCTGCGCGGTGACCAAGCGCCCATTCCGTCGCACGCTTGATTGGGATCCTTTCTACGCCATCGCGGCTGAGCAAGACATGCCGTATCGCGACAAACTGCGCGCCTACGCCGCTATTGCTGCACAACGTTTTGATACCGATCGATTCAACGAGTTCTGCGCGACCCATTTAGCGCACGTCGATGAGCTTGCTTGGCAGTTCTTCGGCAGCCCGGATGCCCGCGACGCATTCCGCAAGAAGGTCGCCGCGCTCTATCCCGAGCATGAAATTGAGCTGTTTACCGAGTTGTTCTGGAACCGCGTGCAGCATTGGCGCGCCAACAACGTGCCGACGGGGATCCAAGCATGAGTGCAACAGACGATAAAATCGTAGCGCGCTGGCGGTCGGAGCGTCTGGGCCGCGAGGTCACGATGGTGCGCTGGGGGCATTTTGGGCAGCCCGTATTGTTATTTCCAACCGCCGGTGGCGACGCCGAAGAAGTCGAACGCATGTGGCTAATTAAAGCGCTGCGTCCGTTAATCGATGCGGGTACAATCAAAGTGTATTCGTGCGACAGCGTGGCCGGACAAGCTTTGTTAACGCGCGAAGGCGATGCGCGCCACCAAATGTGGGTGCAGGACCAGTTTCATCGTTACGTGCGTCATGAAGTGGTGCCGGCGATCCGCACCGACTGCAATTTGCCGGAGGTGGAAGTCTGGTCGACCGGTGCATCAATCGGCGCTTTTCATTCGGTGGCAATGGTCTGCCGTTTCCCCGATGTGTTTGCGCGCGCGATTGCGATGAGCGGCACTTACGATCTGCGACGTTTTTTCGACGCGCGCGAATTTTCCGATGAGTTTTTGGTGTCCTCCCCGCTACACTTCGTGCCAACTTTGTCTGGTTTGCATCTCGATGTGCTGCGTAAACGTTTCATTTTGCTGATCTCCGGCGAAGGCCGGGCTGAAGCGATCGGCGAGTCGTGGGCAATGGCGAAAGTCCTTGGCAGCAAGGGCGTGCCCAATCGCGTGGAATCCTGGGGCACCGAATGGCCCCATGACTGGCAAACTTGGCGTGCAATGTTGCCGCAAGTTCTCACCTCCTGGACCCAACAAGGCTGAAATATGTCCTCCACCCGAGAGCATAAAGAGCTGCAAGAAACCCGTGATGCGTTGAAACACCGCGAGTTCATGTCGGCACTGCTGAACGATGTGAACGCGTTGGAGCGAATGCTGGAGGAAGGCACCTTTGAGTCGGGCATCCGGCGGATCGGCGTCGAACAAGAAATGTTCATCGTCGATCGCTCCTGGCGACCCACCAAAGGGGTATTGCCGATTTTGGCGCGCATTGCCGATTCGCACTACACCACTGAGTTAGGGCAGTTTCAAATCGAAGCCAATTGCGATCCGCAGTTTTTAGCGGGTGATGGCATCGGGCGTATGCATGCGCAGCTCGACCATTTGGTCGACAACGCTCGCCGCGTCGCGCAAGAACTGGATATGAATGTCGTATTGATGGGGATTTTGCCCACTATGCGAAAATCCGATCTAGGCCTCGACAACATGGTGCCCAGTGAGCGTTATATGGCGCTCAACAAAGTGGTCACTGATTTGCGCGGAGGAAAGTTTCGGCTATCGATCAAGGGCTTGGACGAGTTAATCATTGAGCACGACTCGGTGATGTTGGAAGCCTGTAATTCCAGCTTCCAAGTGCACTTGCAAGTAGGTCCGGAAGAATTTGCGCGCATGTACAACATCGCGCAGGTGTTGGCCGGGCCGCTGATGTCCATTTCGGCCAACTCGCCATTGGCTTTTGGCCGCCGGCTTTGGGCCGAGACCCGCGTTGCGTTGTTTCGTTATTCGGTGGACACCCGTAATCACGAACGCCAGTTGCGCGAAACCGAGGCGCGCGTTAGTTTTGGCACGCGCTGGGTCAAATCCTCCGTTGCCGAGATCTACAAAGAGGATATCGCGCGTTTCCGCACTTTGGTCGGCACCAATTTGGATGAAGATCCGATGGCGATGCTGGATCGGGGCGAGGTTCCGCAACTCAAAGCGCTGCGTTTGCATAACGGCACGATCTATCGCTGGAATCGCGCGTGTTTTGGTGTCACTGACGGCAAGGCCCATCTGCGCATCGAAAACCGCATCATGCCGTCCGGTCCGAGCACCATCGACGAAATGGCCAATGCGGCGTTCTGGTTCGGCATGATGCATGAGTTCGGCGCCAGCCAAGAAGATGTCACTCGGCGTATCGAGTTTGATCAAGCCGGGGCTAACTTTTACACAGCGGCGCGCGAAGGCATCGGCGCCCATTTTGAATGGCTGGACGGCCAACACATCAACGCGCAGCGCTTGATCCTCGATCACTTGTTGCCAATCGCCGAAGCCGGTTTACATCGCGCCGGCGTAGACGCGGCGCAAACCCACAAGTATCTGTCCATCGTTGAAGAGCGCGCGCGCACCGCTCGCACGGGCGCTGCATGGCAGGCGCGTTCGTGGAATTCGCTGCGCGATCGTGGCACCAAATTGGAGCGATCAAACGCGTTGGTGGCGGCAACGGTGCGCCGTCAGACGGCGGGACGTCCAGTGGCGCAATGGGAGCGCGCGCAACTTGATGAGGCGATTATGGAGGGTGATGCTTGCAAGCAGGTCGAACAATTTATGCGTACCGATTTGTTCACCGTGCATCCGGATGATCCGATCGAGATTTTGCCCAACTTGATGATCTGGGAACGCATCAAATACGTCGCCGTCGAAGACAAAGAACATCGTCTGCTGGGCTTGGTGAGCTATCGGGAAATCCTGCAAATACTGGCGGCACCGAGCAAACAGCGCAAAGTGTCGGTCGGCGAAATTATGGTTGCGTTGGACGATCTAGTTACCGTAAAGGCAGATACGCCAACCAGCGAGGCCATTTCGCTGATGAGGCGCTTCCAATTGGGTTGTTTACCGGTGGTACGTGATGGGCATCTGTTGGGTCTAGTCACCGAATCTGAGTTTGTCGCCGTTGCTGGGCGTTTGCTGGGTTCGGAGTCGGATGCGGAGCCAGCGCCTTAAGAACCAGCCGGGATCGCAGGAAAAGCGTCAGCGCACAGCGCGGACCCACCAGAGGCGAGCTTTGGGTGGGTTCGATCTGTGCTCGAACGCTTCTCCCTAACCCGGTAATGGGTGTAGGCGCGCCAGCGCGCGCCCAAAGAAGCTCTATCGCTATTGCGCGTACAGGGTAATTTCGGTGGCGACGATTTCCGCCAACTCTTTGGCGCGTTGCCAGTCGGGGTGACGCACGATGATGTGTCCGTCGGATGTCAGCGTTTGTTTCCAGTTGCGCCGATGGCTGCCAACGGGTAGCAATTTTTGCTCGACGACGTGATCGCCATAGTTGCGCATAAAGGTCTGCAGGCCATCAATGCGGCGTATTTGACCTTGGCCGCGCGCGCGTTTGAAGATGATGGCGACATTGTATTTGCGTTCGGTCGGCGCGTTGAAGGTTCCCCAGCAACACACACGCGCCCATTCGCGAAACAGGTCGACATCGCAGGTGTAATTGATCTGATCGACTAGGTGCGCGCCACCGGGCCGGCAGCCAATTTCGCCGAACACCGCTTCACCATTGGGTTTGCGAAACCACTCCATATGGGTGAAACCATCACCCATCTTGAGTGCATCCAGCACGCCTTGCCCGATCTTGATGCCGTTGGCGAGTTTCGGCTGGTGCAAGTCGCGTACCGTGATGATGACCGGACTGATCCACTCCTGGGTCCGCGCGATCAGTGGCGGCGGCAGATATTGGCAGACATTTATGATCGCTGGCTTGCCGGCGATGCACACCGTGTCGAAGGTGAATTCCTCGCCTTCGATGAATTCTTCGCAGCTGGCTTCGTCGATTTGCCGCATCGCCGCCAGCACGCCCGGCAGTTGCTCTGCGCTGTCGAGTCTGTAGGTATCGGCGCTGCCGGCTCCGGCGATTGGCTTTAAAATCAATGGGTAACCGATCACATCGGCGGCAGCTCTGGCCTCCGCCGCGGTGCGCACGCGCAAGGCGCGTGGTGTGCGCAACCCGGCCGCCGACACCCGCTCCTTCATCAGCTGTTTGTCGCGAAAGCCGTGTACCGTGTCGACCGACATGCCGGGCAGGCCAAAACGCTCGCGCAGTTTAGCGGCCGTCAGCACCAATACTTCCCAGTTGGCCAACACACGATCGACCTCACGTCCGCGCAGCCACGCGTGCACGCGGGCGACGACGTCATCCTCGTCGAGGATGCGCGGAACTTGCAGGTAATCGCTAAGGTGTTGTTTGACCGAAGGATGCAGCTGACTGACGGGCGTGTCACCCACGCCATACACCGTCGCGCCCACCTCGGCGAGCCCGCGGGTGTACTGCTGCATTTCGGGAGGATAGTTGGGAGCTAGGAATACGACCTTCATGCGTGTACGTTAGCGCATCCATTCATGGTCGGAAAGTGGTATGCGCAACATAATTTTCGCCGCACCGTTCCAACTGGACACCACCTATCGATTCGCTCGCGCCGCAGCCAAACTGCCCAATGTGCGCTTACTCGGTTTGGTCGCGCAGGCACCGCGCGGCGCAGATGCACGCTTGTTTGCTGATATCGAAGTGGTCAAAGATCCCTTGGATGCCCGTCAACTGATTGACGCCGCGCGCCGTTTGGCGCAGCGCCATGGTCCGATCCATCGCGTGCTGGGCATTTTGGAACCGTTGCAGGTGCAACTCGCTGAAGTTCGCCAAGCGCTGGGTATCGCGGGAACCACGCCAGCGGTGGCGGACCTATTCCGCGACAAAGGCCGTATGAAAGACGAGTTGCGTCGCCATGGTTTGCCGTGTGCGCGCCACGCGGTGATTACATCAGCGGCCGATGCAGCCAGTTTCATCGCCAAGGTGGGTTTTCCCATTGTCATCAAACCTCCGGCTGGGCAAGGCTGTAAAGCCACTTGGCGGATCAGCAATGTCGATCAGCTGCAACAAGCATTGCAGGCTATTCAAGCCTCGCCTGCGCACCCGGCGATCGCCGAGGAATTTCTGCGCGGGCGCGAGTTCAGCTTTGAAACCATCACCATCGGCGGCGAGGTGCGTTTTTCGTCTTTATCGCGCTATTTCCCCACGCCGTTGGAAGTGATGGAAAACCCCTGGATCCAATGGGTGGTGGTATTGCCGCGTGATGTATCGGGCCCCGAATTTGCTGATGCGCGCGAATTGGGCGTACGCGCAGTCAAAGCACTTGGACTGGAAACCGGTTTCACCCATATGGAATGGTTTCGCCGCGACGATGGCTCATTGGCGATTGGCGAGATTGCCGCGCGGCCGCCGGGCGCGCAGATCGTGGTGTGCAATAACTATGTGCACGACGCCGACTTCCACCGCGCCTGGGCGCGTGCCGTGGTCGACGACGCATTTGACGGCCCGTACGAGCGCAAATACGCCGTCGGTGTTGCGTTTTTGCGCGGCATCGGCCACGGCCACGTGATCCGTGTAGCGGGGGTGGAAGCCGCCAACGCGCGCGTCGGTCAATGGGTGGTCGAATCCAAACTGCCGAAGCTCGGCACACCACGCGCCGACACCTACGAAGGCGACGGGCATGTCATCGTGCGCCATCCGGATATTGAAGTGGTCAAAACGTCGATGCAAGCCATTGTTGAATCAATTCGAATCGAATACGCCTGAGTTAATAACTTGTCCGACAGCGTGTTTTTTTTGGAGGAGAGCCCATGCCCGGTGCAGCGGATTTCGACCAGAGCACTGCGCCGGACAGCGAGGCGTTGGCGACCGACGCACGTTTGGCCGCGGCGCAAGAGTTGCTGCATGCCAACAGCCTGAGCGCTGCCACCGCGGCCACATCGCGACTGATTTGCAGTGAAGTCTTGGATGCGCGCGTCGCCCTGTTTTGGAGCTTGAAGCGCAAGGTTCAATCGCCACGTAGCCTGCGCTGCGCGCCGTCCAGTGCTCGCATTTGGGCCGACGCGCAGTTCGCACACGCAGCACAACAGGCAGATGGGCCGCAGCAGCTGGAACGACTGCAGCGCCATTGGTACTCGTGGCCGCTCTCCATCAACGTGCGCGCCAGTGCCATTGTACAAATGGAGTCCGCGCAGGCGCTGAGTGCAGCGCAACTTGGTCTGGTCGAACGCGCACTGAGCGCATTGGCACGGCGATTGGACGAGTTGTTCCAGACCCGCCATTTGCAACGCGACGTGCTGCGATCGCAGCGCAGCGCGCTGTTGCAAACCTCGTTGTACGCGATTTCCGATATGGCGAGCGGCGAACTCGACCGCACGCAAATGTTGCGCGCGATGCATCAGATCGTCGGCGCCTTGATGTACGCGGAGAATTTTTTCATCGCGCTGCACGACGCGGCGCGCCAGTCGTTGCGCTTTATCTACTTTGCGGACACCAAGGATTATGACTGGCCGGAACCAAACATCGAGTTCCATGAGGACCAGCTCACCAATAGCCTGACGATGGCGGTCATCCGCCGCGGCGCGGCATTGATTGGCCCATCCAAACAAATCCTGCAACAACTGAATTACAAAGATGACGGGGTGCGCGGACCTGGCAGCGAGGACTGGCTGGGTGTGCCGATGATTGCCGATGGCATCGTGCAGGGTGCGATCGTCGTGCAGAGTTATGAGAAATCGCGCCGCTACCGTGAGTCCGATCGCGCGCTGCTCGCTTATGTTGCACAACATATTCTGACCGCGATCAATCGGCGTGGCGCCCAAGAGCAGTTGGAAGCCCAGGTGACCTTGCGCACCCAAGAACTAGCGCTGGCGAACCAACGTTTTGCTGACACCAATCGCGAGCTATTGTGCGAAGTAGAAGAGCGCCAAAGTGGCGAGCGCCTGCAGGCTGCATTGTTTCGTATTGCCGAGCTCACCAGCACAGCGAATAGCTTGTATGAGTTTTTTGCCGCGGTGCACGCGGTGATTGGCGAACTGTTGTACGCGAAAAACTTCTTCATTGCGCTATTGGTCGACGACGGCCGCCAAATGGAATTCCCGTATGCCGTTGACGAACATGATTCGGGGAGCTTTTTTTCGCGCCGCCAGCTGCGCCGCGGTTTAACCGAGTATGTGCTGCGCCGTGGCAAAGCTCTGCTGGCCACGCGCGAACAAATTGACCAATTAGTCGCCGCTGGCGAGATGCAAACCCTGGGTTCACGATCGGTGTGTTGGCTGGGCGTGCCCTTGCTGCAAAACGATTGCGCGATCGGTGCAATTGTCGTGCAAAGTTATCATTCGCAAGTCATTTACACCCCGCGCGATCAGGAATTGCTGACCTTTGTCGCATTTCATATCGCCACGGCGCTACAACGGCGGCAAGCACAGGATTCGTTGAAACTCGCCAATTTAGAGCTCGAAGCGCGCGTTGAAGAACTACACCGCGCGCAAGCAGAATTGATCGAAATCGAGAAAATGGCCTCGCTCGGCCGCTTGGTTGCCGGCGTTGCGCACGAGGTGAATACCCCGCTGGGCATCGGCGTGACCGCGATCTCCTTTTTGCGCGGACAACTCGCCGATATTCGCGCGGTTTTACCGGCCATACATATCGCAAACTTGTTGGAACCGGTCGAAGCCGCAGCCGCGATGGCGGAAACCAACCTGCAACGCGCCGCCAATTTGGTGAAAACTTTCAAGCAAGTCGCGGTGGATCAATCCACCAACGATATTCGCAAAGTCGCGGTACGCGAGTATTTGGAAGGCAGTTTGTTATCGCTGCAACCGGTATTACGCAATCACCGACACCGCGTGGTGCTGCATTGCGCGCCAGAGGTCCATTTAACCAGCCGTGCGGACGCGCTCCACCAAATCATTGTCAACCTAGTGATGAATTCGATCGCCCACGGTTACCCAGATAATACGGCTGGCACACTGACGATCAGCGTTGTCGACCTTGGGACGCGTTTACAGGTGCGCTACGAGGACGACGGCGTCGGCATGGACCATCAAGTTGCCAGTCATATGTTCGAGCCGTTTTACACGACCAGACGCAACCAAGGTGGCACTGGCCTTGGCATGCACATCGTCTACAACTTGGTCACCCAGGCGCTCGGCGGTCGCATCAGCTACGAAACCCAAACGGGTGCCGGCGTGCATTTCGACATCCTGATCCCCAGCGTGCACCCGCCGGCCAGAAACGCATAGCGGTCTTTGACGTGCAGCGCTCATCCTCGTAGCGTAGGGCTCCCAAATGGCTTAATAGCGGAGAGTGCGATGTCCACTTTGATTCGCGGCGGCACCGTCGTCGATGCCGATTCGGCGTACCGCGCTGATGTACTGCTGGTAGACGGCAAAATCGCTTCAATCGCCGAGTCAATGGAAGCGCCCAGCGACGCGACGGTCATTGATGCCGGTGGTCAGTTGGTGATGCCCGGTGGTATCGACCCACACACGCATATGCAATTGCCGTTTATGGGCACGGTTGCCAGTGACGATTTCTACACCGGCACCGCGGCTGGATTGGCCGGTGGCACCACCAGCATTATCGATTTCGTGATCCCCAATCCGCAGCAATCGCTGATGGAAGCCTTCCAAACTTGGCGCGGCTGGGCGGAAAAATCAGCCGCCGATTACGGCTTTCATGTTGCCGTCACTTGGTGGGATGACAGCGTACATCACGATATGGGCGTGCTCGCCAAAGAACACGGCGTGGCCAGCTTCAAACATTTCATGGCCTACAAAAACGCCATCATGTGCGACGACGAAGCGTTGGTATCCAGCTTCACGCGCTGTTTGGAACTCGGCGCTTTACCCACTGTGCACGCCGAAAACGGCGAGTTGGTGTTTCGCTTACAAAAACAGGTCTTGGCGCGCGGCATCAGCAGCCCAGCCGGACATCCATTATCGCGCCCACCGGCGGTTGAGGGTGAGGCCGCTAACCGCGCCATTCGTATCGCCGAAGTGCTCGGCACACCTTTGTACGTTGTGCATGTTTCGGCCGACGATGCGCTGCAAGCCATCGCGCGGGCCCGCGGCGAGGGCCAACGGGTATTTGGCGAAGTTCTGGCTGGGCATTTGCTGATCGATGATTCGGTTTATACAAATCCGGATTTCACCTTTGCGGCGGGCCACGTGATGAGCCCGCCGTTTCGGCCAAAACACCATCAGGACGCGCTGTGGGCGGGCTTGCAGGCCGGTCATTTGCACACCACTGCTACCGATCACTGCTGTTTTTGCGCGCCGCAAAAAGCCGCCGGTCGCGATGACTTCACACTGATTCCAAACGGCTGCGCGGGCATCGAAGATCGCATGTCATTGCTGTGGCATTACGGCGTAGGCAGCGGCCGTTTGACTCCCAGCGAGTTCGTGCGGGTGACGTCCACCAACGCCGCACAAATTTTCGGCGTGTATCCGCGCAAGGGCGCCGTACGCGTCGGCGCCGATGCCGATTTGGTGATCTGGGATGCGCAGGCCTCCCGCACGATTTCGGCGGCAACCCACCATCAAAACGTCGACTTCAATGTGTTTGAGGGTCGAACGGTCACAGGCGTGGCCACCCACACCTTCACCCGCGGACAATTGGCTTGGGTCAATGGTGATCTGCGCGCGGTGCGCGGCTCGGGACGCTATCTACACCGCGCGACGCATGGCCCGTATTTTGAGGCCAATGCGCGCCGCCATGGTGGTTGAGGCATGTCGATCTCAACGCCATCAACGCCAGCGGAAGAGCATCCCTTACTCGCCCTAACCGGCTTGGCGATATTGGCAGCCATCCTGATGGCGCTCGGTGGCACGCCGTGGACGGCACCGCTGGAAATCCTCGTGGTGTTTTTCCATGAGTCCGCGCATGCGCTGATGACCGTGCTGACCGGCGGTAAAGTGGTCGCCATGCAAGTCACCGTTGAACGCGGCGGCGAAGTGCTATCGGCCGGTGGCAATCGTTTTTTGACGCTGAGCGCCGGCTATTTGGGCTCGCTGCTGATCGGCGCTGCGTTACTGGTGGCCGGCATGCGCAGTCGCCATGACCGCATCATCCTCAGCGTTGTCGCCATCTTCATGGCGCTCGCAACGGTTTTGTTCATGCGCAATCTTTTTGGCCTAGCCTACGGCTTAGGCATGGCAGTAGCGCTATTTGCCATCGCCCGTTGGCTACCGGAGATTGCCAGCGACTACGCATTGCGGCTGATCGGTGTGATGAGCCTGCTGTATGTGCCGCGCGATATCTTCAGCGATACGATCGAACGCTCGCACCTGCGCTCCGACGCCCGCATGCTCGCCGAGGAGTTCGGCGGTGGCACTTGGCTGTGGGGCGGCATCTGGCTATTGGCCTCGCTGGCCATTTGTTACTTCGCGGTGCGTTGGAGCATCAAACGCAAAGCGCCCCGCGCTGCGGTGTAGGGGCGGGTTTAAAACCCGCCGCTACGTCCAAGTTATTTCTAAACGGCGACATCCTTCTTGGCGGTATCTTAGATCTTCTCGCCGGCCTTTTTGATGTCTTTGCCGACGCCTTGCATGGCATTGCATGCGCTGAGCGCAAACAGCGCGGCGAGAATGAGTGACACCAACCCGATACGTGATTTAACCTAGAAACCTCAGTTGACCGCTTCCCATCACCCATAACGCAATGATTCTT
>CAZLSB010000054.1:0-6839 GCA_964561825.1 uncultured Xanthomonas sp.
GCCTATCCCGCCAACCCGAATGGCTCCCCCGACGGTTACACCGGGTTTACCACCAGCGGCAGGCGCGAGCCGGTCATGCCGGCCAGCAACACACTGGGCGAATCCAACACCTCAACCTGCACCAAGCGCGCTTCATATTGCTCGGAGCGATTCCGCAAAAAGCGCGGCCAGCCTTGTGCGCCGGGCACCAAGTCGCGCAGCCCGCTCATCATTTGACAGCCATTGCACACGCCGAGCGTAAAGGTGCTCTGGTCGGCAAAAAAGGCGCGAAACTGTTCGGACAGCTTCGCATGATGGCGAATACCTTTGGCCCAACCTTGACCGGCACCCAGCACATCGCCATAGGAAAACCCGCCACAAGCGGCCAGGCCTTTGAATTCCGACAGCTTTCGGCGCCCGGATTGCAGATCACTGATGTGCACATCAATTGCTGAGAAGCCGGCGCGATCAAACGCGGCCGCCATCTCCAACTGACCGTTAACGCCTTGCTCGCGCAAGATCGCCACCCGCGGGCGCGCGCCAGTCGCAATGTACGGCGCAGCAATATCGTCCTGCACAGCAAAGCTGGGTGCTTCGACCAGGCCCGGCGCGTTGTAATCAGCCAAGCGCGCAAACTCTTGGTCGACGCTGTCCGGATCATCGCGTTCGCGCTGTAGGCGCCAGGATGTTTCACCCCAGGCGCTGATCAGCGTGGCCATATCGATATCGATCAGCGTTGCTCCCGCAGATTGCACCCGCAAACGGCCATCGGCATGCGCGGCGCCCACTCTGCGCAACAGCGCGCTTAACCCGGCAGCACGCGCGCTGGCCAGCAGTGCATCGATGTCGGCATTAGCAACTTCGATCAAAACCCCGAGTTCTTCGTTGCACAACTCGGTCAGCGCACAGGCGTTTTCCGGTAGCTCAATCTGCACACCCAAACGCGCGGCAAAGGCCATTTCCAGCGCGGACACGATCAAACCGCCGTCGCTGCGATCGTGCCACGCAAGAATGCGCCCGGCGCGTTTCTGCGCCGCTAACCACACTAGCGCTTGACGAAAAACCAGCGGATCGTCCAAATCCGGTGGCACATCGCCAAGTAATCCCTGCACTTGCGCCAGCGCGCTGCCACCCAGACGCGCGCTCGCCGCACCCAGATTCACCAACCAGATTGCGCTGCTGCCGTCGCGACGTTGTAACTCGGGGGTCAGCGTCTGCCGCACATCGGCAAGCGGGGCAAATGCGCTGATGATCAGTGACACCGGCGCGCGCGTGCGGCACTCGGCGCCCGTTTCGCTGCGCCACTGGGCGCGCATCGACAAAGAATCCTTGCCCACCGGAATACCCAAACCGAGCGCCGGGCACAGATCGCGACCAATGGTCTCGACGGCGGCGTACAGCGCGCCATCCATGTCTGGATCGCCCACGGCCGCCATCCAATTGGCCGACAGTTTGATGTCTTCGATGTGCTCAATCGGCGCTGCATAGACATTGGTGAGCGCTTCGCCGACCGCCATGCGCGCCGCGGCGCGCGCGTCCAACACGGCGATGGGGGAGCGCTCGGCGATGCACATCGCCTCGCCAGTGTAGCCGTCAAAGTCAGCCAAAGTGACGGCGACATCGGCAACCGGCGTCTGCCAGGGCCCGACCATTTGGTCGCGATGACTCAGGCCACCGACACTGCGATCGCCAATCGTAATCAGAAATTGTTTGCTGCCCACGGACGGAAAACGCAGCACGCTCAACAAGGCAGTGGTGACATCCAAGGCGCGAAGATCAAGCGCTGCGCCCGGCTGCGGCTGGTGGCGATGCGCCTGTCGGTGCATTTTTGGCGCGTTGCCAAACAACACATCCATCGGCAAATCGATCACCGCAGTTGCATCTAACACCACCCGCAAGTGCTGCGCCGCTGTTGCATGGCCCACTATCGCGTACAAACAACGCTCACGCTCGGCAAGCGCGACAAATCGCGGCAAATCAGGCGGACGCACCCCCAGCACATAACGCTCTTGTGCTTCGTTACACCAGATTTGCATCGGGCTCATGCCCGGATCGTCATTCAATACGGCGCCTAAATTTAGGTCGCCGCCGACACCGCTGTCATGCAGCAATTCGGGGATTGCGTTCGACAATCCGCCGGCACCCACATCGTGAATGCTAACCATCGGATTGTCCGCACCCAGCGCGATGCAACGATCAATCACCTCCTGGCAACGCCGCTCCATCTCGGCGTTATCGCGCTGTACCGACGCGAAATCGCGCGATGCACTGCCCACGCCACTGGCCTGCGATGAGGCAGCTCCACCGCCTAAACCAATCAGCATGGCGGGTCCGCCGAGCACGATCACGGCATCGCCGGCTTGCAAAAAACCCTTGGCGACATCGCCCGCACGCACGCTGCCAAGGCCGCCGGCGATCATGATCGGCTTATCAAAGGCGTAGCCTTTGCATGCGTCGCCGTCGAAATGCTCGAAAGTTCGGAAATAACCGGCTAGCGCCGGTCGCCCAAATTCGTTGTTGAACGCCGCAGCGCCGATTGGACCTTCGAGCATGATGCGGCGCGCGCTGGCCAAATGCTGCGGCAAGGAGCGCGCTGACTCCCAGGGCTGTGGCGCATCGGCAAAACGCAAATGCGACACCGAAAAACCGGTCAACCCAGCTTTGGGGCGCGCGCCGCGGCCGGTCGCACCTTCGTCACGGATTTCGCCACCCGCTCCGGTGGCCGCACCCGCGTAGGGCGCGATTGCAGTCGGGTGGTTATGCGTTTCAACCTTAATGGCCAGATGGATCGGCTCAATGTGCGCACGGTATTGCCCATCCGCGTCCGCCAAAAACCGCGCCCCAACGCGGCCGGCGAGCACCGCAGCGTTATCTTTGTAGGCCACCAAAGTGCCTTGCGGTGTGATTACATGGGTGTTTTTGATGTGGCCGAACAAACTGGAGGGCTGAGTCTCGCCATCGAGCGTCCAACTGGCATTGAAGACCTTATGCCTACAGTGCTCCGAATTGGCTTGCGCAAACATCATCAATTCGGCGTCGGTCGCGGCGCGCTCAAGCTGCGCGTAGCGCTTCGCCAGATAATCGATTTCGTCGTCGCTCAGCGCCAATCCCAGCTGCGCATTGGCCTTTGTCAGCGCCGCGACATCGCTGTCGATATGCAGCAGCTCACCCGCAACAGGATGTTGATGCAATTGCGCGAACTGCGCGGGATCGCGAAGCACGCTCTGCGTCATCGGATCGTGCAGCAGGGCCTCAACTTGGCCGACCGCCTGTGGATGGTCAGGCCATTCAGAAAAGGCGTAGCGCAGCAAGCGCTCCACGCGCGCGACTGACAGACCGCAGCGCTGCAAGATGTCGGTCGCCTTGCTGGACCACGGCGAGCGTGTGCCCACCCGCGGTGCGACCCAAATGGAGTTTGCCGCGCAGATATCGGCTGCCAACTCGCCCCACTGCAAGACTTCAGCCAAGCGCGCGTCGCTGATCGATGGATCGGCGCCGAAAACCACAAAAACTTCGGAAACCGCGGTTAATCTCGCGCCCAAAGCGCGCAGACGCCAGTTGAGCGCTTCAACGCGAAAGGGAGACAGGGCCAGAGCCCCTGGAAACGAGCGGATCGGCATCGGGGCGCGCAGCTAGCGTCAGAGCGGTCGGATCATACGTGGTTGCGGCTACGAGGCGCCTTGCGCAGCCTCGTGCTCTTTTGCTTTTTCGCCAGTAACTTAGGCTAATGCCGAGCGACTTCGCGTCGCGCAGAGCTTACGCGCGCGAAGCCAACTCTAGCCGACTGGCACTATTTGGCTTTGGCTTTATCGCTCGCAGCGACCGCCGCTTCCGCCGCCATCAGACGTTGTTCAAGTTGATCCGGTGTCACATAACCCGGCGCCACATTGCCGTCGGGAAACACCAACGTTGGAGTGCCAGTTACGCCCATTTGCTGGCCCAACTGATACTGCGCTTCGATCGGATTGACGCAGGTCGCATCACCCGGTTCCTCTCCGGCCTTGGCCTTGGTCAATGCGTCTTGTTGATCCTTCGCGCACCACGTAGAGACCGCTTTACGGAAGGAGTCCGAGCCCACCCCGGCGCGCGGAAACATCAAGTACTCGATCTGGATGCCACGATCGTTGTACTCGGCCATGTGTTTATGCAGTTCGCGGCAATATCCGCAGTCAATATCGGTAAATACGGCGACCGAATGTTTCACCTCACCCTTCGGCTTAAAGATAATGCGCTGATTGCTGGGTGCTTTAGCGAGCAATTCGCGGCGTAACTCAGCGCGACGCTGTTCGGTCAAATCGAGCTTTTGGGCGATGTCGAGAATCGTGCCCTGAACCAGGTACTTGCCATCGGCGGTGACGTAGACGATTTGACCCGGCACAGTGACTTCGTACAGCCCATCAATCGGTGCTGCGCGCACTGCTTCAACGCGAATGTCGGCGTTCAGGGACTTCAATGCCGCTTTCACGAGGTCCTCAGGCTTGTCTTGCGCTGCGACGTGCGCACTTGCAAGCATGCCAACGGCCGCCAACCAAAACCCATAACGCATTGTTTTCTCCTGACTGATAGGCGACCGTAAGCGGTCTGATGCCCAAAGACTGTTTATTGCATCTGAAAGTTCCGGCTCAGTTGCAGATTTTTTTAAGGTTGCGGCTGGCCCGCGCACAAACGGCTCAACTGGTGACGCCCGGTTGCTGCCCAAGCACCTGGATCAACACCGCCGCAAAGTGACAAACGCTGCCAACCATCACGAAGCCATGCCAGATGGCGTGTGAGAAGCGCAGTCGCTCACTCATATAAAACACGGTGCCCAAGGTGTATGCCACGCCACCCGCCATCAGCCAAGCAAAAGCGCCTTGTGGCAAAGCCGTCATCAAGGGTTCGATTGCCACCACCACTAGCCAGCCCATGACCAGATAGATGCCGGTCGACAACCACCGAAAGCGACCGGTGTAATACAGCTTGAACACGATGCCAGCCAATGCCAAGCCCCAGATCAAGCTAAACAAGGTCCAGCCCCACGGACCACGCAAACTTGTTAAGGTAAACGGCGTGTAAGTGCCGGCGATCAGCACATAAATCATGCAATGGTCGAATACTTTCAGACGCGCCTTGGTTGGTTCGTGGCTGACTGCGTGGTAGAGCGTCGACGCCACATAGAGCAATATCAGCGATACACCATAAATGGACGCACCAATCACCGCCCATTGGTCGCCATAGATCGACGCCAGCGTAATCAGCACGGCACCCGCAGCCAATGCGAAGACCGCACCCAGGCCATGGGTCAAAGCATTCAGCAATTCCTCCAGCTGCGCGCCGCGCCCAACGGGTTCTGAAGTCGCATCGCTCATGGCCAAGGCCTTGCATGGTTGTTTGACAAGCCTGCGCGTGCCAGGTCGACAGGTCAATCGACGCGCACCTGAAAACTACGCTAGGCTCGCAACAGACAGACGCGCATTGCTACTCAGGCACAATACAGTCAATGCTCGTAAACTCCGCGCCCCGCAATTGGATGTATCGATGGCATGGAACGCATCGAAGGTGATTTTTCGACACCGATCGGTCGAATCGCATTGTTGGCATCGCGATTCAATGATCTGGTCGTGTCGCGATTGGTTGAAGGCGCGCGCGACGCTTTGTTGCGCCACGGCGTGGATGACGCAGATCTCACATTGATTCGTGTGCCCGGTGCATTTGAGCTGCCGCTGACCGCCGATAAACTGGCTGCTAGCGGTCGTTATGCCGCCATTGTTGCGCTGGGCTGCGTGATTCGCGGCGATACCGCGCATTTCGACTACGTAGCCGGTGGCGCTTCCAACGGCTTGATGCAGGTGGCGCTTGATCATGGCTTGCCGGTGGGATTTGCTGTGCTCACCGTTGATACGCTAGAACAGGCGCTGGATCGCGCCGGTGGCAAAGCGGGCAACAAAGGCGCAGACGCGGCGCTGGCGATCATCGAACAGCTCAATCTGTTGCAGCACTTGGAGCCCGAACTGTGAAACCCAATCGGCCATTTCCGGAGCGCGCCAGAGCGCGTCGTCGTGCACTGCAGGCGATCTATCAATGGCAGATCGGCGGTGGTCCCATGCACCGGATCATCACGCAGTTCAACGAAGAGCAGGATATGGCGATTGCCGACGGTGCCTATTTTTCCGAGCTGCTGCTGGGTGTCGAAACCCACCTCACTGAGATCGACGCCGCGATCACCCCGTTTGCGGATCGCCGCATCGACGAGATCGACGTGATCGAACGCGCCACTTTGCGTCTGGCGACCTTTGAATTGATGCATCGCTTGGATGTGCCGTATCGGGTGGTGCTCAACGAGGCGATCGATCTGGCCAAGGATTTTGGCAGCGAGGGCGGCCACACCTACGTCAATGGTGTGCTCGACAAACTGGCGCGCCGCATACGCAGCGCCGAGCTACAAGCGCGTTGAACCTTGGTTGAACGCCCTGCCATGACCAGCGAATTCGCCTTCATCGACGCCTTGATCGCGCGGGTGCGGGCGCACGAAGGCGTGGTGCGTGGCATTGGCGATGACGGCGCGATCGTGCGCTTCGCGGCGGGTGAGGAATGTGTGATCAGCACCGACACGCTGGTCGCCGGCGTGCATTTTCCGCTGGATGCCGCGCCCGCGGACATCGGCTACAAATGCGCCGCGGTGAATTTGAGCGATCTGGCGGCGATGGGCGCGACGCCGCGTTTTTGCACGCTGGCGCTGACCATGCCGAGTTTGGATCCTGGTTATGTCGACCCACTGCTGGCCGGGTTGTTTGCCTTGCTGGATAGCCATCAGGTAGCCCTGATTGGCGGCGACACCACGCGCGGGCCGATGTCGCTGACGCTCACCGCCATCGGCAGCG
>CAZLSB010000054.1:6849-9693 GCA_964561825.1 uncultured Xanthomonas sp.
GCCGCGCTAGCGCTGCGCGGCATGCGCAGCGGCTCGTACGACGGTGAACGCAATCTGGCGCGCACCCGACTGCAGCAGCGTCTGGCAAGGCCGACGCCGCGCGTGGCGCTCGGCCTGGCCTTGCGCGGCATTGCCACTGCCTGCATTGATGTTTCCGATGGTTTGGCCGCTGATCTTGGCCATATCTGCCGCGCCAGTGGCCTGGCTGCGGTGCTGGAGGCCGATGCACTGCCGGCATCGCGGGCCTTATTGACCTTGATCGAGGTGCCGGCGCAACGGCTAACCTTGCAGCTAGGCGGTGACGATTACGAATTGTGTTTCAGCGTGCCAGCGCAGTTAGAAGATCAACTACCCGCCATTGCCAGCGCCACCCATCTGCCGTTAACACGGATCGGCGCGCTAGGCCCTGGTGACGGCGTGCACTTTTTGGACAGCGAAGGTCGCTTAATGACGCCGCCTAGCGCCGGGTTCGAGCATTTCCGATGAGCCGCGACGTGCGTCGCGAAGCGCGCATCGTATTGGCCCACCCGCACGGCTGGATCGCCAGCGGCTTTGGCAGTGGATTGTCGCCGTGGGCATCGGGCACCACCGGTTCAGCCGCCGCCGTGGTGTTGTTCGTATTGTGTGGCGCGGCTGCCTGGCCCTGGTGGTTGAATCTGTTGGTGGTGGGCAGCACTTTTGCGGTTGGTGTGCTAAGCGCCGGTTGGGTGTGCCGCGCGCTGGACAGCGAAGACGCGTCGGTGATTGTCATTGATGAATGGGTCGGACAATGGCTGACCCTGAGCCTGGGTCTGCTGACCTGGCCGATGACGCATGCTTGGTCGTGGCCGACTTTTCTGGTCTGCGGATTCTTGCTGTTCCGTTTGGCCGATATCGTCAAACCCTGGCCGGCGTCGAAACTGGACCGAGACTTGGGTGGTGGTCTGGGCGCAATGGCCGACGACGCCGTCGCCGGCCTCTACTCGGCGTTGGCATTGATGGCTTTGGGCTGGGCGCTTTAGGTCTTCCGTTTACCTGCGATAGTGCTCATCTGTGTCGGACGAGAGAATCGAAGTGACCCTGTATCGACTTGCGCTGCTGTGTCGCGTCGGCTTTGAGCCCGATCTGATCGAGGAACTGCGCGCTTGGTTTGCTGCCCGTGGCGCCAGTGCGCAAATCGATTCCACCCAAGAAGCGGTGGTGCGTGTCGATGCGGCTAGCCTGGTGCCACGCCTGACTGAGCTGATATTTGCCCGTGATATTTTGCTCGTACACGCTGAACTAAGCGGTCTGAACGTGAAAGATCGGGTCACGCCGATCAGCCATGCGCTGCAGCAGATGGGCCCCTACACCCAGCTGAGTTTGCTTACGCCCGACAGTGAAGCGACCAAACCCCTGGCGCCGCTGGTCAGCGCACTGGAGGCCCGCTTACGGTCTACGGTGTCCGCGGCCGATGCTGCTGGTGTGCAAGCCGCAGTGTGGTTGTTATCCGGCACGCATGCGTTGATCGGTCAGGCTCCAGCGGGTGGTGGCGCGGCGTTTCTGGGTGGCATTCCGCGGCTGAAATTCCCGCGCGATGCACCATCCCGGTCTACCCTCAAACTCGATGAAGCCTTTCAAGTTCTGCTGTCCGACGCGGAGCGCCGCGCGCTGCTGCGCGCCAATGGCAGCGCGGTCGATTTAGGCGCCGCGCCCGGCGGCTGGACCTATCAACTGGTGATGCGCCAGATGCGCGTGACCGCCATCGACAATGCTCGAATGGATGCGCGCCTGATGGAGAGCGGCCGCGTCACCCACCTGCGTGAAGACGGCTTTCGCTATCGGCCGAATAAACCAGTCGATTGGCTGGTCTGCGATATGGTCGAACAACCCGGCCGAGTCGCCGAACTGGTCGCCCGCTGGTTCAACTCGGGTTGGTGTAGCGCCGCGATTTTTAATCTGAAACTGCCGATGAAGCGCCGTTTCGACGCCTGGATGAGCGCCAGAGCCGTCCTCGATCCGTTGCTGAAAAAAGCCTATGTCGTGCGCGCCCGGCAGCTCTATCACGATCGCGAAGAAATCACCGTGGCGGTGCTGCCCAGCGCTTTGGGCGCCCGGCGCGGCGCGGACCAGCAGATTCCCGCCGCGGCCAAGCTGGCCGCGCGCCCCAAAAACATCAGCCTGGCGAGGCCGGCGCCGCGATCTGCGCCACGCGCTGAAGACAAATCCACAGCGCGCAAAAAAGCGGCGCCGAAAGCCAAGGCGGCAGCAACGGTCGGCCGCACAACGCGCGGCGATCAGCGACCTGCAGCGCGCCGCAAAGCGGTGCCCGGTGGACGACGTTGAACGAATTTCAAAAAAGGCAGGCAGATGGGCCGAAAGATTTCCTCGTACCTGCCGGTCTCTTTGGCGACGCGGGCCGCTCGACGGTTGCCAATGTCATCAAGCAGGCATAGCGTTATGCCGCCGATGATCTCGGCTGCGGTAAAGCTGCTCGCGCAGCGCAAACTCGCCCCGACCGGGGCACCATCCATGATCGGAGAAAGACACAATGAGCAATAAAATGATCAAATCGGTTTCCTTGGCCGTAGGTGCAGCGTTCCTGGGTAGCCTGAGCTTCGGCATCAGCGCGGGCAACACTGGCTCGGGCATGCAGGCGACTGATTTGGCGCAGGGCTACATGTTGGTTGGCGACGAAAAGGCCAAAGAAGAAGGCAAGTGCGGCGAAGGCAAGTGTGGCGCTGATAAAGCCAAAGAAGAAGGCAGCTGCGGTGGCGACAAGGCCAAGGAAGAAGGTAAGTGCGGCGAAGGCAAGTGCGGTGGCGACAAGGCCAAGGAAGAAGGCAAGTGCGGCGGCGACAAGGCCAAAGAAGAAGGCAAGTGCGG
>CAZLSB010000054.1:9793-18429 GCA_964561825.1 uncultured Xanthomonas sp.
CCGACTCGCATAGTGCTGGATTGGGTTTGCGACGCAGCATGCTGACTGAACTCGACAGCGCCTCCGATCTACATGAGACGGTCGATTTTTTTGAGGTTGCCCCAGAAAACTGGCTCGGTGTCGGCGGAAGGATGGGTAAAGCCTTCCGCCGATACACCGAGCGTTTCCCATTTATCGCGCACGGGTTATCCTTGTCTTTGGGCGGGCCAGACCCGCTAGATGAGATTTTTCTGCAGCGCCTCAAGGGCTTTTTGGAACTACATGGCATCGCTTTGTATAGCGAGCACTTGAGCTGGTGCAGTGGTGAGGGTCATTTATACGATTTGTTGCCAATTCCCTTTACCGAAGATGCGCTAAAGCACGTCGCTGCGCGCATTTCGCGCACCCAGGACTTATTGGGGCGGCGCATCGCGATCGAAAACGCATCGTTCTACACGCCACTGGCGAGCGATATGTCGGAAATCGAGTTCCTGCTCGAAGTGGTTAGCGCAGCCGATTGCAATATCTTGTTGGACGTCAACAACGTCTACGTGAACAGCGTGAATCACCGCTACGATGCGCGCGCGTTTATCGACCAGATACCCGCGCAGCGTGTCGTTTATCTGCATGTGGCAGGCCATTACAACCAGGCGCCCGATTTAATCGTCGATACCCACGGCGCGGACGTGGTTGATCCGGTTTGGGAACTACTCGCTTACACCTACCAGCGCATGGGTCTTCGAGCGACGCTGTTGGAGCGTGATTTCAATATCCCGCCGCTGCCGCAGTTGCTGACCGAATTAGCAAAGGTGCGCGGTTTGCAGGCGCGTGCTGGCGCTACGCTGTCGCGCGACATGCATGCAGTTCAGCAAGCTGCGCTCTACCCAAGCGACGCTAATGTCGGCGCGGCCTTGGCAAAACGCGCTGCTCATGCGGTCGTTTGAGCTAGTGCAACTGGCGTTGGCGCGCCATCTGCGCGACCCGGAAACGGTCAGCGCGCCCGTTGGGTTGGAAGACCGTCGGCTGCAGATTTATCGAGAATTGCTATTCAACAACATCACGGGATTGCTGGCTGGCAACTTTCCGGTGATACGGCGCTTGTTGTCAGCGCAGGAATGGCACAGTCTGGTGCGACACTTTTACATCGCCCATGTGGCGCATACGCCGTTGTTTCATGAGCTAGGCAGTGAATTTGTCCGTTTTTTGGGTGATCGGCCCGAATACTGGCAAACACGTTGGCCTTTTTTGCACGAATTGGCGCATTACGAGTGGATTGAACTGGCTTTGGATTTGAATGATGGCGAGCTTGAAAGCGTGCAAGTCGATGCAGATTGTGGTGATTTGATCGAAAATGTGCCGGTGCCATCCCCGGTTGCTTGGTTACTCGGCTACCAATATCCAGTCCATTTGATTCGCCCGGAATTCCAACCGCAGGCGCCTAGCGAACTGCCGACGTGCTTATTGATCTATCGCAACCGCGCGGATCGTGTGCAGTTCCAGGCATTAGAGCCGCTGGCCGCGCGCTTGTTGGCGTTGGTGCAAGCAGACAACGGCCTGAGTGGTCGAGATCTTGTGCTGCAGTTGGCCGCAGACAGTGGGCATCCCGATGCCCACGCGCTACTGGCGCCGGCACGCGCGCTGCTGCAAAGCTGGGTGGAGCGCGATGTAATCGTTGGAACGCGAGCGCCCCAAGCCTGACCAATTGACCCAGCTGGCAGGCCGCGCCGGTGCGCGCGAGCCACGCACACCGGCCAATGCCCAGCGCTATCGCCCCAAACTCTGGCGCAAAACCTCACCATCCGGCCGCGCGCAAAGTTCATCGATTAGCGTGATCCAGAATGCGCCGGACTCCAGATCCAGTCCTTGCGCTTCGGCCAAACCATCCAACCAATTGAATAAGGCGGGTGGCAGTTCCAGCCCCAGAAGGCTCAAGCTCAAACGAGCTTGCGCCAGCGCAGCAGCCAACTCGGGTTTGCCAGAAAGCCCGCGCGCCACTATCGGGATCAACTCGCGGCGGCGCAGTTCATCTTCACTTTGGCTACCGCGCACTGCGCCCCGTTGTTCCATTCCAACGACTTGCAACGCAGCCATGCGCAGCCAGAGCCGTGCAATCTGCCCCGTAGCGGACTCACACTATAGGTGAACTGATCAAAGTGCTGAAAAGTGCAAATAATCATCGCGTTATGGGTGATGGGAAGCGGTCAACTGAGGTTTCTAGGATGATCGATCGAAAAATCCATGCCGTCTGCAGTGGCTTGCATCGCCAATCGATGGGTCACGGAAGCCAGCTGCGCGCGGGCCAGCAAACCGCGCACCTGCCCACTCAAGCTGAACGCATTTTCCACCAGCATATCGACCTGCGGCTGATCGGCAGGTGCCAGGCGACAATCGCCATAACGCGGCGCGAGCGTGGTCGGCAGCGTCAGGCGCACGCGGTCGCCGTTGCAGCTAAGCCACTGCGCCATCACGATGCGCAGCGCCAGCGTCTCGCCGGGTTTTAGATTATCGAGCGCGATATTGGCTAAGCCATCCACGACTCGAATCGAAAAAGCGCTGTGGCCTTCGGCCAGTGCTTGTTCGTAGCGCATTTCCGCCTGTTGTTTGGGCTGCACGAGCCCGCGCAGCTTTTGCCCAGCAATCTCGACCTCGACATCCAGCAGCGCGGCGTCGAGCGGCACCGCCAAGGTGTAGGACACCTCAATCGCTTGGCTTTCGCGATTTTCGTAGCGCTGTTCTAGTCTAATGGTGGCCAGTAGGTCATCGATCGCCAAATGAATGCGAGTGGCGGCCAGCGGTGAGGGTGCGCGCACGATCGCGCACGGCGCGGTTCGACGCGAGGACGTGGTTTCATTCATAAACCGACTTCTGGGTGGGTGTTGCGGTAACGCAGACGCCTGCGTGGGCTTCGAGCAAGGCGCGGATCAGCGCGCGCAACTGCTCAGGGCTGAGCCGCGCCTGGTCTGGTGTGATCACCAGTTCCAAACCTTCGGCCAGGTGGATATGGGTGCGCACTTCAATGGAACCTGGGCTGCGTCGCGGCGCTGGCGCCAGCTCCCCTTCGCTGAGCAGTTCAGCAATGCGCGCCAGCGACAAACCAGCCTCGCTCCAACGCCGGATACGCAACAAAGCGGACAAATGCTCGGCGTCATACCAAGCGCTGCGCGTGCTGCCATGCGGGCGGGCCAACAAACCCTTCTGGATGTAAAAGCGCGCGGTGCGCAGCGGTAAATCCGCGGCGCTGGCGAGTTGCTCCAAGCTAAGGGCTCGTTCGTCAATAACTTGAACTTTTTGCTCGCCGGATTGGGCGCGCTGCCTCGTTGCGAATCGCTTGTGTGGCGCGCCACACCGCGCTCATCGCGCCTCGCATCGCATCCCAATCCGACGGCCAAAAGTCCAAGTTATTTCCTTACGAGCCCTAAGTTAAATTCGATCAGTCATTCGCACACCTCTAGTGGCGTACTTAATGATCGAAATGGATCAAATGTCAAACATCGCGTTGCAGGAGCGCGCCTATCGCAACAGCGTCGCATCCAGTTGCGTTCAGGCGCCCTTGCGGCCCCCGGTTACGCGCTCATGCTGATCGAAATCAAGTTCAGTGACGATCTGCGTGTATCCCATGTTGGCCAGCATCCCGCGCACGGCCGCGCCTTGCATCCAACCGTGCTCCATTAGCAGCCAAGCCCCGCCGCTCAAGACGCGCAGCCCCGCTGCCGCCAGTCCGGCCAAATCGGCCAGCCCATCATCCGCGGCCACCAACGCTATGCGCGGCTCGCCGCTTTGAATGAGTCCAGGCAGATGGGAATCATCCGCGCCCAGGTACGGCGGATTGGAGATGATCATGTCGACACTGTGTTCGGCCACCGCATGCAGCCAATCTCCGCGCCAAAAGTGCACCGCGGCGCACAGGTCTCGCGCATTTTTCGATGCCACGCGCAGCGCGCTGGCGCTGTAGTCAACGGCATAGACCGTACTGTCTGGTCGCTGCAGCGCAAAACTCACCGCTAACGCACCTGATCCGGTGCCCGCATCTAACACCACGCCGGCTCGTGTTACGGGCCACCGAGCAAGCGCGGCCTCCAGCAAGGTTTCGGTGCCAGCACGCGGAATCAAAACGCTGTGATCCACCTGAAAACGACGCCCGTAGAACTCGCGCTCACCCACCAGATAAGCATAGGGTTCGCCGCTGCAACGGCGTTGCCAGAGCAACGCGAAAGCGCGGGCATGGTGCTCGGCAACCGGATCGCTTAAGCGCGCATACAATCCGGCGCGGTTGCGCCCCAGCACAAACGCCAACAGACACTCCGCATCCAGCGCCTCCACGCCCGGCGGTGCCATCGCTACTGCGCCCCGCAACAGCGCGGATAAGCTTGTTTGCCCTGTTAGGTCTCGTTCCGTCACGCAGTTTGCGCCTCCTAGAGGATGTTCTGAGGATATGCTCGCCGCACTTATTTGCCGACACCCTGCCATGCGTCTTAGCTCCGCCCTGTTGGCGATTTCTGCGCTTCTTTGCACTTCGCTGGATGCCTATGCCTGGGGGAAAACCGGGCACCGCATCGTTGGCGATCTTGCGCAAGCGCGCCTGAACCCTATTGCGAAGGCCGCGGTCAGCCAGTTATTGCAGGGTGAAGCCGACCCCACGCTTGGCGGCATCGCTAGCTGGGCGGATTATGTGCGCGAATCGGTGCCCGAGTACCAATGGACGGTACCGCTACACTGGGTGAATTTTGAAAAAGACCAGTGTCATTACCATGCGAACACCAATTGCAAAGAGGGTTTGTGTGTGGTCGGGGGCATTGAGCGTTTCAGCAAGGAACTTGCCGATCTCTCGTTACCACTGGAGCGGCGCCGCGATGCGTTGAAATTCGTCGTGCATTTTGTCGGCGATATACACCAGCCCTTACATGCAGGTTTTGCCTTCGATCGCGGTGGCAACGATTTTCAAATCAGTATCCAACGCGAGGGTTGGAACCTGCATTCGGTATGGGACAGCTTGATTATCGACAGCTTAAAAATCGACGCCCAGAGCTACCTAACGCGACTCGATCAGCAATCATTGACCAGCGAGTCCTCACAGATCGTCGCAATTTCGGCCCCATCAAACTGGGCGGAAGAGTCCTGCCAGATTATGCAGCGGGCAGATTTTTATCCACCACGCCACAAAATCACCGGACGCTACCTGGAAGCCAAACGCCCGCAGGCTGACCAACGACTAAAATTGGCTGGGGAACGGCTCGCAAGCTTGCTCAATCAAATTTTGGGTGGTGGTTGAAGCATGACCCAGGATTATATTCTAGCAGCCTGTCGGACTTTCCTCGCGAGTGCGCGCAAAGCCCGACAGGCTGCTAGGCTTATTCAAATCCATAACGCAATAACACGGCCGGGACATGCATCACAATGCAATGAATCGCACCGGCCAAGCTGATTATGCTGGAGCAGTTCACTGGCACAATCTGACGGTTTGGGAAGGCTTGCTGAAACACATTCGCCGCGTTGGCATTCTCTACCTCATAACCATCAAAACGGCACGTCAATACGGTTCGATTCAAGACCACGGCATTCGCGTAGGTGTAGTGTGAATTATTAGCGCGCCAGCCGCCAATCCGCAGAACCGTTTTGCCGCGCGTAGCCAACAAAGCAGCCATTTCCTCGGCAACCTGCCGTGGGGCCGTGTAAACGCCACCGCTGTTTGGATATTCGTTGATAATCACTTGATTATTATCAGCTGGCAGCATCCACATATCAATGTGCTGAGTCGAATCAAAACTTACCGGCAGGGGATTGGTGATAGTTAAGTCCAAACCCTGGTATGCGAAATAATAATCCTTAATCTGTTGCGCACTTAAACCCGGATTTTCATTAACAATCAAAGAGGTCATATAGGCAGTTCCATCTTCAAACAGATGGAAATTGCCTCCGCCATGGGTGAGTGGCAGATCAAATTTTGGCTCATTCCATTGTTGGGCGATGACGCCAGGAATGGCGTTATCCTGCGGACGGGGACGGTTGTAAACGTGGTCCACAATCGCGCGCCGACCTGCGTTGTCGATATAACGCGGGCCATAATCGCGAATCCAAACTGAATCGCTATTGGCCACCACAAATTGAACTTGGTTCATATTGGCGCCGGCGTTGGTCAAGGTTGAAGTCGCCGAGCTCAGCAATCCGCTGGATACCACCACATAGAGCTTAAAGCTGGACTCATTATTGGTGGCGGCAACCGCCATTTCGGTCAATAGCGCATTCTGTGAGCCCCAGCGAATCAGCAAGCCGGCGTTTCTTTCGTATTCTGCGGGGGTATGCACTTCGCCAAGCGGCGGTGCCAATGGCATTCTCGACAAATCCGGCAGCCGCCAGCTCGCCTGCTCTGCGCTGCTTAACCCGCGCGGCAAGGTCGGCTCGTCGTCTTTAATCGTCGCCAAAAACGTAGGATCAGCCAAACGCAATTCCTGCGCGGAAATAGTCGCCGACAGGAAGATGGCCACAATACAGATCAAACCTTGAATTCGACACATAGATTTGGCCACCTGATAACCCTGATTGAACGCAGCTAATTAGCCAACAGTGATTCGCTAACTGATAAAATTCTGTCTAACCCAAAACCTAGATATTCATACAAAACCTTGTCCGGAGCCGATGCACCGAAGCGATCCATTCCAATGACGGCGCCGTCTAAACCCACATATTTGCGCCAATAATCGGCGATGCCAGCTTCAATTGCGACACGTTTGCGGCACCAATTTGGTAAAACTGACTCGCGGTAAGCCAGTGGCTGCGCATCAAACGCTTCTGCGCAGGGCATGGATACCACGCGAATCGCATATCCCTGCGTTGCCAAAGTTCGCGCAGTTTGCATCGCCAAATCCAATTCCGATCCAGTGCCGATCAAAATCAGGTCAATTTTGTCGGTCGCCGTGTCTAAAAGTACATATCCACCGCGTGCGATGGCGGCAATCTGTTCTGCGCTGCGGATCTGATGCTGCAGATTCTGCCGCGAAAACGCCAAACAACTGGGGCCGTCACGGCGTTCCAACGCGACTTTCCAGGCCACCGCCGATTCAACCGCATCACAGGGCCGCCAGACGCGATTGTTGGGGATGTAACGCAGACTCGCCAAATGCTCAACCGGCTGATGCGTGGGGCCATCCTCACCGAGCCCAATGGAGTCGTGCGTATAGACATGCACCACGCGCGCGTTCATCAGCGCGCTCATGCGCACCGCGTTGCGCGCATAATCAGAAAACACTAGGAAGGTCGCCGTGAAAGGCAGCAAACCGCCATGCAGTGTTAGTCCATTGGCTATCGCGGTCATGCCAAACTCACGCACGCCGTAATAGATGTAATTGCCATCGTCGTGGGTTTGAATATCCCGACTGGCTTTAACAATTGAATAATTGGAATGCGCCAAATCCGCAGAACCGCCGATTAGTTCCGGCACTACCGGGACTAGGACTTCAAGTACCCGCTGGCTGGCTTTGCGTGACGCAATGGACGCGCCTTCGCGATTGAATTGCGCAATAAGCAGGTCTATCGCCTCGCCACATTCCGGCGGCAAATCGCCGGCCATACGGCGCGCAAATTCGGCGGCCAATTCTGGATAGGCATTTTGATAAGCCGTGTAAAGCGCTTCCCAGTCGCGCTGCCAGCCGGCCCCAGCCACGCGCGCATCGTAGGCGGCGTAAATGTCCGGCGGAATCACAAATGGCGCGTGCGGCCAATTGAGCACCGCCCGTGTTGCGGTGATTTCATCTTTGCCGAGCGGCGCGCCGTGACTGGCTTCACTGCCTTGTTTTTGTGGCGAGCCAAAACCGATCACCGTCTTACAGCAAATCAGCGTGGGTCGGTTTGGATCAGCAGCCGCGGTGACCAGCGCAGCCTTCAGCGCTTCTGCGTTGTGGCCATCCACATCCGGGATCACTTCCCAGCCGTACGCCGCAAATCGCAGCGGCGTGTCATCGGTAAACCAGCCTTGCACCTTGCCGTCGATGGAAATCCCGTTGTCGTCATACAACACAATGAGCTTGCCTAGCTTCAGTGTGCCTGCCAGAGACGCCACTTCATGGGAGATGCCCTCCATCAAGCAGCCATCGCCGATAAACACGTAGGTGTAGTGATCGACCAATTCAAAGCCTGGACGATTGAAGCGCCGCGCCAGGATTTTCTCGGCCAGCGCCATACCGACTGCATTAGCCAAACCTTGACCCAGCGGCCCCGTGGTGGTTTCGATACCTGGCGTTTCATGCACTTCCGGATGGCCCGGCGTTCTTGAATGCAATTGCCGAAAACGCTGTAACTGTTCAATCGGCAGATCGTATCCGGTCAAATGCAGCAAGGCGTAGTGCAGCATTGAGCCGTGGCCGTTGCTAAGCATAAAACGATCGCGATTGCACCAATGCGGATCGCTTGGGTTGTGGCGCAGAAAGTCGTTCCACAACACTTCAGCAATATCAGCCATGCCCATGGGCATGCCCGGATGACCGGAATTAGCTTTTTGGACGGCGTCCATGGCCAGCGCACGAATGGCATTGGCAAGATCACGGCGGCTGGGCATCGGCGAGGCTCCACAAGAGTACTATGGTGAGGCCGGGCATTCTGCCGCAATGCGGCTTTGCTGTCCCTTGATCAAAGCAATCTCGGGCCATCTCAGCACTAAGGGCTCG
>CAZLSB010000055.1:0-2626 GCA_964561825.1 uncultured Xanthomonas sp.
AGCGCCAGGGCCGGATCAACGCGCGCGGCGCGCCTTGCTGGAAGCCAACTCGCCAGCGACGCCGCGCCCACCAGCGCCAGCGTGGTTGCCACCAGCGTGCTGGGATCGCTGGTCGTGACACCGTAAAGGAAGGCGCGCAGGAAGGGCGCGACCAGCGCGTACAGCGCAAAGCCGAGCGCGACGCCGATTGCAGTGAGCAGCAGGCCGCGCGCGGCGACCAGACGGGCGATGCGCCGCGGGTCGGCGCCGAGCGCCACGCGAACGCCGAACTCGCGGGTACGCAGTGCGACCGTGTAGGCCATCACGCCGTACAGCCCGATGCTGCCCAGCAGCAAAGTGATCGCTGCGGCGGCGCTCATCAACGTCAGCACCAGTGACAGACGGGCGGTCGACGCACGCACCACCTCGTCCATCGTCTCAACATTAAAGACGGGGACGGTCGCGTCGAGCTCGCGCACGATCTGTCGAATAGCCGGCAGCAGGGCGCCCGGCGGTCCGCTCGAACTCACCACCAGCGCCAGCCCGCCGCGCGCCACCGGTTCCACTTTCGGGTTAGTTGACACCGCTTGGGGCCGGTAAACCATGGCCACCGGCGGCGTCGACAAATCCTCATCGCGCACATCACCGACCACGCCGATGACCGTGTAACTGGGACCGGTCGACGCGATCGACAGCTGCTTGCCGATCGCCGCAGCGCCGCTGGCATCGCCAAACAGGGTTTCGGCGGCGCGCTGACTGATCAGGATGTCCGCGCTATCCTGTTGTTCTAGCGCGCGAAAACCACGGCCCGCGAGCAGCGGAATTTTCATCGTCGCGAAATAGCCCGCGTCGACCATGTTCACCGGCAGCGCCAGCGTTCGCCCGTCGGTTTCGATGCGGTACGACTGCGAAAGTTGCATGCCGCCACCCAGCGGCACGCGCATGGTCAGCCCTGCGGCACGCACCGACGGAAGCTGGCTCACGCGCTCAATCAAGCGCGCGTAGAAAGCCACCGCTGCCGTTTCGTCATAGCGCGCAGAAGGCAGCAGGGTGCGAAGGATCGTGAGCTCATGGGCATCGAAGCCCGGATGCACTTGCGACAGGCTGTGTGCAGTGCGCAGCAGCAGGGCCGATCCCACCGATACCACCAGCGCCAGCGCAATCTGCAGCGCGGTGATGCTCGCCCGCAGGCGTTGCCGAGCAATGCCAGTCGACGCGCCGCGTGCGCCGTCACTGAGTTTGTTTGACAGACTTGCTCGCCGCACCCAAAGCGCCGGCAATGCCGCGCAGACGATTACGCCGACCAGCGTCAGCAGCGCAATGAAGCCCACCGTCGGCAGCCCTACACCTAGTTCTGCGAGCCTGGGCACGCTGGCTGGCCCGAACGCCACTAATGCGCGCACCGCGCCGTGCGCAATGAGCAGCGCCAGCGCGCCGGCGCTGACGCCCAGCAACAGCGATTCGCCGAGAAAATGCCCGGCAATACGCATACGACTGGCGCCGAGCGCTTGGCGCACCGCGAGTTCCTGCTGACGGCCGTCGGCGCGGATCAGCATTAAATTGCTCACGTTGGCCCACGCCACCAGCAACACCAGCCCCGCCGCCGCGGCCAACATCCACAGCGTGCGCGCGATGCCGCCAGTGATCTGCTCGCGCAGGGGAAGCACCACCGGCGTCGGTTTAACCTCAGCCAGCCAGGAAACTGTCGATCGCCCCGATTCCACGCTCGGGAATGACTCCGCCATGCGCGGCAATAGCGCCGCCAACTCGCGCTGCGCCTGCTCCGCGGTGGCGCCAGGGGCCAGACGCGCCACCGCCGCGTAGGAAAAATCCTCAACGGTCGCGCGGTCGGTGTGCTTGACCGGCAGCCACACGCGCGTGCCGGTGGTGTCGGTGTTTCCATACAGCGGAAAGGCAAAGCGCGCCGGCATCACGCCGACAATCACGCGCGGCACGCTGTTCACCATCAGCGTCTTGCCGATTACGTCCGGCGCCGCAGCGAAGCGACTACGCCACTCCGCCTCGCTCAGAATGACCGCCTGCGGTCCGCCACGCAGTTCCTCGTCGGCCGAAAACGAGCGGCCAAGCAACGGCGGGACTTGCAGCAACGGCATCATCGACGCCGTCACCCAAGTCGCGATGACGCTCTCGGCCGCGGCACCGTCACCCTCGATCCAAAGATTGCTGCTGCCAGTTCGGTAGAAGCCAACATTCTCGACGCTTTTCGCAAACTTTTTGTAAGTGAAGTAGACCGCCGGCGGCTGCCGAATTTTGCCCAGTTCCGCCGACTGCAGACTCACGCTGACCAGCCGATCCGGCTCCCCATAGCGCAGCGGCGCCAGCAACAGCCCGTACACGATGGCAAACATCGACCCCACCGAGGCAACGCCAAGCACCAGTGTGAGGATCGCCGCAATAGTGAACACCGGCGTGCGTTTCAACGCTCTCAGCGCGTGTCCGAGCATCATGCTCACTCCCGTTAAACCGCGAATCGCCCAGACCTTTATAGACATCGTCCAGCCATTCACATCGGGAGAAATAACGGCAGCTTTGGGTAGGCTGGGCTCTCGCGGCGACAAGGTCCGCAGCGCCATCCGCGAGCGTCCGGCCTTCGCTTCCAGCGTCCGGCCTTCGCTTGGGGGCCGGG
>CAZLSB010000055.1:2636-17833 GCA_964561825.1 uncultured Xanthomonas sp.
CAGCGGCGCCAGCAACACGCCGTACACGATGGCAAACATCGACCCCACCGAGGCCAAGCCCAGCACCAGCGTGAGCAGCGCCGCCATCGTATAGGCCGGCGTGCGTCTCAATGATCGCAGCGCGTGTCCAAGCAGCATTCCTCACTCCCGTCGAACCGCGAATCACCCAGACCTTTATAGACATCGTCGAGCCATTCGCATCGGGAGAAATAGTGGCAGCTTTGGGTAGCCTGGGCTCTCGCGGCAACAGCGTCCGCGGCGGCGAAGCCGTCCGCGAGAGCCCGGCGCTTTTGTTTTGGTAGGCAGGGAAGCGTGTGCGGTTTTGGGGGTGAGAATCGGCCGCTGCGCCGCCTGCGGAGCGCCGATTCGAACGCACGCAAGCGAGCCTTAAGCGACCGCGGCAATCCCGCGCCTTCGCCTTGTCCCGAAAGGTCACTGGATTACCACGGCTTGCGCTGAACATTATCGCCTGCCTGGAATTAACGGTGGCGCATGCTTCGTAATGACGAATCAATGAGTTACGTGACGGGTTCATGGAGAGCGCTTTTTTTCAGCCCAACAATGCACACGCTTGACCTCTCAATTCGGCGTCATCGCGAGACCTGCGCGGGGCTGAATGGGCAGCCCGTGGGGATTTGGGCCTAAGCTATTGGCATTGGGTCCTCGCGTCGGCCAAGCTCGGGCTTGCTCTTCGTGTGTAGACGCGAGGGCGCCCGGCGCTCTGCTGGGGGCTTGCGCAAGGAGCCGCGGCCGCCGGCGCGAACGGCCTTTTCGCACAGTGCAAGCTCACGCGCGCGCCCGGAGCCGCGCTCCCTTTGCCGCATCGTGTTGCAGGGAATCAATAACTTACAGTGAGTTCAGCGGGCGCGCAGCGTATCCCCGACAAATGGCTTGCGGGGGGGGAATAACCAAGTAGTTCCTTAACTTAATGGCAATGATTGCGCCACTGCGCCCACGCACGACCCCAGATTTGCAGTGTAGCCTTCGCTCTCCAAAAGCAGCGAAGCAAGCTCCCCTCTATCCAAAGAAACGGATCGAGCTCCACCACAGCATCTCCGCCCCGCTCTGCAGTCCTGCGCCCAATAAATCAGTCCAGTTTGCAACCGGCCCCACTAGCTCACCCGAGGTTTCCAGTGCACGCAAACGACGAACGCCGCGCTAGTTGGAGCCAATATTGGGCGAGCGGTGCCTTGCATTCCTGTGCCGGCAGTTTTGACGGCAATTACGACGACGCGATTGCGCATTTTTGGCGTCAAGTCTTTGAATCTGTGCAGGCCAGTGATCGGGTTTTGGATATCGCCACGGGCAACGGCGCTTTGCCACAATTGCTGCTGGAAATGCGCCGCGAAATGACGCAAATGCCGCACATCGACGCCGTTGATCTAGCGCAGATCGATCCACCCTGGGCGCGATCCCTGGCGCCTGAAGTGTCAGCGCGGCTGCATTTTCACAGCGCAATAGCAGCCGAAAAGCTGCCATTTGCCGATTGCAGCTTCGACTTGGTGGTCAGTCAATATGGCCTGGAATACAGCGATCTGAGCCAAAGCGTCGTCGAGTTATTGCGGGTCAGCAAAGCTCAGGCGCGCCTAGCGCTGATCGTGCACCACGCCGATTCTCTGCCGGTGCGATTGGGCCGCGCCGAGCTACTGGAAATCGACTGGCTCAGCCAATCAGGTGGTTTGTTGCAGCGCACCCGCCGTCTATTGCCGTTTTTAGCGCGCCTAAATACGCCTGCAGGCATGGCATCAGTGCAGCGCGATCCGTCCGCGGCGAAAGCGCGCAGCCAGTACAACGACAGCATGCGTGAGTTGCAGCTGCGCAGCGCTAGTTCGGGTGCGCCCGATATTCTTTTGGAAACGCAAGCCGCGCTCGGCGCGCTAACGGCGAATGCCGCGACCATTGGTTTGGCGCCAGCCGAGGCACGGTTGACCGCCATGCGCGAAAGTCTGCGCATGGCGCGCTTGCGACAAGCCGAACTGGTCGGTCACGCACTCGACGCGCAGGCAGTGGATGCGTTGGCGGCGCGTTTGGCGCCGCTCGGTGTCATTGAAGTCGCGCAGATTCGCGTGCAGAGCGAGTTATTTGGCTGGTCGCTGCGCACACAGTGATGGCAGACTGCGCGCTCACTGTTTGGCCGGAGAGCGAGGATGATGTTGCGAGCCCTATCGATAGCGTTGCTGCTGCCCTTGCAAGTTAGCGCTGCTGCGCGCCCCTTTGATGTCGACGATCTGGTGCGTTTGCAGCGCATTTCCGATCCGCAATTGCGAGCCGACGGTAAAGCGCTGGTTTACACCCTGCGGCAGACCGATTGGGACGCCAACAAAGGTCTGCAGAGCCTTTGGCAGTTGTCGCTGGATGGAAAATCAGCGCCGCAGCGGCTAACGGCGAGCGGATCGAATGCGATGCATCCGCGTTTTGCGCCCAGCGGCGAGCGCCTGTATTTTATCTCGACACGCACTGGTACAGCCCAAGTTTGGCTACTCGATGGTCCGGGCGAGGCGCGCCAGATTAGCCAAGTCCCACTCGACGTCGGCGGTTTTCTGCTGTCGCCCGACGGCAAGCGTCTGGCCTTAGCAGTGGAGGTCTACCCCGAATGCGGCGCCGATTTTGAGTGCACGAAGAAACGCGCAGACGCAGATAGCGCCGAAAAGACCAGCGGCACTTTGCATGACAAACTGTTTATTCGGCACTGGGATACTTGGCAGCGCGGCACGCGAGCACAGGTATTCGTTTATGACTTAGATGCGGACGGCAAACCCAGCGGCGTGCCTATTTGGGCAAGCAAGGGTATCGATGGTGACGCTCCCACCAAACCTTTTGGTGATTTAAGTGAAGTGGCATTTTCGCCTGACGCTAAAAAGTTAGTATTCACCGCGCGAATTGCCGGGAAAACCGAACCCTGGTCAACCAATACCGATTTGTATCAGGTGACTTTGGGTAGTGAAGCTGTCGCCGAAAATATAACTGAAAGCTATCCAGGTTATGACAGCACACCGGTTTATTCGCCGGATGGCGGTAAGTTGTATTGGCGCTCAATGGCGCGCGCTGGTTACGAAGCCGATCGCAATCGTATTTTGGAGCGCGAATTAAGCAGTGGAGCCACGCGGGAAGTGGCCGCCGCGTGGGATCGTTCGCCCGACGGTTTGAGCTTGTCGGCGGACGGTCGCACTCTCTATAGCTACGCTGACGATCTAGGCGAACGGCGTTTGTTCTCGATTGACGTGCGCAGCGGCAAAGTAGCGCCGCTCTCCGCTGCCGGCGCAGTCAGTGGCTTTGCAATAGGAAAGAGCAGCATTTATGCGGTCATTGACGATCTGGATTCGCCCGCCGAAATATACGCTTTGCCACTGAAAGGCGGCGCGGGCAAAGCGCTCACGGCAGTCAATGCTGAACAACTTAAAGATCTACAATTTGGCGAGTATGAGCAATTCAGTTTTAAAGGTTGGAATGATGAAACCGTGTACGGTTGGGTAGTCAAACCGGTCGGCTTTCAGGAAGGGCAAACCTATCCGGTGGCTTTCATTGTGCATGGTGGGCCGCAGGGTAGCATGGGCAATAGTTTCCATTATCGCTGGAACCCACAAACCTACGCCGGCAAAGGTTTTGCGTCAGTATTTATCGATTTTCATGGTTCCACCGGCTATGGCCAAAAATTCACCGACACTATTCGCGGTGATTGGGGCGGCAAACCGCTGGAAGACTTGAAGAAAGGGATGGCCGCAGCCACGGCGCGTTACGCATTTTTGGACGGCAAGCGCGCTTGTGCGTTGGGCGCAAGTTATGGCGGTTATATGATGAATTGGATCGCCGGCAAATGGCCAGAAGGCTTCCGCTGCATCGTCAATCACGCCGGCATTTTTGACAATCGTTTCATGGCTTACACCACCGAGGAATTGTGGTTTAACGAGTGGGAATTCGAAGGCACGCCATCTGAGCATCCGCAGCAATACGAAAAGCACAATCCATCGAACCACGTCGCAGACTGGAAAACACCCACGCTGGTCACCCACGGCATGCTCGACTTCCGGGTACCCTTCGAACAAGGCATCGCAGCCTTTACCGCCTTACAGCGGCACGCTATCGACAGTCAGTTTCTATGGTTCCCAGACGAGAATCACTGGATTTTAAAACCGCATAATTCCGTGCAATGGCACCGCGCGGTGGAAGCCTGGATGCAGCGCCACACGGCCAACGACGGATGACGGAACTCAATATGGAAACGCAAGGCTCGGTGGATCTCGAGCAACTCGAAAAAGCCGCGATGGCGCAATTGGATAGCGGTGATTTTGCCGGCGCACTGCGTGGCTTTCGCGATCTCTTGGAGCGCGACGCCAACAATGCCTTGGCTTTGCAGTTCTTAGGCTTTGAGGCCAGTCAGCGCCAAGATCACGTCATCGCCATCGATTTTTACCAGCGCGCGGCGACCGCCCATCCAGGGGCGGAAACCTGCTTTAACTTTGCGTTAGCGCTGTTTGGTCAAGCGCGGTTAAGCGAGAGTCTGGCGGCCTTGGATAGCGCGGTTAGTCACGATTCTGGTTTGTTGGCGGCTTTGTTGTATCGCGGCACCGTGTTCGAGCAAATGGGCAAGCCAGATGACGCCGCGCGGGCGTTTTTGCGGGCGGTACGCACCGCCGACGCGGTGCTGGATCAAAACAGCATCCCTGTCGACTTGCGCCAGTACCTGAACTACGCGATGGGCGTGGTGCGGGTTTATCTGGGTGCACAAATCAATCAAAGCTTGGCTGATTTGGTAGCCGAACACGGCGAAACCAGCGTCGCACGTTTGCGCAAAGCCGGTGAGATATTTGCCGGACTGCGTCCGCGTGAATACGGCCATCCGCTGTGGCGCCCGGGTTTGTTTTTGGTGCCAGATTTACCGGCCCGCACCTTCTTTGAGCGCGAAGAGTTTGCTTGGAGCGCAGCTGTTGAGGCAGCGACCGACATGGTGCGCGCCGAGCTGATCGCTTTGATGGAAGACGGGCAGGGTTTTACGCCTTACGTGGATCATGCCGAGGGAACGCACGGAGCGTTGGTCTTTAAGGACATTAATCGATCCACCAACTGGACCAGTTTTCATTTTTATCGCCACGGCGAACGCATCGAAGAAAATTGCGCGCGTTGTCCGGGAACCGCGGCGTTATTGGACTCACTGGATTTGCAGCGAGTGCCTGGCTACGGCCCGGAGGTGATGTTTTCGGTGTTGCAGCCGCATTCCAAGATTCCGGCTCACTACGGCGCGGTCAACGGACGATTGGTCGTGCATCTGCCACTGATTGTGCCCGCCGATTGCGGCGCTTTAAGGGTGGCCAATGAGGCGCGCGGCTGGGAAGAAGGCAAGTTGCTGTTTTTTGACGACACCTTTGAACACGAAGCGTGGAACAACAGCGATCAAACGCGCGTGGTGCTGATATTTGACACTTGGAACCCCGCCTTGAGTTCTGTCGAACGTGCAGCTTTTATCCGCGTGCTGACCACCGCGCAGCGCTTTGAGCGCGACGCGATTGGTTGAAATCTCAGGGCTAGCGACCGCCAGCAGCTGCAGTCCTTGCAGTGCTGGCTGTTGTTAACGCGGTGGTTTCGGTCGCATAACGCTTTTGCAACACGCCGACGCGCTGCACATAAACTTGCGTTTCGGCGTACGGTGGGATGCCGCCGAAGCGCAATACCGCATTCTCACCCGCGTTGTAGCCGGCGGCAGCGAGTTCGAAGTCGCCGTCGAACATGTCCAGCAACATGCGTAAATGTTTCACGCCCGCCGCGATGTTCTGGCCCGGATCAAAAGCATTGCTGACGCCGTACATGCCAGCGGTTCCTGGCATCAGTTGCATCAGGCCTTGTGCGCCGACCGGAGACAAGGCCTCGCTGCGGTAGGCGCTCTCGGCATGGATGATGGCGCGCACCATCGATTCGTCCACTTCATTCAATTGCGCAGCGCTGGCAATTTCCGTCTTGTACGCACTGACATTGAGCCCGGTATTGGTCCAATCGACCTTTGAATCAACTTTGCAAGCGGGGCAAGAGTAGGTGCCAATGACCTTCGCGGTGACACCGCGCGGCCGCACATTGGTGTACACCGTCACACCGGTTTTATCGACGTACTTGTAAATATTCTCACCAGCCAGCACCGGCAGCGGATGAGCCAGAAACAGCGCAACAGGAAGAAGCAGAAAACGATAATTCATGGCATCAATCGGGCGCGTTTGCTTAGGGGCTTGACAGCTGACATCAACAATAGATGCTAAGTTTCTGACAATTGGGTCTGTTTGTGTAGTCCCCCGCACCGAAGTTCACAAAAAAAAGGCCAAAAATCGAAGATTTTGCGCAAAGCGCGTGTCGCCTTGCGTGCGTTCACTACACCCCGATGCAAAATCTGCTTGACTACCCAACTATTTACTCACTTCATCGGACGAAAACCCATGCTTCCTCGCGCTGTGCTTGCGTCAGTTCTGTTGATCTCATCTTTGTCTGCATTTGCAGACTGCAGTCCTTTGTTGGATCGCAGTTTTAGACCCTTGGCTGACAAAACGCCCGTCAAACTCTGCGAGCGCTTTGCGGGCAAAGTGCTGCTGGTGGTCAATACCGCTAGCAAGTGCGGATTCACGCCGCAGTACGAGGGTTTGGAGAAGCTGAACGCCGAACTCGCACCGCGGGGATTTGCGGTCATCGGCTTCCCGTCAAACGACTTCATGAGCCAAGACCCGGGCACCGAGGACGAGATTCGCGAGTTTTGCACGCTCACCTATGGGGTGAAATTCCCGATGTTTGAAAAGTTGGTCGTGAAAGGCGCCAACGCTGATCCTTTCTATCAAGAATTAGCCAGCCAAGGCGGCGGCGAGCCCGGTTGGAACTTCCATAAGTACCTGATTGGCAAAGACGGCAAAGTGCTGCAGAGCTTTGCAAGCCGCGTTAAGCCAGACTCCGCTGAATTACGTGCTGCAATTGAAGCCGCCTTGTAGCGGCTCACCCTAGCAGCCTGTCGGGCTTTCCTGGCGAGTGCGCCGGAAGTCCTTTTGGCAATCGTTTTCTGGTCATTCTCGGATTGATTTTGATAGATTTCGATCTACTTTCGAGTCTGCGCTACGCCAAAAGGCCGTCCGGCGGGCTGCGCGTCTGGACGGCGTCTGCGCTGCAACGCTTAGGCATGGAGGAGCCATTGCCTGCGCGCCGCGCCTTGCAGCCGTCCAGCCTCACAACGCATCTCACGCGCAAAGCCCGACTGGCTGCTAGTGCTCAGCTGTTCGTAGTCTCGGTCCGGCCTACCGCCAAATGACGGGCTTGTCGGGCTGGGGTTGAGCCACTGTGGCGGGCGCGTGGCGCGGGCAAAATCGTGCTGCTCGCCTCGAAGCTCAAGCGGGTGCGTCCGCCTGCGCCGCGGTAGTCCTCGATCAATGCCCGCTCGAATGCACTGCTGTCAGCGGCGCGACTGCGCCTGTGCTCATGTAGCAAATGCACCAAACGATCGTGCGCAAAAGCGTGGGTTTTTCCGGTTTGCGCATAGAGCCAGTCCGAAAAGTCCAAGAAATTGGCAAACGCTGATGCACCGAGCAACAGCGGCAAGCTTGCTTTGAAGCGGCCTGAGTTGGCAATCAGATCCCAATAGCGAGCAAAACGATTGAGACGCTGCAACGTCGCGAAATCAATCAGGTTGGTCGACAGAATCTGATAAGGAGGATCGGGCGAAAAGCGCAGGTCAAAATCCGCCGTGTGACGGGCAATAGGCGCACCGCGCAGGCGTTTTAAAATGCCGAATTGGATTTCGTGCGGATGCAGTGCAACCAAACGATCAAAGCCCGCGGCGAAACTCGCTACGCCTTCACCGGGCAATCCGGCAATCAGATCGACATGCAAATGCGCGCCACTGTGCTCGCGCAGCCAGCGGATATTGGCTTGCGCCAGGTGGTTTTTTTGGCGACGTGAGATGCGTGTTTGCACGTCGGGGTCAAAGGTCTGAATGCCGATCTCAAACTGCAAAGTTCCAGGTGGAAATTGACTGATGGCGGCTTTCAAGCGTTCCGGTAAGTGGTCTGGAATCAGTTCAAAATGCACGAACGGCAGATCGTCTGGCTGTGCGGCAATCTTGCCCAAAAAGAACTCCAGCACGGCCAGCGATGCGTCAATTTTTAAGTTGAAAGTGCGATCGACAAACTTGAACTGGCGGGCACCGCGCGCATACAGCGATTCAAGCGCATCCAAAAAACCTTGCAACGGAAAGGGCCAAGCGGTTTGATCAAGCGCTGACAAACAGAATTCACACTTGAACGGGCAGCCGCGCGAGGCCTCCACGTACAAATAACGCTGCCGTAAATCTTCGTCGGTGTATTCGGAGTAGGGCAGTTGCAGAGCCGCCAGCGGTGCTTGCACGCCAGTGATCACGCGTGTTTGCGGCAACTCGCCAGTGAGAATTTGCTGCGCCAACTGCGCGAAACTCACATCGCCCCAGCCGGTGATCACATAGTCGGCAAGCGCGCAGATGCGCTGCTCACTGATTTCGTAACTCACTTCGGGCCCGCCCAAGACAATGCAAATCTCTGGCGCGATCAGTTTAAGTTGCGCGACCACACGTGTGCTTTCTTCCACGTTCCAGATGTACACGCCAAGGCCAATGATCTTGGGCTGCTCGCGTAATAATCGTTCGACGATTTCCTCGGTTTTTTGGCCGATGACGAATTCGCAGATTGCGCTGCGTTCGTGTAGATCAGCCAAGTTGGCGCGCAGATAGCGCAAACCCAGCGACGCATGGGCGTAGCGGGCGTTCAAAGTGCTTAGAATGATGTCGGGCATGCCCCATTATGGCATCGCGCTGCCGCTGCGGGAGTCCTGGCAGCCTGTCGGACTTTCCTCGCGAGTGCCGGAAGTCTTTTTGGCGATCATTTCTACTCAGGCTCGAATTGATTTTGAAGACTATGGCTCTACTTTCGAGTCTGCGCCAAAAGGCCGTCCGGCGGGTTGCGCGTCTGGACGGCGTCTGCGCTGCGACGCTTAGGCATGGAAGAGCCATTGGCTGCGCGCCGCGCCTTGCATCCATCCGCTTAAACCACACAACTCATCTCACGCGCAAAGTCCGACAGGCTGCTAGCCCGCCTGTTGCATAAATTGCTCGCGCCCTCGCTAGTCTCTAGCTCGCAGCAGGAATTTTCTTCAGTCGGCCGTATAACCAGATAGGGCGCTTCTTCGGAAAATGCCTCGTGCAACCCATATCCTAGGATTAATCACAACAAATGCGTCGCAGTAAGTGAACATTTCGTTGCACTTGGTTAGACTGCACACGCGTCTTCGACAGCGGCTGGAATTTTAGGGTGACAGGCGAGCCACGCACGTATCGCTATCTAATACTGAGCCACACGATGCTGTGGTGGTATCTGCTTTCCGTCGTATTCACTTATGCGCTGGCCGCTGAACCGGCAAAAATTGACGGTGATTCGGAATTGCCGCGACATCCGCTGGAAATCCAAGCGCTGACCGATCCAGACAGCGTACTCAATGCCTTGCCGCAAGCCCTGGCCGATTCGATTGCACGCGCCGACGGTCGGCAGACGGCGCAATTGCATTTGGCGCGCGCTAACGCCTGTCGAATGGTCGCCGATTGGCCTTGTCAGCGTGGCGCAGGTCTGGCCGCCCGCGCCCAGGCTGATCTAGTCAACGAGCCCATTTTGGCAATTCGTGGTTTGATCGCCGAAGCCCGCGCAAACTTTGCCTTGCAGGACTACACACGCGGCGAACGATTATTGGCCGATGCGGAGATACGCTTGCGTCGGGCGCCGTCCGCTGAACTGTCGGCAGACGTGGCTTTGGCCTATTCGTCGCTCAGCGACATGCTCGGTAAACATGTATTGGCGCTGGAATATGCCGATCGGGGCTTGACCTTTCTGTTGCCTGGCAAGGCTTTACCCATGCGGGTACGCCTGCTGCGCAATCGCGCACGTGCGCAAGCGCTGCTGGGTGATCTCATCGGCGCGCGTAATACCTTGGATGTTGCCTTACCGATTGCCACCGCCATTGTCGATCCGAAATTGCGCGCCGAGTTACATTTGGAGGCCGCCCGCATTGCGCGAACAGGTAAAGATCGCGAGGAAGTTGAACGCAACACTGAATTAGCGCTGCAATTGGCGCAGCAGTTGAAGAACTCGCAATTGGCCGGTTTAGCCCATGAGTTACGCGGTTTGGCTGCCACCGACGACAATGATCGCAACGCCGCCGAGCGCGAGTTGCAAGAATCGTTGAAATCGTTCAAAGAGTTAGGATTAGCACGCGACGAACTTCGTGTGCTGCGTGAACTCGCCGCCGCCCAACTGAAGTTTTCACGCACGAGCACGGGCTGGGCCGAGGTCGTCGAGCGCATGTTGCAACTCGAATCTAGCGTGACCAGTCGCGATCGCGCGTTGGCATCGGATGATTTCGACGCTCGTTTGTTGTACGCCGAGCAAGCGTTGGAGCTGGTGCGCCTCGAAAGTAACGCGACGCTGGGTCAGGAGCGCGAATCGGCGATGGCCAAACAGCATCGTTTGACGGGATTTTTGGTGCTGCTCAGCGTCGCGATCTTGGCGGTATTGGTGGTGTCATTTGTCGCGCAGCGACGCTCCAATCGTCGACTTCGTGCATCTTTGGGTGCGCGTTTGCGGGCATTGACGCAAACCAGTCACGAGCTGCGCAATCCGATCAGCGGCGTGCTCGGTTTGGCCGAGTTGCTGTTGCGCTCGCCAACCACAGCCGCGCAACGCAGCATGATTGAAGCGATCCGCAGCGCTGGCACGACCATCGAGAAACTTGCGCAGGATTTGCTCGACCGCGGTCGTATTGAGTCCGGACAATTGAGTTTGGTGTTGCGCGCCGCATCGCTGCAGCAATTGGCGGAAAGCGTGTGTCAGCTCTATCAACCCAGGGCGCGGGAAAAAGGCCTGCAATTACGCCTGGAATTCGGCGCGGAAGTGCTTGATCCGATCCTCTTCGATGTTGAACGGCTGCAACAAGTGCTCAGCAATCTGATCGGTAACAGCCTGAAATTTACCGAACGAGGTGAAATTTGCTTCAGCGTACGCAGTCTGGCGCGCTCCAACGATGGGCGCATTCGCGTCAGGTTTGCGGTGCAAGACAGCGGCCCCGGCATTGAGGCCGACGAGATCGCAGGCCTGTTTGAGCCTTTTGCCAAAGGCCGGGCGGGACAAAGACACCGCGCCGGCGCTGGTTTGGGTTTGGCGATTTCGGCCGATTTGGTGCGTCTGATGGGCGGGCAAATCGCAGTGGAAAGCCAGCCCGGCGCCGGCGCCTTGTTCCATTTTGAGCTGACCTTCGCGGTGGCCGAACTGCTCGAAGCCAAGGCCACGCCAGATAGTGCGGGGCAGGGCGCTGGACTCAGTGTGTTGTTGGTCGATGACGATGAAGATGTCACCCTGGCATTAAACAGCCAACTGGAAGTGCTGGGCTGTGTGGTTGAGTTTGCCGCGTCGTCGCAGGCGGCGCGCGCCAAAGTGGCGGATTTCCATTTTGATTTGCTGTTGTTGGATGTGGATCTGCCGGACGGTCAAGGACCGGATCTTGCGCGTCATCTGCGCGCCTTTGAGCCCAATATGCAGCGCACCCGCGTGGCCATCGTATCCGGTTATCAGGCGCCTAAAACGCTGCCAGCCGGCGTCGATGAATGGCTCACCAAACCGGTGTTATTGGATCGCTTAAACATGCTGGTCGCGGCGGCGCGCCAAGAAATGGTCGAAGGCGAGGTCTGATCGCGTTGGTTTTTCTGTCGCAGAGCTTGCCCGCGGCTCCCGCTAACGCACCAACAGCAACACCATCACGGCCCCAGTGCCGCCATCTTGCGGACGCGCTGAGGTAAAACCGAGCACATCAGCACGTTGTCGCAACACCCGATCGGTGAGCGCCTTCATGACGCTGCCCTGATCAGAGGCTTTACCTTTGCCGTGCACAATGCGCACGCAGCGGCGCCGTTCGCGCCCACATTGGGCCAGGAAACTTCCGAGTAAAGCGCGCGCCTGCGGAATGCGCAGGTGGTGCAAGTCCAGTTCGGCCTCCACAACGAACTGACCGCGGCGCAATTGGCGCAGTAGTTTGGGCGGATAACCGTCCTGCAAATGCGTTAATACCTCGCCGCTGGCCAAACCCAGCAAACCCTCGTCTGCGGACAGGAGCTCGCGCAGCACCTGACGTTCGTCGGCATCCGATTGCAGCGGCAGCGGCTCTGGTAGCGGGCGGGTTGCGTGCACCAAGTTGGCCGCCACCTGCAGCTCGCGCACGGGCCCGACCGCCTGCCTAAACAAGTCGCGATCCTCGCTGCTGGTCTTTTCGCTAGGTCGCCGCCTCTGAGATTCGATCATAAGTCTCTATCAGGCCGTATCGGGCGCAGGTGGCGTTGCTATTATGCCCGGCTGACCAGCGAGGTTCGTATGCACGTATTGATTAGCAACGATGATGGCGTCGAAGCACCAGGCATTTTGATTCTCGCCGAGCATCTGTCTGCTTTAGGTAGAGTGAGCATTGTGGCGCCCGATCGAGATCGTAGCGGTGCCAGCAATTCACTCACGCTTGATCAACCGATTCGGGTAACGCAGTTGGCGCCCGGGCGTTTTCGGGTTGCTGGCACGCCAACCGACTGTGTGCACTTGGCTTTGGGTGGTTTGCTTGATTCGGAGCCCGCCATTGTCGTTTCCGGAATCAATAACTCCGCTAATCTAGGTGACGATGTGCTGTATTCCGGCACCGTTGCTGCGGCAATGGAAGGACGATTTTTGGGGCTGCCCGCGGTGGCCGTGTCGCTGGTCACGCGCGAGCATCGTGCAGAAAACTACGCCAGTGCGGCGCGTGCCGCGCTGCGCATCGTGTCCCGTTTGCTGGAAGACCCGTTGCCAGCGGATACTATTTTGAACGTCAACGTGCCGGATCGCCCTTGGGATGACATCCTTGGATTCGAAGTGACTCGACTTGGCCATCGTCATCGGGCCGAGCCCTGTATTGCCCAAACCGATCCACGCGGTCGGCCGATCTATTGGATCGGGCCGCCAGGTCCTGAGCAGGATGCCGGCGTCGGCACCGATTTCCACGCTGTGCGCGCCGGCTATATTTCGATCACGCCGATTACCGTTGACCTAACCCGTTACAGCGCGCTCGACAAAGTCGCGAGCTGGGTAGCCACACTGAAATGATGCGTTACCAATCCCCTCCACCGGCGCAAGCGCTAGGTACCGGAATGACCTCGCAGCGCGCTCGCGATCGCTTAGTCGAGCGCCTAAAAGCGCAGGGCGTGATTGATCCGCGCGTGTTGGAGGTCATCGGCCGCGTGCCGCGTCATCTATTTGTCGATGAAGCCCTTGCCAGTCGCGCCTACGAAGATACGGCGCTGCCGATCGGTTTGGGTCAGACCATCTCGCAACCCTATGTGGTGGGCTTGATGACCGCCGCGCTATTGCGTGGTCAAGTGCCCCAAAAGGTCTTGGAAATCGGCACGGGTTCCGGATATCAGGCGGCGGTGCTTGGGCAATTGATCGCTGATGTGTACACCGTCGAACGTATTGATGAGCTGTTGCGCCAGGCACGCAAGCGTTTTCGCTCTTTGGGCTACAAAAACATCCGCACCAAGCATGACGATGGCAATATCGGTTGGCGCGAGCAGGCACCGTTTGATGCATTGATCGTCACCGCTGCGCGAGAAACGCTAGATGCCGATCTGTTGGCGCAGATTGCCGTTGGCGGTGTCGCAGTAGCACCGTTAGGCCCCGCGGGGCAACAAACTTTGGTCAGGATGGTTCGGGGGACAGACGGATGGTCGCGGGAAAATCTGGGCGCAGTGAGTTTTGTTCCGTTGGTGCGGGGCGTGTTATGAGGATCGCGCGCCTCAGTGCACTCGGCGTTGCGCTGACGCTGGTGGCATGTACGCAGACGGTGATGGTTCAACCAGCCGACACCGGTGTTTCGACGCCGCGGCCAGCGTCGCGCGGCGTCTCGACCGCACCCACGCACACGGTGCAAGCCGGCGATACGCTGTTCAAGATTTCGGTGCAGTACGGCGTGGATTATCGAGACTTGGCGCAGTGGAACGACATCGCTCCGCCGTACACCATTTACCCCAAGCAGAGTTTGCGCGTCGGCCCCAATCGACCGATCAATGGCCCCAGCGGCGCGAATAATTCCGCGCACAGCGCCACCGTCGCCGCGCCAAACAAACCCGTCGATCGAGGCGCAGGCAGCAGTGTGGCGGCCAGCACGGCCAGCACAGCCGCGATCACGGCATCCAAGCCGGCCGGCTACAACGCCGAATTGGGAGTGACTTTGCCGCCAGGTGCGCAGGCCATCGGCAGTGCCTCGCCGCCCGGCGCTCCGACTTTCGAAGCGGTTGAGACCTTACCTACCGTTGCCGCTGGCGCTGCAGCTTCGTCCCCGGCCGCTGCACCCGGCACCGTGGCCGCATTACCAACGGCGGCTCCGCCGACGCCCGCCACGGTGGCAGCCATTCGTTCCGGATCCGCGCCGCCGACGGCCGACGTGACGGGAGCGAGGCCCAGTGCCGCCGGCTGGATTTGGCCAACGCCAGGGAAAGTGGTCGTCACCTACGCCGCCGGCGATCCTACCCGGCAGGGCGTGGACATCGCCGGTGAGATGGGTCAGCCGGTACGAGCCGCGCGGGATGGTGAGGTTGTCTACAGCGGCGCGGGTTTGATCGGCTACGGAGAGTTGGTCATCGTCAAACACTCGGCGGACACGTTGTCGGCCTATGGTCATAACCGTGTGCGACTGGTCAAAGAGGGCGACAAAGTCAAAGCCGGGCAAAAAATCGCTGAAATGGGAAAAAACGCCGCCAATCGCGTACTCCTGCATTTCGAAGTGCGCAAAAACGGTAAGCCGGTCGATCCATTGCCGCTATTGCCAGCTAGATAGCCTTGATCGGCTACACCAGCGACCAGTTTGAGTTGCCATTGCCAGTCGGGCATCGTTTCCCGATGGCGAAATACCGATTGTTGCGCGAGCGCATTAGCGATTCCGCCGCGCAACTGGGTGTGCAACTGCGCGGGAGGCCCCGTGGGCAGATGATGAAGCGGTGTTGGAAGCGCGCTACCTGCGTATTAAGACGTTTGCAGGCATTTGCCCGTTGCAGAGACCAGCCTAACCGTTCATTAGTTCACAATCTCTATGCCGCAAGGCATGCCGCGCGCCTAACGATTGGTCAGCTGAATCTCAATCCGCCGATTGATCGC
>CAZLSB010000056.1:0-17812 GCA_964561825.1 uncultured Xanthomonas sp.
GCCTGCAAGCACAGCTTGCAGGCGTTCAAGCCGGCGCGCGGCATGCCGCGCAAGCCGCCGGCTTTCACCCCTCCATAACCGCACACTCTACCCCGTCCAACTGAGGTCTCTAGGTTGAACGGCCGCGACACCGTGATCCCCGCTTTTCCGATCAACAGCCAGCGTGAATTGGCAGAAAATGTGCGCCAGCAGGTGTTTGCGCTGTTGCCCGAAGCGGCGATCACCGCCCGCACGCAATGGGAACAGGCCAAGGGTGCGCCGGAGTGACCTTGTTTGTTCAGGCGATCGGCGCCTACAATGCGCGGCTATCTTCGTTGCTGGTGGTCATCGCAGGCTTGCGAGTCACTATTGGCCTAAATAGAACCTCTTTCATCCCGAATTGTCGGTATTTAAGAGTTATCGCGCTTGGCTCGGTCAGTCGGTTCTAAGGCAGCCGTCCGTCTGGGCTTTGCGTTTGTCCCTATCCATAACAAGGAGTTTCACATGCCTCTGAATGCCACCCAGACCGGCGCGATCATTGCGACCCATCAGCGCGCCGCTAGCGACACCGGATCCCCGGAAGTGCAAGTTGCGCTGCTGACCGCGCGCATCGAGCAGCTCTCGCACCATTTCGCGGATCACAAGAAAGATCACCATTCCCGTCGCGGCCTGCTGAAATTGGTCAATCAGCGCCGTCAGTTACTTGCGTATTTGAAGCGCAAGGACGATGCGCGTTACCGCTCGCTCATTGAAAAATTGGGTCTGCGCCGCTAACGCCGTTCCGAATCATTCGTTTCGAATCTACGTAAGGACATTCCCCAGTGGCGAAGGTCACCAAGCAATTCAAGTACGGCGAACATCTGATCACATTGGAAACCGGCGAAATCGCCCGCCAGGCGACGGCTGCGGTCATGGTCAGCATGGGCGATACCGTGGTGCTAGTCACCGCGGTGGCCGATAAGAAGGCCAAAGAAGGTCGCGACTTCTTCCCGTTGACGATCAACTATCAAGAAAAGTTCTACGCCGGTGGCCGCATCCCGGGTGGTTTCTTCAAGCGCGAAGGTCGCCCGACTGAGCGCGAGACTTTGACCAGTCGTTTGATTGATCGCCCGATTCGCCCGTTGTTCCCTGAGGGCTTCTATCACGACGTGCAAGTGATGGCGACGGTGCTGTCGATGAATCCGGATATTGATGCCGATATCCCAGCATTGATTGGCGCATCAGCCGCATTGTCGCTGTCTGGCCTGCCGTTTGCAGGTCCGATTGCTGCGGCAAAGGTCGGCTACATCGATGGCAAGTACGTGCTGAACCCGACTGCCACGCAGTTGAAGACCTCGAAGTTGGAACTGGTGGTTGCCGGTACCGACAAAGCCGTGTTGATGGTCGAATCAGAAGCGCAGTTGCTCAGCGAAGAAGTGATGCTGGGCGCCGTGGTGTTTGGCCACAACGAGCTGCAAATCGCGATCAACGCGATCCGTGAGTTGCTTGCCGAAGTGGGCAGCACGCCGTTCGTGTGGAAGGCGCCGGTGGAAATCGGCGCGCTGGAAACCGCGGTCCGTGAAGTCGCCGAAGGCGCGCTCAATAGCGCCTACGACATTCGCCAGAAGCCTGAGCGCCGCACCGCGGTGTCGGCGGCGAAGGGAGCCACCATCGCAGCATTGGGCGGCGATAAGGCAACTGAAGGTGGCTGGACAGATTCGCAGGTCGCGCGCAGTTTCGAAAACCTGGAATACGCGTTGGTGCGTCATCGCGTCATCGATGGCCGTCCGCGTATCGATGGTCGCGATACCACCACGATTCGCCCGATCAGTGTGCGCGCCGGATTGTTGCCGCGTACCCATGGTTCGGCGTTGTTCACTCGCGGTGAGACCCAAGCCATTGTCACGGTGACCTTGGGCACCAGTCGCGATGCGCAAGTCATTGATGCGGTTGAAGGTGAGTCGAAAGAAACCTTCATGTTGCATTACAACTTCCCGCCCTACTCGGTGGGTGAAATCAGCTTCATGTTGGCCCCGAAGCGTCGCGAAATCGGTCACGGTCGTTTGGCCAAACGGGGTGTGGCGGCGGCAATGCCAACCATGGCGGACTTCCCGTACGTGGTGCGCGTGGTCTCGGAAGTCACCGAGTCCAATGGTTCCAGCTCAATGGCATCGGTGTGCGGCGCTTCTTTGGCGCTGATGGATGCAGGCGTGCCGATGCGCGCGCCGGTGGCCGGTATCGCGATGGGCCTGATCAAAGAAGGCGATCGTTTCGCGATAATCAGCGACATCCTGGGTGACGAAGATCACCTTGGCGACATGGATTTCAAGGTGGCTGGTTCCTGGGAAGGCATCACTGCCTTGCAGATGGACATCAAGATCGACGGCATCACCGAAGAGATCATGAAGGTGGCGTTGACGCAGGCCCGCGAGGGCCGTCGTCATATCCTCGGCGAAATGGCCAAGGTCATCGACACCCCACGTTCGGAAATGAGCACCTACGCGCCGCGTTTGTTCACGATGAAGATTCATCCGGACAAAATCCGCGACGTGATCGGCAAGGGCGGTGTCACCATCCGCGCGATCACCGAAGAAACTGGCGCGATCATCGACATTCAGGACGACGGCACGATCACCATCGCGTCGAACAACCAGATTGCCGCCGACGCCGCGCGCAAGCGCATCGAGCAAATCACCGCTGACGTTGAGCCAGGCCGCATTTACGAAGGCAAGGTTGCCAAGCTGATGGATTTCGGCGCTTTCGTGACCATCCTGCCGGGCCGCGATGGCTTGGTGCACGTGTCGCAGATCTCCAATGAGCGCGTCGAGAAAGTCGGCGATAAACTCAAAGAAGGCGATTTGGTACGCGTGAAGGTATTGGAAGTGGACAAACAGGGCCGCATCCGTTTGTCGATCAAAGCCGTGTTAGAAGACGAACAGGCCGCGCAATCGGCTTAAGCGCTTGGTTCGCACGTCTGTTACCGACGTGGCAACAAAAAACGGGCCCGAAAGGGCCCGTTTTGTTTTGGTGGAAATGTTAGGCCTCGTCCTACTCTTTACCCGAGCGATTGGTGCTCGATTTCGCAGCGTGCTTCTTTGCATTGCCCACGCCGAACGCCACTCCGATTGCGATGCCAAGGCCAATGCCAAATGCAAGATTGCCGAATGCGACTCCCAGTCCACATCCAATCGCCACACCCAAAGCAAGGCCTGTTGCGATGTATCGTTTTTGTTCTTGGTTGTACCCGGTAAACATGTTCGTGGTTTCCGTATCCGTAGAGCCCTAAGGCGGCGCTAAGTCGCGCCGGAAGCACGGCCGAGAAGAAAAGTGAGAGCAATTCGGCGTCGGGTTAAACGCAAAGCGACGCAGCTACTCTCTGCGCCAATGCCTCACGGGCTAATGAATTTTTGCTCTTGCCCTTAGCCTCCGCAACAATAGCGAGTTTTTCATGCAGTTCCGGCGTGATGCGAAGATTGAACTTCCGGATCATTCCCGCCGCCAACGCCCAGCCCTCAGAACAATAAACTGGTCATGCGGCGTCGATAATCGCCGATCAAATCGCTGTCTTGCACAATTTTGAAGGCTTCTAGCAGTGCGCGGCGGCCCAGATCGTCGTTGAATTTGCGGTCGGTTTTCAGAATAGTCAGAAACTGATCCATGCCGGCGGCGAAATGTTCGGCCAGCACAAATCGTGCGCCTAGCTGGTAGCGTGCCAGCAGATTACCGCTGTCTTGTGCCAACTGCGCCTGCAATTGTTCGTCTCCTGGGGCATCTTCGATGGCCTGGATAAAGCTTAAGCGCGCGCGTGCGCGACGGGCTATTTCGTGGTCCTGCACTTCGCTGGGCAGTTTGTTTAGCAGCGCCGTGCCTTCATCGACGAGTCCGGCGCGCAGCAACACGTCGGCCAGTTCTGCCTGTAATTCCGGCTTCTTAGGATCTGCCTTGATCGCCGCTTGCAGCCCGATGATGACCGCTTCCAGGTCTTCCTCGAAGAATTCCGGCTCCGGTTCTGGCTCCGGTTCGGCCGGCGCGGCGCCTACGTGTTTGGCCAGCAGGGCGCGAATAGCGCCTTCCGGCCGTGCGCCCATGAAACCGTCCACCGGACGGCCGTCTTTGAACAACATCACGGTCGGCAAGCTGCGGATGCCAAAGCTTCCGGCCAACGCCATTTCTTCATCGGTGTTGACCTTCGCCAACTTGAGCGTGCCACGCGCCTCGGTGACGATTTTATCGAGCAATGGCATCAACGACTTGCACGGCGCACACCAGGGCGCCCAGAAATCGACCAACACCGGCGTGGTAAACGAGGCTTCTAAGACATCCTGTTCGAAATTGCCTTGGTTGGCGTGAAAGATATCGGCGGTAAGGGCCATTGGTGAAACTCCTGGGTCAATGGACGCCGAGATTGGGGCGAAACTTTTAAAAGCAATCGCTAAGCGAAGAAATGGCGTTGGTTAACACACAGAAGTAGGGGCGGTTTTGCAACCCGACCCTACTTCTGTGAATTCGAATACGGGTTGCGCTCAGAAGCGATAGCCAACCGTAAACGAGGTCACCCACACGCGGTACTCAGGGCTGCTCTCGCCTAGCAGAATCACATTGGCGAGCTGATTGGCGGGCACGTTATCGACCGCCCAATCCGTGCTTTGGAAGTCCTCAAGCGCAAAGCGGAAGCGGAAGTTGATGTTGCGACGCCAGCGGTAGTCGCCGTACACACTCGTCGAACTCAAATCACTCGCCGAGGTTGGCAGGTTGGCGCGAGTCAAGGCAGATCCGACGGTGGTCAGCACATCGCTATCGGCTTTGGAGTTGACGTAATCGACGCCCAGCGTGAGCTTGTCCTCAAGGAACTTGCTGTTGACGCCAACGCCGTAGGTGAAGACGTAGTCGCGGCTCTTCACGTTCCACACGCGGTTCGGATCGAATGCCGATACAGGCCGGTTTGCACCGCCCACGAACGAGCGACCGTCCTGATCGTTCTTGTAACGCTCTTCCGATGCAAAGATATAAGCAGAGGTGCGTGAGGTAGGTGCCCAAGCCACGTCTACGTTGTAGGAACTGACGCGCGAAAAGGTCAAACCGAGTTCGGAATTGTCGTAATCGTCTTCGTTGTAGTTAATGCTGCCGCTAATTGCCACTTCCTCGGCAGGCATAAAGCTGGCATAGATCTCGCCGCCTTGACGTTGACGATCGGCCTGATTGAACTTGCGCAAATCGGGGTGGTTTTCGAAGGGAAAGCCGCCGACGAACGGTTGCAGAGTGTTGTAAAAACCAGGGGAATAACCACCGATCAAGGTTTCATAACCGAGATATGCGCTGCCACCATCACGATTTGACGAGGACAAACGCAAACCACCGCTCATATAACCACCGGTATCAATCGCGAAATTCAACGCATAGCGCATTTCTTCGATTTGTTCGCGCTCTTGGTGTGGGCGCTCGATATCTCGATATTGCGCTTCGCCGGAAACCCGTAACCAATCAGACGCATTCCAAGTGGCATCGAAACGCAAGCTCTGTTCTCGATAGCTTTTTGGTTCGTTGTAACGGCGTTGACTGCTGGTGGCTGCCGTATTCTGTGTTAACGAATCACCACCGATGTAGACATATTCGTTGTGAGGAGTAGTGTTATCGCGCTCGTCGAACTTGTAGCTGGCAGCCAGCGACAGGCTGTCGGCGGGTTTGGTGGTGAATCTTAAGCCGACATAGGTTGTTTCGACCTCGCCATCTAGCGAATCCACAGGTAAGGGCTGGGTGATTGATGCCGCCAACAGCGGATTGATCGTGTACGGCAGGAACTGCTGATTTTGCGTGGCGCGACCGATGGACACATCGCCACTGAGACGCGTGGTTTTTGAGAAGTTCCAACCGCCGCTCAAATTAACTTGATGAAACTGATTATCCGGCTCCAAATGCATTTGGCCTTGCCCAGTTGGAAAACCAACAGCTGCTGCCGCAGTCCACCCATTAATTTGTGAGAATGGGTTCTGCCAGATCAGCGAATCGTTGCCATTATTAAACAGTGACACGTAATAACCAATGCTCAATTGTTTGGTCGCGTCGGCGAAAGTCAATACTGCGTCAATTTGCTGAGTTTCGTAGTCCACCGGTTCTGGCGCAACCACGGCGCGTGGATTGCCACCGGAGTTGCCGATGGTGAGTCCAATGGTTTTATTGCCGTCCTTCTGTTCGCGCTGGTAATTGACCTCAAAATTCCAGCCCGATAGGAAGTTCACGTCGCCACCGATGTCGAAACTCTTGCGACCGTGTGCAATGTCGAAGGTGCGCAAGTTCGGTACCAGTTGCGTCATGGTCGCGGTCGTTTGGCCAGGCACCCATCCACTAGGCAAGCTCAGATTGTTGCTTCCGGCGCCCACAAAAAAGGTCTGCGCGTCGTCCAATTGGTAATGCGGGATCTCATCGAAACCCAAGTGGAAGTTGAAGCTGCCCTGGCGACCGAATTCAAAATTCAAGTCGCGCGATTCGATGCCAAGGTTACGGCCGGTGAGGCGCCAATAGCTGGCGTCATTACCATCCCAAGGGCCGCGCTTGTAGATGTCGATGTTGACCACCGGAAACAAGCCTTGTTCCTGAAGGCCGTTGTAACGGCCAAAACGGAAGGAGGATTCGGAGACGTTGCCGACACCGATTTCGATCTCGCTTTTAACAACTGTCAGTTCTTCAACAAGTTGATCGCTATCGTCAGCTTCGTCATCGCCCTGTGCGTACAGGTTGCCGCTCAGTGCAGCGGCGAATACGGTTGCCCACAATGTGCCGCGGAAAATGCTCTCGCGGATGGCTTGGCTCAGCAGTTTGCGCTGGATGTTCATGACATATCTCGCAGGCAATCGGCGTTAGGGTCAGCGCGTGAAGCGCGGGCCGGACGGATGGTTTGAACCGTGCACTTCACCGTGACAGTTCATACAGTTCTTACCGAGCATTTGCTGTGCGCCGGAAGGCCGCGTGGCGCCAGGTAGACTGGTTCCGCTGTAAGCCGTGCTCGGATGAAAGTTGGCCATATGGCAGGTTTGGCACAACCAAGGCCCGCGTTGTTTGAGCATGCCGGCGTGTACGGAACCATGCGGCGAATGGCAGATCGTGCAGTCTTCGGATGCCGGCTGGTGTTCCCACAAGAACGGTCCGCGTTTGTCGGCATGGCAGGAATTGCAGGTTTCATTAACGGTGTTCTTGATCAGATTGCCCTGACTGGTGGAGCCGTGCGGATTGTGGCAGCCCGAGCAACTCATCTCCCCTTCGCGCAGCGGGTGACGGTGCGGCTTCAGCATCGCCGAGCGCTGATTGCTGTGGCAAGTCAAGCAAACGTCTGGCTCAGTAGTTTTGTCGAGCACCGGGTCTTGTGCGACATGCGCTGAGTGGCAACCAACGCAGGACACGTTTTCGGCCTGGTGGCGGCTGCCTTGCCAGTGCATCAGCTGCTTGCCGTTGTGGCAAGTCTGACATTGCTCTATGCCGACACTGGCGTCCTTTTCCTCGAAGCTCACATCGGGTGGTAGCGAATCATCGTCCATGTGCGCCTCACTCACGCCATGGCAGGTGGTGCAAGCGCCATTGGCCATCGGCGTGCGCGCGTCAGCGACAACGCCATGTTTGGTCATCAGGATCGAAAGCACGGGATGCTCCGACTCCTCGTCGTGGCATCGCACACATGTGCGGTAACCAGGATTTTCCGGCCCGATGCCGGTTCCGGCTGCGCTGACGGGCCCCGCAAGACATATGCCGAGCAACAGGATCAATCCTGCGAGCATTGCAGCGCGTGCTGGTGTGGTGTATGTCCGCATAGTCCCCTCCTTGTAACCTGCAATCCAAAAAAACCTGAGAATGGGTGCACGCTCATGTTGCAGAAGCCTGAACCGAGCAGCCTCACGGGATATTGATCAAAATCAAATTGATGTGAAGAACTTGAGAGGGGACAAGGCGATTGCGGGAGCTTGAAAGTAAGGCGTGCACAGCGCAGTTTCCCGTGCTTCGCAGGGCGCGAAGCGCATCGGATGCGTGGTAGGCCGGGTCGTCGCGTCAGCCAAAAGCTCGGGCTTGCAATCAGAGTGCATACGCGAGGCGCCCGGCGCTCTGCTGGGGGAAAAACAACAGGTCCGCGGGCTCAATCCACCAGATGCAGCCAATGGAACGAGCTGGGCGCAGCCCGCTGCACTTTCCCCACGGTTCTTAGCCCGGATGTTTCACAAATTTCACCCGGCCCCACCAGAATTAGTGCGCCAAAAGCCACTGCGCGAGATTCTTCAGCTGCGCCTGGTCTTTGCTCTTGATGATCTTGTGCTTTTCTTTTTCCCCGTCGATCTCCACTTCTGGGCCCGTGGTCATTGCGGTGATGACTAACTGCTCAGCATCGGGTTTGCCCTTGAAATCCTCTGCCATTTTCTTCAGCGAGGGTCCCGACTTGGTTTTGGTGGGATGATGGCAACTGCTGCACTTATTGCTTTTCATCAGCATTTCCGCCTGCTTGGCATCTACTGCATGCGCGGGGTTGAAGGCGGCCAGCGATAGGAACAGCGAGCTGGCAAGCGCCAGAGAGATTGTGGACTTCATGAACTGCTCCTAGTCTGAAAAGAGGTTGGTGGGGTAGCTGCTGCGCGGCCAAAAGGCCAAGTTATCTCCTCACGAGCTCTTAGCCAAGACGAACGCCCTCATGTTTCAAGATTAGTAGCTGTGGCCAGCAGTCGTGTTGATCGTCGTCAAGGGTTCGGCGATGAATGAGCGTAGGATGCCTTTCATGTCACTCTGAACTGGATGCGCCTGTCATGTCGGAATTACTGGTTCGACTCAAACTCATTGCGATGTTTTTGTTGTCACCCTTCATCGCACTGGCGTATATGGCAGCCTTTCCGATGGTCGCGCTGAAGATGCTGCGATCAGGTGAGCTAGGCAGGGCGGAAGGGGCTGGGCGCGCTGATTGAGGCATCTGGCAGAAGCTTTGGCTTGGGCAGCCCGTCTTTCTTGCGCATATTGGCGTCCAGTTGGTCGCACGCCACCAGGCCGGACGGGTTGGGACAATGCAATTAAGCCAAGGCCGAATCTCCGTCATTGCGAGCGTTCTTTTTCGGCCCGAAAATGCTCGCGGATGAACCCCACAAGACTCGTCTTTGCGAGGGAGCCTAAAGCGACCGCGGCAATAAAGGGACGTTCGCTTAAGCCACCTCCAACGTCCCTGGGTTGCCACGGCCGTCGCCGCTGTCGCGTCGAAGACCTCGCAACGACGAATCAATGACTTACGATCTGGGTTCACGGAGAGTCCCGGTCGACTCGAAATGACGTAGTTTCTTTGGGCTTGGTCTCATCCTCGACTTCTTCGTATCCGGTGACCATGCCTTTGCTGTGCGCAAAGAAGCTGTGGCCCAGGGTGATCAGATAGAGATGCGACATCAGGAAGCCAATAAAGGCTATGGATAGCAGAACGTGAATGGTGGAAATCACCCGAATCCCGCCCAGCATATCGATTTGTCCGGCGAATCCCGTTGCATCCCATAGCAAAACGCCGGTGTAAAATTGCATAGGCAGCAGCAACAACATGACGATTTGGTAGGTCATTGCCTGCATGGGGTTAAATTTCGCAGCAGGTGTCACCCGATATGGATTTGCTTCGCCGCGCAGAATCCCGTACGCGTAAAAATAAACCTGTCTAAACATCGCTGCAAAATATTTCTTTGAATTCAGCTCGGGCTGATAGACGGATATTCTATTCGAGAATAGGTAAAAGAGCAACCATAATAGAAAATTGGCTCCCACCAGAAACCCGACCCAGTTGTGCAGAATAACCGCGTTGCGGAATGAAATGACATCAAACAAGCCTGTATAGCGAATTTGTAGGCCGGTTAATATCAGCAAAATGATTCCCAACGCATTAAGCCAGTGCCAAATTCTAATCGGCAGTGGATGGATGTATATTTTTCGCATTCTGCTCTCCTGCAACTAGGATCGTTGGCTGGTGGTCAATTCTTTGACCCAGAATCTTGGTTTGCCTTCGCGGCGCTTCTTTCGCGAGCGCGGCGGAACAGCCAGCGAGCAATCATATGCGCCACCAGTCCCCCGGTCATGCCAATCACAACCAAAACCAGCAGGTAGTCAAAGATTTTGATCCGAGTGCTGCCGAGTACGTAAAAGCCGTGCACAGAGTCAATCGAAAATGCCGAGTTAAGAACTTCCTTTTTTACTTGGTGGCGGATGGGCCGGCCATCTGGCCCAGCGACGGTCAATATCACACTTTGAAACGGCTCAGCGCCGGCTTGATGGCATACTTTGCAGTCGCTGATTGCTTCTGATTTGTCTGCCAATTGATGCGCGTCGATCCCCGAGCTGACTTCCAGGCGACCGCGAACCACGGTTTTAACTTCAGCATCGTTGGTGTATTGCTTTAACAGCTTGAGAAGTTCGTGATCATTGAGCCCTTCGCCTTGCTGATCCGCCGCCTCGGTACGCTTGACAAACTGTGGTACGCCGGTTTTTTCCAATAGCTGTTGTTGGTCTTTACCGACGCCTTGAAACAATCGTAGATTCACTCGGCGATTAGCGTTGGGTGCGTGGCAGACCGGACAGGAAATGGTGTCGAAATGTCGCTCCGCATTCGGCAACCAGAGTTTATGTTTTTCTGCGGCGTCGTCGTGGCAATCTAGGCAGGTATCTTTTAGTCCGCTGCCTAATGACGCCGCCTTGACGCCGTGCGCTTGGTGGCAGCCAGAACAAACCGGTGCTGGATTTTCTTTGTTACCGCGTGCCAGACCATGCACATCCAGCGCAGCCGCTTTAAAAATCTCTTCATGGCATTTGCCGCATGGCATTGCAGCGGCGGGCTCGGCGATTTCCCAAGAGGTCACGGTATGTGGATTATGGCAGTCCGCACACATTGGCGCTTTGGTGCTGCCTTCCGCAATGAGCCTAGCGTGCACGCTGTCATCGTACTCCCGGTATTTCTTTTTATGACAATCGCGGCATGAATCCCCCATCGAAACGCCCAACTCGCGCTTGCTGCTGATGGTTGATTGACCCTGACCATGGTTATCAATGTCAATTTCGTAATGACAATCCGCACAACTGTTTTCATTGTGCATTGATCCAATAAAATCTTTCGCGGAAATGTGCAGCGATAATGTTTCGCCGCTTTCCAGTTTAGTTTCTAGGCTGGGATCGTCGTGGCACTTCAAGCAAGCCAGATCGTCATCTTCCAGTGCGATGACATCCTCGGGCTCGGCGTCTTGTGCAATCGCAATCGTGCCCGGCAAAGACATCAATAGGACGAGCAGAGCGGGCAGCCACTGCCATCGGCGAGCAATGCTGGAGGAATTTTTCATCGACGATTCCAAGGGTCCTGTTTGGCGCACAGCGAACTTCCCGCCCAAGTTACGCGCTACGCGCGAAATCTCGCGCATTTGTGAAAGCTACGTATTGATCGCGGACAAGCTAGTGCGCGGTATGCCCCGCAAGCAGCTGGAACGCAGTCGCATTACTCAGTTTTGCAATAGCCCGAGCAACTCGCTGACGTTCATGCGGGTGGCGACATCTTGATCGGCGAGCACGCTGTCGGCGATTTCGCGTTTGCTGCCATGCAGTGCCAAGATTTGCTCCTCAATACTGCCTTTGACCACCAGCTTGTAGACCGTCACCGGCCGCGTTTGGCCGATGCGGTGGGCCCGATCGGTGGCTTGTTGCTCGACTGCTGGGTTCCACCACGGATCCAAATGGATCACGTAGTCGGCAGCGGTCAAGTTCAGACCCACGCCGCCGGCCTTTAAGCTCAACAAAAACACGTCGCCCTGGCCGGCCTGGAAGGCTTTGACCGCGGCTTCCCGCGCCTTCGGTGTGGTCGAACCATCCAGGTATTGGTAGCTGATACCGGCTTGATCAAAGGCCGCGCGTACCAAATCGAGATAATCGACAAACTGGCTGAAAACCAATGCGCGATGGCGGTTTTCGCGCAGGTCGCTGACCAGTTCAAGTAACTGTTCAAGTTTGGCGCCCGATAGATTGAGCTCTGGCGCGACCAGACTTGGGTGGCAAGCGGCACGCCGCAAGCGGGTGATTTCCGCCAGCACATGAAAGCGTTTGGCCTCTTCCGGCATGCCGCCGCTATCCAGCCGATCGATTGCTTGGCGGCGTATCGCGGCCAGCAGTTTTGCCTCGCCAGCGCTCGGTTCGATGGTCAGGATGATTTCCGTGCGTGGGGGAAGTTCGGTCAACACCTGCGATTTCAGCCGGCGCAGCATAAACGGGCTGATCACTCGACGTAGAGTTTCGCGTTCCGCGCCGCGTGGATTGCGTTCAATGGGTGCCATGAAACGCTTGGCAAAGTGCTCCTGACTGCCGAGCAATCCAGGATTAAGCACGCGCATCAAGCTCCACAGCTCGCCCAGGTGGTTTTCGATCGGCGTGCCGGTGGTGGCGACCCGAAAATCTGCTTGGACGCGTCGAATGGCCAAAGTGCGCTGCGCGGCGGCGTTTTTGATCGCTTGCGCTTCATCAAGCACCAATGTCGCAAAACGCAGTTCGGCAAAGCTGTCGATATTCACCGTCAACAAGCCATAGCTGACGAGCAACACACAGCCAGGGCCGAGTTGATCCAATGCCTGCACTCGATCACCCTCGCCATACACGCGCAGTTCCAACGAGGGTGCAAAACGTTCCGCCTCACTGCGCCAATTGGCGACCACCGACGTCGGCGCCACCACGATGGCCGGTCCCGCACCGGCGCGCGCCAGCAGCATAGCCAGGGCTTGCAAGGTTTTACCCAAGCCCATGTCATCCGCCAAACAGGCGCCCGCGCCCCAACTGGCCAAGCGCATCAGCCAGCGATAACCCTCAATTTGGTAGTCGCGCAGTTCGGCCTGCAGATTTTTCGGCACTTTCGCCTGACTGTCCTGCGCTTTGCTAATGCGCTGCAACTGCGCTTGAAACGCCTGATCCAAATCGATATCGGCACCCGATTCGATCAGCGGTTGCAATGCCGCCGCGGCCACCGGCGCCAATTGCAAGCGGCCACGACCGTCGGCCAAAGCCTGCACTTGGCGCAATTGCCGAGCTAAATCCTGACTGAGCGCGATGATACGATCGTCCGCCAGCCGCACGAATCGACCCTGCGTGGAGGGCAGGGCTTCCAGCAAGCTGGCCAGTGAGACGACTTGGCCATCGTCTAGCTTTAAGCCGCCTTCTGCATGAAACCAATCGCGCTGGGCGCGCACTTTGATCGATAACTGGGCAAAGCTGGCTTTGCGGCTGAGCGCCCAACGCCGATGTTGCGACCAGTCCAGTTGCACGCGGTCGCCCAGTTCGAGCAGTTGCGACAGCGTTTCCAAGGCGGTTTCTGGCATTGGAATATCGACATCTTCGCTACTTTCGGCGCCGGCCAGGATGGGAATGGCCTGCAGTACGCTTTGCAGCTCATCGTGTTCATCGCGGAGCATGCGTCGCCCGCGCAGCGGCGCGCCATCGCGTATGCCTAAGATTTCCGCTGGACCGCAGGCCGGCACGAAATACACACCGTCGACACCGAGTGGTCGCGTGCGCAGGCGCAGGCGCAGGCCCTCGCGTAGTGGTTCGATGATCACGTGAATACGCGAATCGACTTCGGTCAAAAGCGTGCTGGCGCCAAAATCGGCATCCACCTCAATGCGTCGCGACAACTGCGGCGCCAAGGCCAACAAGGCCGGCAACGCAACTTCCGGGAAATTTGTATGTGTGCCGAGCGCGCCGGCCAGCATTAAGGTTGCAGCATCAAATTCGGTCAGCCGTAGTTGCTCAGGCAACCATTGCAGGGTGCGTTTTTTTCCCGCGACTGCCGGCGGGTCAATCTCGACCTTGGCGTTACCGCTATCGTCGCGTTGGATACGCAGGCGCGGGTGGCCCTTGACCACACTTAGCGCTTTTTCGTTGTCAACGGCCGACACCACGTGCGGATAGCCGACCAGGGCGTCGATCACCGACGAAGTGGCCGCTACCTCAGTGGTGTGGCGTCCGTCGCAACAGCGTCGCCATTGTTTCAGCAATTCCAAGGTGGGCGCATCGTCCGGGTCAATCCGCGCGATGGCATCATCAGCGGCCTTGGGCGTGTCGAGCAAACGCCCGCTCGACCAACCTCCCTTGCTGGCAGGACGCTGCTCGCGCACCTCCATGTGGATCTTTTCGTCATCCCATGACTCACGGATCGCCACGCGGATGCGCGAATTTTTGCTTGCCGCCTTGTTTGTCGCGAGCGGCGTCGCAAAGGTTTCAATGGCGCGCAACGCGCGTTGCCAGGGTTGCTCGGCCAAGCGCCATGCCCACGGCCCGCTGGGCTTGGCGCTACCATCACCTAGGGCCGCGGCGAAGTGTTCGGCCAACCAGGTCCAGCCGGCGTTGCGCAATGCGGGCAGCGTTTCGCTGGCCCACACATTTAGGGGAACGGCCAGCGGCTGGCCGCTCCAGTGCGACAAGATCAGGTTTACCCAGCCAAACAAGAAGGACAGCCCTACCGGATGGCCGACCGACGACCACGGCTGTGCAAGTGCGATGGCTCGTGCAAATCGTGCCAATTCGCGAACCGCGTTGGCGTGATCACCAAGATCATCGCGATCGAAGCCGCGTTCTATCTTGGTCAAGCGAGTCAAATTGAGTGCGCTTGGGTCAGCCGCTAAGGCCAGCGCGTGTAACACGCCCGCCAGCCACGGCAGTGGCACCCGCACCGAGCCGCGCTCCGGTGTTTGCATGTCATAGAGTGTTTGCAGCCCGGCCAGTGCGTGCGCATGGTCGGCGCTGATCGCCATCACCGCAGTTTGGCGCAACAGCGCTTGCTCGGCGGTTTTGTTGAAACGATCCAGTTCAGGCAGATCAAGACGACGCAGCGCATGTTCACTCAGCATGCCCGGATCGTTAAATTGTGTTGCGATCGGCGCTATGCACCGCAGTGCTTGGTGGTGCCAAAAAGCAACTTGGTGCTGCGGCCAACTCAGTTCCTGCGCCAACTGACGCAAACAAACATCCAGTCGAATGCTGCTATGCAAACGGTGCAGTTGTGCCTCGTCAATCGGATACACCAATATCAAGGCCACCGAGCGCTGAATGAGGCTGTCAACCACCGAAGCTGGAAAGCGGGCCAGCGCGTCTAGCAGCGCCTTGCGGCTGATACCGCCGATAAGCGCCAAACGCGCCGCCAGCAGCACTTGCTGGGGAACCTCGAAGCTATATTGATGCGGCCATAATTTGTGGACGGTCACCAAGTTGAATTGTGCGACCCATTGCGCCACGCTGCCGCTGCGGACCAGCAGATCAATGGCCTTGCGCCGCAGTGGCGGATCGCGCAGCTGAAAACCCATCGCATGGTGCAGCGGAATCACCAAGCCCGCCGCAGCAATGGAGCGACTGATCTCCTCGGTGGACCAGCGTTTCACTGTCGATATCAAGTTGCCATCGCGACAAACCCGATCAATCGCATCACTGCGCACGCCGTCGGGCATCAACGCCGCCAAGCCCAGCCAGGTGCGCTGCGCAGCGTCGAGCTGATCGAAGTTGGGACTCACGCTGCTCATAAGTGGGTGTGGCCAATCGATATTCGCGGCTTGCGCGACGGCCGAACAGGATAGCTGGGCTTAATGATGGTTTGGGGCGCGTTGGGCTTATCGGGTGCGAGTCAAACTGATGTGGTGATTCGGATTCTGGTGGGCTGGCGCTGTGCGCTGACGCTTTTGCTGCATTGTGGGGGAGAAGCGTTCGATCACAGATCGAACCCACTGGCGATCGTTTTCTACTCACACTCAGTCACGGATTGATTTTGAAGGCTTGGGCTCTACTTTCGAGTCTGCGCTAGGCCAAAAGGCCGTCTGGCCCTTCGGGTTGCGCGTCTGGACGGCGTCTGCTGCGTTGCGACGTCGGCCATAAGCACCCGTCCCAAATTCCTCAATCCGGCAGTCGGCGCCGAATGTCCTCAGCGGCATCCCACTGGCTAAACAGCACGTCGACCAAACGTGGATCAAATTTGCGCCCAGCCTGTCCGCGGATGAAGGCTTGCACTTCTTCCACCGCCCAGGCGCGTTTGTAACAGCGATTGCTGCCCAGCGCGTCATAAACATCGGCGATTGCGACGATGCGGCCGGCCAGCCCGATTTCTTCGCCTTTGAGCGAGCGCGGGTAGCCCGAACCGTCCCAGTTTTCGTGGTGTTCGCGGGCAATTTGCGCTGCTAGCTGCATCAGCGGGCGTTTCGATGTGGCCAGCATTTGCGAGCCCAGTTCCGCATGGGTGCGCATGACCATGCCTTCTTCGGCGGTGTGCGAGCCGGGTTTGTTGAGAATGGCGTCGGGGATGCCGATTTTGCCGATGTCATGCAAGGGCGCGGCAAATCGCAGCATATTGGCTTCTTGATCGTCCATGCCCGATGCACGACCAATGAGTTCGGCAGTTAAACCAACCCGCCGCACGTGATTGGCGGTTTCCCGCGAGCGGGTTTCTGCAGCGCCGGCGAGCAAATACACCATCTCCAACTGTGATTCGAATAACTCTTTATTCAAATGCAGATTTTCGAATGCGATCGATACATTGGTGCAAAACAACTGGACCAATCGATAATCGACATCACGCAAGCGCGGTGTTTCGCCCACGTATAACAAACTTTCGGTCGAATGGCTGTCGGTGAAATGCAGCACATAATGATCTTCGGCAAATAGGTTTTCTTTGCGCTCAAAGGCGCGATGCACCGAATCGAGTAAACGCTTAGGAAGCGCCGTATCGACCAGCGTATTGACGTAACGTGCGTAATCACCGGTTGCGGCGGCGACGATAAGCTGTTCGCCCTCCAGTGTGGGTTGTTCAATCGGCTTGCAATACAGCGCGCCGCGCTCTAATCCCACCACATTGCCCAGTTGCGCGAGCACTGCAGACGCAAATTCGTGTGATTTCTGGTGTGAAAAAATATGTGCCGATGCGGAGATGACCCGTTCCAAGCCCAAGCGATTGCGCTCAATCAGCATCACGTCGCGATAGGCGCGCAAGGTGGAGTACATCATCGTCCGCAGCTTCTGCGCGGTCAGCTCAGTTTTGTCTTTGTAGTCGTTGATGTCGTAATTGGTGATCACCTCGTGCTCTGGCGCCTGACCGGGTTGGCCGGTGCGCAGCACGATGCGGACAAAGTGGTTTTTCAGCTCGTTGCGGACAAATTTGACCAACTCCAGCCCGGCTTGGTCAGACTCCATCACCACATCGAGCAGCAAAACGCCGATATCGGCGGTGTTGCGCAGCAGCGCGCGCGCCTCAGCGGCCGAATAAGCGTGATGAAACTGCAGCGGCCGATCTTCAAAGCGGAAAGTGCCAAGCACCAAGCGCGTGACTTCGTGAACCGCCGGTTCGTCATCGACGATCATCACATGCCAAGGTTCGGCTGCGACGGGTTCTGCCGCGAACTCGAAGAGGTCTTCAACCTGCATCGCTGCCTTCCAGATGGACTAGCCAGCGTGCAAATTACCCGCCCGGGGCCTGCATGTAAACGACTAGTGCGTGAACCTTTTCGCTTTACAGCCGAAAGTTCGAACCGCGAATGCGTTGTCGGTGTACAAGCCGCCAATCGGGAGTCGCTGCCGCTTCCGATAGTTGGATCATCATCGCTAAGCGAGCTTCAATCTAGAAACCTCAGTTGGACGGAGTAGAGTTTGCGGTTATGGGTGTGCAGGGCATAAGCGCAATGAGGGTGAAAGCCGGCAAGCTTGCGCCGCATGCGGCGCGCCGGCTTGAACGACTGCAAGCTGTGCTTGCAGGCCGGGGTGAATGCTTGTTCCATTCCAACGAGTTGCAACGCAGCCATGTGCAGCCACGCCACAACCGTGCAATCTGCCCTGTAGCGTACTCACCCAATGGGTGAACGAGCGA
>CAZLSB010000057.1:0-17706 GCA_964561825.1 uncultured Xanthomonas sp.
GCGCAGGCCACCAATAGCAATACCACTGCCACCGGGCAGGGCGCACTGGCGTCTGGCGCCAACGCCACCGCCAGCGGTCAAGGTGCACGTGCCACCGCCGCCAATGCAACGGCCGTTGGTCAAGGCTCAGTAGCCACCGATGTTGACGCAACCGCAGTGGGTCAGTCGGCCATTGCGAGCGGCTTCCATTCCACGGCTCTGGGCGCGCAGGCCTTGGCTAGCGGTCGCGGCGCGACTGCCAGCGGCTGGTTAGCACAAGCCACCGGTGCATTGTCTACGGCGACCGGCAACACGGCTATTGCTAGTGGCGATAACAGCACCGCTACCGGCCGCGCTGCACAAGCCACCAACATCAACACGACAGCAACCGGCCAAGGCGCCATTGCCTCGGGTGATGACGCCACTTCAGTCGGTCAGAACGCGCGGGCAACGGGTTCTAACAGCACCTCAGTGGGCCAGAACTCGGTTGCCTCGAACGAAGACGCCACCGCCATCGGCCAATCTGCCGTCGCCAGTGGTTTCCGTGCCAGCGCCTTGGGCGCACAAGCGGTAGCCAGCGGGCGCGATGCAACGGCCAGCGGCTGGCTGGCGCAGGCCACCGGTGCATTGTCAACGGCGACCGGCAACAGTGCCGTAGCCAGCGGCGCTAACAGCACGGCCAATGGTCGCGGCGCACTCGCAACCAACATCAATACCACCGCGACCGGCCAAGGCGCCGTGGCTTCGGGTGATGACGCCACCTCAATGGGTCAGAACGCGCGGGCAACCGGTTCCAATAGCACGGCGGTGGGCCAGAACTCGGTTGCTTCTGACGAAGATGCAACTGCCTACGGCCAATCTTCCGTAGCCAGCGGCTTCCACTCCAGCGCACTCGGCGCGCAAGCCCTTGCCAGCGGCCGCGGTGCCACCGCAACGGGTTGGCAGTCCCAAGCGACTGGCGCCCTGTCAACGGCAACCGGCAATACCGCGGTCGCCAGCGGCGCCAATAGCACCGCAACAGGCCGCGCAGCGACGGCAACCAACATCAATACGACAGCAACCGGTCAGGGCGCAGTCGCATCCGGTGAAGACGCCACCGCAACCGGCCAGGGTGCGTTGTCGACTGGTTTCCATTCGACCGCAACTGGCGCGTTGTCCAACGCCGCTGGTCGGGGTGCGACGGCAACCGGCTGGCAGTCGATTGCCACCGGTGATTTATCGACGGCCACCGGCAATAACGCGGTTGCCAGCGGTGCTAACAGCACGGCTAACGGTCGCGCAGCAACGGCGAGTGGTGCTAACAGCACGGCCAGCGGTCAAGGCGCAGTGGCCAGTGGCGCCAACAGCACGGCCACCGGTCAAGGCGCCGTTGCCAATAGCCTAAACAGCACGGCAACCGGGCAGGGCGCAGTCGCCAGCGAAGATGCCATCGCTAACGGTCAGGGCGCACAAGCCAGCGCGTTCCGCTCAACGGCGGTCGGCACGCAGGCCGTTGCCTCGGGTCGTGGCGCAGTGGCGAATGGCTGGCAGGCGCAAGCCACGGGCACCCTGTCGGTGGCCAGCGGTTATGCAGCAACCGCAAGCGGTGACAACAGCGTGGCGCTGGGTCGTTCGGCTAACGCCAGCGGCGCGTTCAGCATCGCTTTGGGCGCGACTTCCAGCGTAGCTTCCAGCAACAGCGTGTCGATTGGGTATGGCTCGACCAATACCCGCATCAACTCGGTATCGGTAGGTTCGGCAGGCAACGAGCGTCAGATCACCAACGTCGCCAATGGCACACAGCGTTTCGATGCAGCGAACTTCGGTCAGTTGACCGATGGTCTGACCGATCTGCGTAACTATGCCGATCGTCGTTTCTTCCAGACCGATGAGCGCATCGACAAACACGGCGCCATGAGCTCGGCAATGAGCATGATGATGGCCAGCGCCGCGGGCGTGAACAAAGACAATCGCCTTGCGGTCGGTGCCGGCTTCTCCGGTGGTGAAGCGGCACTGGCGATTGGTTACCAACGTGCGATCAGCGATCGCGCCAGCTTCACCCTTGGTGGTGCGTTCACCGACGATGAGAGCAGCGCCGGACTTGGTTTTGGTTACGGCTGGTAAGAGGTTTGGCCCGCGAGCTTCTGTTCGCGGGCTTTTTTCTTAAAGATCAATCAGCTTGGTTGCGAATGCCGCCAAGCTGACTTTACAGAATCATTCGTTGGACGAAGTTAGCTTACTCATTTTGACGCCGTTTTCTGGCGATGCGGGAAGGCGCAAGGCCCCACCGCACAGTTCCCAGCTTCACTCAGCCTCGGTCTCACCGGGCGCCCAAAGTTTCAGCAAAAAAATCATCCATCATCGCGTAGGCGCGACGCGCCACGTCGGCGTTGTACTGTGCTTGGCCGGCCATTTTGGCGTCTGGATCAGTGAACGAATGCACCGCATTGCCGAAACTCACCAACTGCCAATCGGCCTTTGCCGCGCGCATTTCGATTTGGAAGTCGACCACTTCTGGCGCCGGCACATACGGATCATCAGCGCCATGCAACACTAGAACCTTGGCTTTCAGTTGATCTGCGCTGGCCGGCATGGTGGTGGCAAGGCCGCCATGGAAAGACACCACAGCGGGAATTGTCGCGCCGGATCTCGCCAGTTCCAAGGCCACGGTTCCGCCAAAACAAAACCCAATGGCGCCAATGCGCGCGGGATCCACCTTCACTTCCTTCTGCTCGATCAAGGTTTGCAGCGCAGTCTTGATACGCGCATGCATGGATAATAAATCACCTTTGACCGCGCCAGCCGCCTGCCCGGCTTCCTGGCTGTTGCTGGGGCGTACCGATTTACCATACATATCAACCATATAAACGGTATAGCCGCGATTGGCAATGAGGCGTGCTTGCTCCATGTTGCCGCTGTTGATGCCCATCCAGTTTGGCACCAATAGAATCGAACGCGCAGCCGGCGCGGCGTCGTCGTGGATCAGTACACCTGCAAATTCGGTTGTATCGATACTAAAAGACAGCGGTTTATCGACCAACGCGGCATGCGCGATGGACGTACAGAGCGAGGCTGCCAGCACGGCGAGACGCGGTAGGTTCATCAAATTCTCCTGCAGTGGTGGTCGCAGAGTATCAGGCGTAACGACGAAGTTCGTGAATCCGGCGTGGCGCATGAAAGCTAACCCTGATGTTTCATGAATTCGCGATGCTCGCGCAGGACATTGATCGTCCAGTGGTTTTTTCGAAGGAGCGGTGTAGTGATTCATAAACCCGACGGAGGAAAAATCGCTGGGCGATCAAGGGACAAGCGAGGGCGCGTGCAATTGATGAAATATCAGGGCTAAATGGGCCTTGGGTTAGCATCGCGAAAACCACTGACTGGAGCGCCGCATGTCCGTACCAAATCCGTTATTGGGTCCGCTGATTGCGCTGGTTGCATGGTCCTTGGTGATGTGGGTTTGGATGTTCGCAACCCGCCTACCCGCACTCCGCACTGCAAAAATGCGGCTGGATCGCAATCGCCCGCGTGGTGAGCAAATGAGCGAATTGCCACCCGCAGTGCGCTGGAAGGCCGACAACTACAATCATTTGATGGAACAGCCGACCCTCTTCTACGCCATCGTGCTGGTGTTAGCGGTGGCCGGCGATATGAGCAGCTCCAGCCTAATCCTGGCTTGGACTTACACTGGCTTGCGCGTTGTGCATAGCTTGCTGCAGGCTCTAGTCAACACGATCGAATTGCGCTTTGCGCTGTTCGCGCTATCCACTTTGCCGCTGTTCGGCTTGACCTATAACGCGGCCACGCGGGTCTGGTAACTCACCAGATCAGATCGTCAGGCACCTTAAAGCGCTGGTAGTACTCGTCATCGGCACTGTTTTTGTGGTCCGGCGTACGTCCATGATCCAAAACCACGTTGCCGCCGCGTTCGTAAATCAGCTGAGCGGCGACGCGTGGTAACACGGCGTAGTTTTGTTCAACGCGCGCAATCACCAGCACTCCTTTGGCCAGTTGTGCGCGCAGGGCCTCGTTCACGTAAATGGACTTGATCTTGTCATTGTCCGCAAAACGATAAGCAATCTCGCCTTCATGGCGGATTTTGTGGGTTTCCACAATTTGCCGAATCTGCGATTGCAGTTCTTTGGCATGCGCTTGCGCGTTGCGCTCGGCAGCCAGGACGCGGTCGCGTTCTGCACGTTCCGCTTGTAATTGGCGCGCGTCGATCTGCTCGGCTTTCGGTGGCGCCGGCGCCTTCCCATCGCGTTGCCTGGCCTGTTCGCGCACCGCTGCGTCGATTTTGTGTTTTTTCGCCAAGCCCGCCTTCAGCAATTGTTCCTGCAGATGATTGCGCATATACCGATCACAAATGAGCTAAGTCGCCGAAGTCTAAGCCTACTGCAGGGCTGGGCAACGCCGTCCGCCACAAATTCCTTGGGCTAGACCCGCATGCGCTTCAGTTGTGAGGCGCTAGAATGCGCGTTCAGCTCGCCATCCGCGCGCTGTTCAATTTTGCCCGCAAGGATGCGTCATGTCTGAAGAAGCCACCTCCCTAAGCTTTGCTGAGCTGGGTCTGCCTGAAAGTTTGCTGCAAACGCTGATCAGCGTTGGCTATGAATCGCCGTCGCCCATTCAAGCCGCGACCATTCCGCCGCTGCTCGCCGGTCGCGATGTACTGGGCCAGGCGCAAACCGGAACGGGCAAGACCGCTGCATTTGCGTTGCCCATTTTGGCCAGGATTGATCTGAAACTGGCCAAGCCGCAGGCGCTGGTGCTGACGCCGACTCGCGAGCTGGCCATTCAGGTGGCCGAGGCCTTTCAACGATATGCGCAAAAGCTGAGCAATTTCCATGTGTTGCCGATCTATGGCGGACAAGGTTATGGGCCACAGTTGCACGGATTGCAGCGCGGCACACACGTGGTGGTAGGCACGCCGGGGCGCATCAAAGATCATCTGGCGCGCGGCACTTTGGACCTGTCGCAGTTGCGCGTTGTGGTGCTTGACGAGGCCGACGAGATGCTGCGCATGGGCTTTATCGACGATGTCGAGAGCATCCTGGAGCGCACGCCGGCAACTCGGCAGGTCGCATTGTTTTCGGCGACGATGCCGCCGCCGATCCGGCGCATTGCGCAGAATCATCTGAAAAATCCGGCGGAAGTCACGATTCGCTCCAGTACGACCACGGTAGCCGCGGTTCGCCAGCGCTATTGGATGGTCAGTGGCGTCAACAAGCTCGACGCCTTGACGCGCATTCTGGAGGCTGAGCCCTTCGAGGCGATGATCGTTTTTGCGCGCACCAAGCTTGGCACCGAAGAACTGGCCGAGCGCTTGCAAGCGCGCGGTTTTGCGGCAGCGGCGATCAATGGCGATTTGATCCAGGCGCAGCGCGAAAAAACCATCGCCAGACTAAAAGAGGGTCAGCTCGATATTCTGGTGGCAACGGATGTCGCGGCGCGCGGCCTGGATGTGGAGCGCATCAGCCACGTGCTGAACTACGATATTCCCTACGATAGCGAGGCCTACGTGCATCGCATCGGGCGTACTGGCCGTGCCGGTCGCAGCGGCGATGCGATTCTATTTGTAACGCCGCGTGAGCGTCATCTGTTGCAGGCCATTGAGCGTTCCACCCGGCAACCGATCGAGCCGATGTTGCTGCCGTCCGTGCAGGCGGTAAACGATCGCCGAGTCGCAAGGTTCTACAAGCGCATCAGTGATGGATTGGAAATCGGTCATCTCGACCAATTCCGCGGTTTAGTCGCAGAATTCGCGCGCCAACACGAAGTTCCCGAGTTGGATATCGCCGCTGCGTTGGCGCGCATGGTGCAGGGCAAAACGCCGCTGTTATTACCGTCTTCAGGCGATACCTTGCCGGTCGAGCCGGCGCCGCGCAGCGCGCGTACCGAGCGGCCGCGTACCGAGCGGCCACGCCGCGATGAATCGTCCTCCACGGCGCGCCCGGAACGCGCAGATCGGGCACCGCGCACAGAGCGCAGCGCGAGGTCGCCGGCGATTGACACCGCGCCGGCCGAGCAGGCGCTGCCAGCGCCATTCGAGAGCCGTCGTCGGGCTACCGCACCGACTTTCGAGCCGCCAGTCGAAAAGTCGATCGAAACGCGTCCGCCGCGACCGGTGCGGGAGCGCGCCGCACGCGCCGATGGCGACGAGGCACCCGCCAAGCTGGAGAAATATCGTGTTGAGGTAGGACATCGGCATGGCATGAAACCCGGCAATTTAGTCGGCGCGGTTGCCAACGAGGCCGGTTTGGATAGTCGCTACATTGGACGCATCGAGATCGAAGACGACCACAGCTTTATTGAGTTGCCGGAAGGCATGCCCAAAGAGATATTCCAGCACCTGAAGAAGGTCTATGTGGCGGGGCAGCCGCTGCGTATCAGCCGCCTCGAAGGCGAGAGCGCACCGAAGGCGCCGCGCGCGCCGCGCGCAGCCGGAGATGGGGTGGCGAAACGCAAGAAGCCGTAGAGCGCGGCCAAGCAAGAGGCGGCTTAGTCACGCCGGTTTCTTGCACTTAGGGCTCGTGAGGAAATAACTGGGACATGTGGCCGTCGAATTGGGATGCGATGCGCGATGAGCGCGGTACGGCGCGCCACACAAGCGAGTCGCAACGACTAAGAGCGCCCAAGCCGGCGAGCAAAAAGTCCAAGTTACTGACGATCGAGCCCTTACATCAATACGGTTCGGTTAATTTGGCTAAAGCCGGCGCACGCCGCAGTGACAGCACCAGTTCGGACAGATGGTCAAAAGCCGGCGGCTCAATTTCATGAAACTCGATGCCAATGCGCTTTTCATGGATATGCGCCACTCGTGCTTGAGCGGCGAACGGCTTTGAACCATCAAGCTCCAACAGCACTTCGATCAGTTCGCCAGACTTGCAGCTCGGTTCCTCATCGCAGTCCAGCAGAGACCCATTAAGCGATAGATCAAGCACCCGGCCGCGCAGGCCGGCTGGCCCTGCACAGCGGAATCGGCCAAGCAATTCGAAACGGGGTTCTTGGCGGCGGTCGAGTATCACGTGTCCCATTGCCGTCAGTTGCTCCATCGGCGGTGTTGAAGCGACATACTCTGCCCGCATTGCGTTGCGTCAGATGTGCGCCGGTTCACTTAATGAGTGCGGTAGAGCTTGGCGTTCACCGTTGGAAATTCCAAGAAATCGCCTCGCGCCCCTGGCCCGAACATGCGGGCTAAGTTTCTATGCAAATTTTTCGATCAATCGTGCTTCTGTTCATTGACCAGTCGCACTTCGGTGGTTATAGTTCCGCTTCTTTGTTTCTGACTCATTGGATGAGGTCTCGTCATGTACGCCGTATTTGCGACTGGTGGCAAGCAGTACCGCGCAGCCCCCGGTGACGTTCTCAAGGTTGAGAAGTTAGAGGCTGCTCCGGGTGATGTCATTGAGCTCGACCAAGTCATGTTGGTTGCCGATGGCGACAATATCTCAGTCGGCGCCCCGTTGGTATCGGGTGCTAAGGTTGCTGCCACGGTGAAGAGCCATGGCCGCGCAGACAAGGTGTACATCGTACACTTCCGTCGCCGTAAGCATCACCGCAAACAGCAGGGTCACCGTCAGCACTACACCGAGATTGAGATCACTGGCATCAACGCCTGATCATCGATTTCCATTAAGGATTAAGTCATGGCACATAAAAAGGCAGGCGGCTCTACACGTAACGGCCGCGACTCAAACCCGAAATACCTCGGCGTCAAGCTCTACGGCGGCCAAGCAGTCTCCGCGGGCAACATCATCGTGCGTCAGCGCGGCACGCGCTTTCATCCCGGCAAAGGTGTCGGTCTGGGTCGCGATCACACCCTGTTTGCGCTCACCGATGGCACCATCAAGTTTTACGTTGGCGGTCCACAGAATCGACGCTTCGTGAGCGTCGTTGCTGAGTAAGCGTCACGCCAGTGATTCTCGAAAAGCCCCGCCGCGCGCGGGGCTTTTCGTTTCTGCGATAAGGTTTTGCTTTTTTTGAGCTGCCCCGTCCAACTGAGGTTTTTAGGATCATGAAGTTCGTCGATGAAGCGCGTATCGAAGTGCATGCCGGCAACGGCGGCAACGGTTGCGTCAGCTTCCGCCGTGAGAAGTTCATTCCCTTGGGCGGTCCCGACGGTGGCGACGGCGGCAGCGGCGGCAGCATCTATCTGCTTGCCGATGAGGGCCTGAATACCTTGATCGACTTTCGTCACCAGCGCCATTTTCGTGCGCAGCGCGGCGAGAACGGCATGAGTCGGCAGTGTTACGGACACGGCGGCGATGACTTGATCATTCGTGTGCCGGTGGGCACGGCGGTCATGGATGCGGGCACCGATGAAATCATCGGCGATTTAACCGCGCACGGTCAGCGTCTATTGGTGGCGCAAGGCGGTTTTGGTGGCAAAGGCAATGTGCATTTCAAGAGTTCAGTGAACCGCACGCCGCGCAAAGCCACGTCGGGCACGCCGGGTGAACAGCGCGAATTGCAGCTAGAACTCAAAGTTTTGGCCGATGTCGGTCTGCTTGGTTTTCCGAATGCCGGCAAATCCACGGTCATTCGCGCGATCTCCGCAGCGACGCCAAAAGTGGCCGACTACCCGTTCACGACTTTGCACCCGAATTTGGGTGTGGTTCGGGCGGCGGCTGACCGTAGTTTCGTGGTTGCCGATATTCCGGGATTAATCGAAGGCGCATCGGACGGCGCCGGCCTCGGCGTGCAATTCTTAAAACATCTGCAGCGCACCCGACTGCTTTGGCATGTGGTTGATCTGGTGCCATTCGAGGAAGGCCTGACGGTCAGCAAACAGGTGCGCGCGATTGAACGTGAATTGAAGCGCTTTGATCCAACGCTGATGGAACGCCCGCGTTGGCTGGTTTTGAACAAATCAGATATGTTGCCGGCAGGCGAGGCCGAGGTGCGCGCTAAGGCACTCAAGCGCAGCTTGCGCTGGAAAGGCCCGATTTATGTGGTGTCAGCGTTAGAACGGCGTGGCCTGGAGCCGCTGGTTTACGCCACCATGGATGCCTTGGATGCGCTGCAGCGGCCGGTGGAAACGGAAGATGAGGCCGATACTGTCTAGGGCGTTTGCGTTGAGTCGATTGGCTTGCTGCCCAACTGACCAGCGCGCACAAAAAAGCCGGCATTGAGCCGGCTTTTTGCGTCTGCGGTCAATCGCAATCAGGCGGCGGCCGCAGCCGGCGCCGCTAGCTTGCGAATCGCTGCAGTCAAGCGGCTCTTATGGCGAGCCGCCTTATTTTTGTGAATAAAGCCGTGAGCGGAAATGCGATCAATGATCGGCACGGCCGTTTTCAGCGCTGATTCGGCGCCCGGCTGGTCGCCGGCTTCGATGGCTTTCACTACTTTCTTGATGGCCGTGCGCAGCATGGAACGCACACTTGAATTGTGGGCGTTGCGTTTGTCGGCTTGACGCGCACGCTTCTTTGCGGACTTGATATTTGCCACGAACGGACTCCAAATAAACTGGGGCTAAACAAAAGACCGCGAAGCATAGCGGTGAAAATGCGGGATCGTCAATGGTAAAGTTCAAGTATTCAGGTATTCAGGTAGATGGCGATTTTGCATGGGAAGTTCCGCCCTAAATTGCGGAGGTAGCAAGCTTGGGACTGTTCTGGCACTCTGAAGTATCTCCCGTGAGCCCGTCCGATGCGTCTGCCAAGAAAGCTTTGTTTGTGGATGCTCGTTCTTGCTGGGATACCCGGTTGCGGCGGTCTGACGGACGGGGCCACGCGGATAGCTTATGCCATTGAGGCTGGGGTGGGCGGACTTGCGGGCACTGACGGCGCGCGCCACCGTATTAGTGGAATATCGCCGGCGCAGGGCAGCGAGTGCACCGGACCGTACACAGTGCAGTTCGACCAAGTGGGTGCTCTGATTATCTGGTGCAAAGATGCCTCGGGTGCGACGGTGTCAAGCCATAGCACGTCCTACCACGGGCGTTTCGTGGATACCGCGCAGACTTTCAAGTTGGTCAAAACTGCTGGATCAACTCTGACGGTAGCGCTAGAGCGTCGGGGTGGACGCGCTGTGGTTGTCGATGTCGAGTAGTTGGGCTTTCAACTGACGATGTACGGCAAGCTCCGGGCAAGTTGTTGGCATTGCTGATACCAGCCAGCAGCGTGTTTAGACTCGCGCCCACTTCAGACAACGCTGAGTCATAGTGAAACTGCTGCGGTCCACTGCGATTGTTAGCTCGATGACCTTGCTGTCGCGCGTGCTTGGTTTGGTTCGCGATCTAGTATTTGCGCAAAAGTTCGGAGCCAGTTTGGAGACCGACGCGTTCTATGTCGCGTTTCGGATTCCGAATTTCATGCGGCGTTTGTTTGCCGAGGGCTCGTTCTCGCTGGCGTTTGTGCCGGTGTTGGCCGAATTCCGGCAGCGCGGTGACAGCCAAGCGCTGCGATCCTTCATTGATCATGTCTGTGGCACGCTGGCCAGCATTTTGTTGATCGTCGTCGGCATAGGCATGCTCGCCGCGCCGGCGATTGTGATGGTCTTTGCGCCGGGGTTTATCGACAAACCCGAGAAGTTTGCGCTGACCGCAGACATGCTGCGCATTACCTTCCCGTACATCTTCTTGATCTCATTGGCTGGCTTTGCCGGCGGCATTCTCAATTCGTTCAGCCGCTTCGCATTGCCTGCACTGTCGCCGGTGCTGCTGAATCTGGCCCTGATCGCCAGTGCTATCTGGCTGGCGCCCTATTTTGATCAGCCGATCAAAGCGCTGGCTTGGGGCGTACTTATTGGCGGTGTGCTGCAGTTGCTGATGCAGATCCCCGGTTTGATGAAACTGGGATTGTTGCCCAGGCCACGATGGGGTTGGCATGACAGCGGTGTGCGCAAAGTTTTGAAGCTGATGGTGCCAACCTTGTTTGGATCGTCGGTAGCGCAGATCAACTTATTGTTTGACACCGTGGTGGCATCGTTCTTGGTGACTGGCAGCGTGACTTGGTTGTACTACACCGATCGATTGTTGGAGTTTCCGCTTGGCATATTCGGCGTGGCCTTAGGCACGGTGATCCTGCCGCACTTGTCCAGCAAACATGCGGCACAGGACTCGGCTGGGTTCACAGCTTCGGTCGATTGGGGCCTAAGACTGGGTTTGTTCATTGCGATGCCGGCGACGCTGTTATTGGTGTTGTTGGCAGAGCCGATGTTTTGGACCCTATTTGGTTATGGTCGATTCACCGCCGAGGATGCGCGCATGTCGGCGCTCAGTTTGTCGGCCTTGGCATTGGGTTTGCCGGCATTCATTGCAGTCAAGGTGCTAGCGCCCGCGTTTTATGCACGCCAGGACACCATGACACCCGTCAAAGCGGGCATTGCCAGCCTGCTGTCGAATATGTTGCTCAGCGCCATCCTGGTTGGGTTGATGCTGTGGTTCAATCGTCCAGGCGCACACGCAGGCCTCGCTTTGTCCAGCGCACTGGCGGGCTACGTTAACGCCGGGTTGTTGTTCTGGTGGTTGCGCAAATCGGGTGTTTATCAGCCGCAATTGGGCTGGGCTCGTTTTGCGGTGTCGCTGTTTTGCGCCACGATTGCCGCCGGTTTTGCGGTTTGGTTGATCGCCGACTGGGGCCCCAGACTGCCATCTTTGCCAGCAATTCAGCGCCTGGGCTGGCTGACTCTCTATATTGCGACGGGTGGAGTGGTTTATCTCGCAGTTGCGTTTGTCGCAGGATTGCGGCCCCGCCATTTGCGACAGGCTGCTCTCCATGAATGAATATGGTAAGTCGTTGATTCGTCGTTGCGAGGTCTTCGACGCGACAGCGGCGACGGCGGTGGCAATCCAGGGACGTTGGTGGCTGGGGCGAACCTCCCTGGATTGCCTCGGTCGCTTAAGGCTCCCTCGCAATGACGAGTCTTGTGGGGTTCAGGTGCGCAGTTTCCGACGGAAATTGGGATCTCGCAATGACGTCGCTTGTCAGCCCACATCAGTTTGACTCGTGCCCGTTGCAGGCTGCTAGGACGATCGTCTCTATGTGCCGGCTATACTCTTGATTTTTACCGCATCGCATCATGATTCTTAGCCGCGACAGTTTCGGACCGCCGCTCACGCAGGGCAGTGTGCTTGCCATTGGCGCCTTCGATGGCGTGCACCTGGGGCATCAATCCTTGCTTCAACGCCTACGTGCTCAAGCGCTCGCGCTGGGTTTGCCATCCGTTGCCGTGTGTTTTGAGCCCTTGCCGCGCCAACATTTTGCGCGTGCACCCGTGCTGCGACTCACGCCGTTTCGCGAACGCTATGAACGCATCAGAGCCTGCGCCATTGATCGTCTGCTTTGTTTGCGTTTCGATGATGAGTTGGCTGGTACCTCCGCTTTGGACTTTATCGAGCGCGTGTTGGTGCAACGCCTGGGTGCGCGGGAAGTTTGGGTGGGGCCGGGCTTTCGATTTGGGCACGCACGAGCGGGTGATTTCAGTTTGCTTGAAGCGCAGGGCGTGAAACACGGTTTTGTGGCGCGTGAAATCGCGGCTTTAGCGGCCGATGGCGAACGCATCAGCAGTTCGCGCATCCGTGATTGTCTGCAAATCTCACAGTTCGATCTGGCGCAGCACGCGCTCGGTCGGCGCTTCCGCTATTCGGGTCGCGTGGTACGCGGTCAGCAACTGGGCCGTACACTGGGCTTCCCGACGGCTAATTTGCGCTGGCCGCAGAACTCACAGGGATTTGGTGGGATCTTCGCGGTGCGTGTTGATGGTGGTGGGTTGCACGCCCATCCGGGTGTTGCCAGTCTCGGCTATCGCCCCGTCGTCGGTGGCAAGGAACTGCTGCTCGAAGTGCATTTGTTCGATTTTGATGGCGATCTCTACGCTCAACGGTTGACTATCGACTTCATTGCGAAGCAACGGGACGAGTGGCATTTTCCAGATCTCGATTCGCTCACCCTACAGATTCGTCGCGACGCTGACGAAGCGCAACGTTTGCTTGGAGTAAGTTACGCGTGACCGACTACCGCAGCACCATCCATCTGCCCACGACCGAATTTGCGATGAAGGCGGATTTGGCCAATCGCGAACCTGGCATGTTGGCAGCGTGGGATCAGGAAAATCGCTATGCCGCTCTACAAGCTGCTACGGCCGATCGCCCGACCTTCGTTTTGCACGATGGCCCGCCGTACGCCAACGGTGATATTCATATCGGCCACGCGGTTAATAAAATTCTGAAGGACATCGTCGTCAAGTCCAAGCTGCTGTCCGGCTACCGCGCGCCCTATGTGCCGGGCTGGGACTGCCATGGTTTGCCGATCGAAGTCGCCGTCGAAAAGAAAGTCGGCAAAGTTGGCCATAAGGTCGACGCGCGCCAGTTTCGCGCTGAATGCCGCAAGTACGCCGCAGAACAAATCGATCGTCAGCGCGCAGATTTCAAGCGCCTTGGTGTGCTCGGCGCCTGGGAACAGCCGTATCGAACAATGGATTTTAAGTTCGAGGCCGATATGCTGCGCGCGCTGGCGAAAATCGTCGAGCGTGGCCATGTGGTGCGTGGATTTAAGCCCGTGCATTGGTGTTTCGATTGCCGCAGCGCGCTCGCTGAAGCCGAAATCGAATATGCATCGAAGGACGATCCGGCCATTGACGTTGGATTACCCTTCGTTGACAGCGCGGCGCTGGCGCGCGCATTCGGGCTCAGCGAGCCCGTTGATGATGCGATGGCGGTCATCTGGACCACCACGCCATGGACTTTGCCCTCCAATCAAGCGGTCGCCGTCAATCCCGATCTTGATTACGCCTTGGTGCGCACCGAGCGTGGACACCTAGTGCTGGCCGATGCGCTGGTTGAGCGTTGTTTGAAGCGTTTTGACTTGAGCGGAGAGGTGATTGCGCGCTGTGTGGGCAAAGCCTTGGAACGCTGCGACGTGCGTCATCCCTTCTATGAGCGCGACTCAATGCTGATCCTGGGCGAACATGTGAGTGACGCCGACGGCACGGGTTTAGTGCACACCTCGCCGGCTTACGGCGTAGAGGATTTTTTGGCGCTCAAGCGCTACACCGATGAGGTGATCAATCCAGTGCAGGGCGACGGTCGTTTTGCCGCGGACTTGCCGCTGTTTGGCGGTATGCGCATCAGCGAGGCCAATCCACGCATCATCGAACACGTGGCGAGCTTGGGGCGGCTGTTCGCCAGCTTCAACAGCGCACACAGCGTGGCCCATTGCTGGCGGCATAAGACGCCAACCATCTTTCGTGCCACACCGCAGTGGTTTATCAGCATGGAAGTGGCGGGACTGCGCGAGCAGGCCATGACCGCGATCGACTCCGTGCGCTGGATTCCCGATTGGGGCAAAGAACGCATCCAAGGCATGATCGTCGGGCGCCCTGACTGGTGCATCTCGCGGCAACGCACTTGGGGCGTGCCAATTGCATTGTTCATTGACAAACTCAGTCAAACGCCACATCCGCGTTCGGTTGAGTTGATGCAGCAGGTTGCGCAGCGCATTGAGCAGTCTGGTGTGGATGCCTGGTTTGATTTGGACCCACGCGAATTGCTGGGTGCAGACGCGGATCAGTACGACAAGGTCACCGACATCCTGGACGTTTGGTTTGATTCCGGCGTAACGCATGCTTGTGTCCTAGAGGCGCGTTGGGAATTAGCGGGTGTGCCCGCAGACTTGTATTTGGAAGGCTCCGATCAGCATCGCGGTTGGTTCCAGTCGGCGTTATTGACCAGCACCGCGATGCGCGGCACGGCGCCTTACCGCCAGGTACTGACGCATGGGTTCACGGTCGATGCCGACGGCAAAAAAATGAGCAAGTCGGCCGGCAATGTGGTCGCTCCGCAGCAGGTGATGAAAACCCTAGGTGCTGATGTGTTGCGCCTGTGGGTTGCGGCGACCGACTATCGCGCCGAGATGAGTGTTTCGGACGAGATTTTGAAGCGCGTCTCCGAATCCTATCGGCGGATTCGTAATACCTGTCGCTATCTGCTCGCCAATCTTAACGATTTCGATCCGGCAGCAGACCTCTTGCCGCAGGCGCAGTTATTGCCCGTTGATCAATGGATTGTTGATCAGGCTTGGCAACTGCAGCAGCGCGTCATCAAGAACTACGATGACTATCAGTTCCACCTGATTTATCAAGATATGCACACCTTCTGTAGCGTGCAACTCGGCGCTTTCTATCTCGATGTGTTGAAAGATCGGGTTTACACCTTGCGCAAGGACGCGCCGGCGCGTCGCTCTGGGCAGAGCGCGATGTATCACGTCGTCGAAGCCATGGTGCGCTGGATGGCACCGATTCTCAGCTTTACCGCCGATGAGATTTGGCGTCTGTTGCCAGCACGCAGAAACAGCTCGCCGCTGTTTGAGACTTGGTATGCCGGCCTAGCACCGTTGCCGGCCGATGGCTTGGTATCGGCAGCGCAGTGGAGCGCACTGTTGGCTTTGCGCGAGTCGATTAATCAGGCGCTGGAACCGCTGCGCAAAGACAAGCGCATCGGATCAGGTTTAGATGCGGAGGTCGATGTCTACACCAACGGCTCGGCACTCTCTGGCTTGGTGGATGCGCATAAGGAACTGCGCTTTCTCAATTTGGTCTCATCCTTACGCATACACTCAACGCCAGCACCCGATGGCGCTTTGGCCTGCGGAGATTTGAGTTTGCAAGTGAGTGTAAGTGCGGCCAGCAAGTGCGCGCGCTGTTGGCATCACCAAACGGACGTGGGGACGATCCCCGCTCATCCTGAATTGTGCGTTCGCTGCGTGGAGAATGTGGATGGGATTGGTGAAGATCGCCGCTGGTTCTGAGCGAGGCATGGGCGGGTTGTTATGGCTGCCGCTGTCCTTGGTGTTAATTGGTCTAGATCAATGGACCAAGCTGATAGCCGTGGACGCGCTCGATTTTCAAATTGCACAGCCGGTATTCCAGTGGCTCAATTGGACGCTCGTCCACAACCACGGTGGTGCATTCAGCTTCCTGAGTGATCATGGTGGTTGGCAGCGGTGGTTCTTTCTGATCGTTGCGAGTGCGGTCACCTTAGTGCTGTTTGAATGGTTGCGGCGCACCGCTGCCCGTCAATGGTCGCTGTGTTTGCCTTTGGCCCTGCTCATTGGTGGTGCCATCGGCAATCTGATTGATCGGGCAAGACTAGGATATGTCATTGATTTTATAGACGTGTACTACAAGGACTGGCATTGGCCGACGTTCAACTTGGCTGACTCTGGCATCACCGTGGGTATCATCATGTTGATCGCCTATGAACTCTTTGGGCGCAATCCCAAAGACCACTCGCAACTTGGCTGAAAGCTTACCGCCCATGGACGTCCTACTCGCTAACCCACGCGGCTTTTGCGCCGGTGTAGACCGCGCCATCGATATCGTCGAGCGTGCACTTGATCTTTTCGGCGCGCCGATTTACGTGCGTCATGAGGTGGTTCATAACCGGTACGTGGTGGAAAGCCTGCGTGCGCGCGGGGCGGTGTTTATTGAGGAATTACACGAAGTGCCGGCTCAGGCGACCGTGATCTTCAGCGCTCATGGGGTTTCCCAGGAAGTGCGCGCCGAGGCCGCGCGGCGCGGATTTCGATTGTTTGACGCGACTTGCCCGTTGGTTACCAAAGTCCACATGGAGGTTTCACGTCATTGTCGAGCCGGTCGCGACATGATCTTGATCGGTCATGCGGGTCACCCCGAAGTTGAGGGCACGCTTGGGCAGTGGGATCGAGAAGCCGGGCGCGGCAGCATTCAACTCATCGAAACCCTGGCAGATGTTGCAAAGATTGCCGTCGATCAACCGGAGCACCTTGCATACACCACGCAGACCACGTTGTCGGTCGATGAAACGCTGGAGATTATCGCGGCGTTGCGCCAGCGGTTCCCGCTGATTCAAGGCCCGCGGCACGACGATATTTGTTATGCAACGCAAAATCGCCAAGACGCAGTGCGTGAACTGGCCAAGCGCTGCGACCGCGTTTTGGTCGTGGGTTCACCGAATAGTTCTAATTCCAACCGGCTGCGAGAATTGGCAGAACGCAACGGCATCGTGGCCTATTTGATCGACGGCGCCGATGACATTCAGCCCGAATGGCTGATTGGCTCGCGTTGCGTTGGCGTCACAGCGGGCGCCTCGGCGCCGGAGAGCTTGGTGCAAGGTGTCGTCCAGCGCCTGCGCGAATTGGGAACTGCAGAAGTCAGGGAACTCGACGGCGTTCGCGAAAGTATGGTTTTTGCGTTGCCGCGCGATTTGCGGGTTGTCGTAGATAGTTAGCTGGACGGCAAGCTCTTCATGCGGCCTAGCTCAATATCAGCAGACCGGTCGATCGGTGCGGGCATTCCAAGGCGAGTCAACTCGAAATATTTTGGTACTTGCCTGTTGACAAACCCATGCCTTCGAAAACACAATAGTGGGCTTCGTCGCGGAGGGATACCCAAGCGGCCAAAGGGGGCTGACTGTAAATCAGCTGGCTATGCCTTCGGTGGTTCGAATCCACCTCTCTCCACCAGGTTCGGTTGTTGCGTCACAAGTTAGGCGGGAGTAGTTCAATGGTAGAACCTCAGCCTTCCAAGCTGATGGTGCGGGTTCGATTCCCGCTTCCCGCTCCAATGAATAACCGAACCTAGAAAAAATTACCTTCACCGCCCGTGTAGCTCAGTCGGTAGAGCACCTCCTTGGTAAGGAGGAGGTCGCTGGTTCGATTCCAGTCGCGGGCACCATCTTCAAGATTAGTCACTTCAGCGCACGCAGCAGAGGCCGTCATGTCCAAGAGCAAATTTGAACGAAATAAGCCACACGTGAACGTGGGCACG
>CAZLSB010000058.1:0-17683 GCA_964561825.1 uncultured Xanthomonas sp.
GTCCTTGTTAGCGAATCCCGAGGCCCAGGTGGTGGTGGAGCAGGTGGACGTGCCTTGTTCTCGCAATTAATCAACAGCGCCACCGCGTCGGTTCAGACCGACGGCGGCGATTCGGGCGTCACTTTTAACAGCAGTCAGTTCAGCGCGAATAACGGGAACCGGGTTGATCCTGTCTACAGCCTCAATGCTTTCAATTCGGTACCGGGCGTAAAACCGGGGTTCATTTGCGCAACCGGCACTGTTCCGGTCACCCTGTCTTTCATTGACGCTCGCGTTCAGGGCAGCCAACTGGTGGTGAATTTCGAGACCGCCAGTGAGGTCGGCACGCTGGGCTACCGCGTCTACACTGATCTGCCAGGTTCAGCGCGGCAACAGCTGAACACCGATCTGCTGCCGGGTAAGGGTGACAGCGTGGCGCCACAGCGCTACACCGTGCGCGGTGCTTATCGCGGAGCCCGCGAAATCTGGATCGAAGAAGTCGATATCAAGGGCAACGCCACGGTCTACGGCCCCTTCCTGATCGGCTCGCCCTCGGGAGAGCAAAACATCGCCGTCAGCACCGACTGGCAGGCTATTCAGGGTGAGCAGGCTGCCTTCCGCACTGCCGAAGCGCAGGTCATTCTGGCCCGCCGCAGCAGCACCGGTGCCATGGTGGAACTTCGTACCCAGCGTCGAGGCTGGTACAGCGTCAGTTTCGAGCAACTGGCCGCATTGGGCGTCGATTGGAGTGGAGTTGAAGCCCGACGTATCGAGTTGCGTCGCGGTAGGCGCGTCATTCCGCTCGAGCTGGACGGTGCCTTCTGGCAGGCTGGTGCGGCCTTGCGCTTCTATGGCGAGCAGGTCGAGGGCAATCTGTATACAGACACTGCCGTGTATCAACTGCGCCTAGTCGGAGGCGATGGCGAGCGTATGCAATCTATCTACGCCAATGCCAGCAACCTGCAGAGTGCCAACAGCTATATTCATACGCTGGAGCACGCCCCGAACCGTGCCTACGGTTTCAGCTCGCCTAGTGACCCGTGGTACGCAGTGCGCTTGTTGCGCAGTGCGAGCAGTCCGGGAATCGCAGACGAGACGCTCATCGTTAGCGACATCGTACCAGGAACCGCCGCGCGTATGACCGTCGACTTCTGGGGCGGCTCGGACTTTCCGCAAACGCAGGATCACGCCGTGCGTGTGCTGGTCAACGGAGCAATGGTGGGTGAGGCGCGCTTTGACGGCCTGACAGCCCATACACTAACCGCAGACCTGCCGGCAAGCGTGCTCGTTGAGGGCGCGAACACGGTGGCCTTCCAGCTGCTGGCCGACACCGGTGCGCCAGCTGACGTGGTCTATCTGGAACGGATCGCTATTGATTACATCCGCAAGCTGAAGCTGGAGGCCAACGGCCGCGTTGTTTTCACTGCCGCTCAGGCAGCAGCAGGGGCGGCTATAGGTGATCGCGTTTTCGCAGCGGATTTCAGCAACGAGGGCACCCCGGCTTGCGCCAGTGCGACGCCGGGCTGCGGCGCCTATGCTGTGCAGGTCGGCGCCAACAGCACTGCGCGCGCCTTCCAGATCCGGGATGGTATCGCCCGGCCGCTGAATGCTGCGGTTGATGCCGGTGTGCTGCGTTTTGCTGCTGTCGCCGGTCCTGGTGACCAATTCCGCGTCGAGACGGTCACGGCAGCTCCCGCATTACGGATTGCCGAGCCGGTCGGCAATCTGTTCGGAGGCCTCGCTGCGGTCGATTATTTGGTCGTCAGTCATCCAAGCTTCAGCGCGGGCCTGCAGCCGCTTCTAGTGGCCCGTGAGGCGGAAGGCTTGCGAACTCACGTTGTCAACATCGAGGACTTGTATCGGGCTTACACCGGCGGTGAGTTCGGACCGGCTGCCGTCGATGCCTTCCTACGCGAGTCCTATCAGCGCTGGCCGATGCTCCGCTACGTGCTTTTCGTTGGCGGTGATACCTACGACTACAAGAACTACAGCGGCCTGAACAGCATCGGTTTCGTCCCGACACATTATCGCGCCACCAGTGAAATCGTCCGCTACGCGCCGACCGACGCAGTTTTTGCTGACGTTACCGGTAATGGAGTGAAGGAACTGGCGATCGGCCGCTTCCCAGTGCGTACGGGTGCCGAACTGTCCAACGTCGTCGCCAAGACACTCGCGTATCCGAGCGCCGGCCACGCCAATCAATTGGTCTGGGTGACTGATCGAGAGTCGAACAGCTACAATTTCCGCAACATCACCAGCAACTTTACTGCGGGCTTCACTGGCTGGGCCAAGCAGTATGTCGATCTCAATGCCTTCCCGGCCTCGGGTGCGGCATCTGCACGTGGCGAGTTGATCACGGCACTGAACAGCGGCAAGGCCTTGCTTGGATACTATGGGCACAGTAGCCCGAGCAGTTGGACCCGCGAGGGTCTGTTGACGGCCACGCTGGTCAATGGTGGGTTGTTCAATAATGCGACGCGACCTACAGCCCTGTTCCAACTCGGTTGTTGGGGCGCTTACTTCGTCCATCCGCAATACAGCTCACTAAGCCATGCGCTGCTGTTGCGGCCAGATGGTGCCGCTGCCGTGATCGCCGCGACGGCGCTTACCGAACTGAGCAGCGACGAGCTGTTGTCTGCGGTGGCGCTGCCGGGTCTGCGTCAGGGTCGTCGCATTGGTGATGTGATTCGGGACAGCGCCAACGCCATCCGCTTGTCAACTTCGGGTGCCAACGCATTGGATGTGATCATCGGTACTGCGGTGTTAGGTGATCCTGCCTTGAGGATCAACGTGCAGCAGCCCTAAGCCGCAGCTCGTAACTGCATGTTAAGAAGGGGCGGGCAGCAACCGCCCCTTCTTTTTTTCCGCGTACGGAAGATGATCTCGCTGTCTCATAGGTACAGACTGGTCACCGAACCTCTGCGCCGGAGTCCTGAAGAACGCCGGTGAGGTAGCGCTTAAGAGGGCGACTTCGGCCATCTCGTTGGCAATTGGTTGCCCGGTGCGGGACATCAAAGAAGGTTGCCCCAGAGCATGTCCCGTGAAGGCGACCATCAATCCGCCCGTGCAGTTCGCGGCGCGTAATCGGCCTATTACCTAGTAGTTCCTTAGTAGGCGAACCGGCGTTTTCTTTTCTTTTGGCATAGGTTAAATAACGATGCGTCATCCCCGAGAGTTTTTATCGGGGATCCAGTCGCATCGGGACTATTTGACGCGCATGCCCGGCTCGGCACCGGCATCTGGTGTGAGCAAGAATGGTCCGCCGCGTTCGTCGGATGCGGCTAATACCATGCCCTCTGAGAGGCCAAAACGCATCTTGCGCGGGGCCAAATTAGCTACCAGGACGGTTAACCTGCCAATGAGCGTTTGCGGATCGTAGGCGCTCTTGATTCCGGCGAACACTTGGCGGGTGCCGAGTACACCGACGTCTAACTGCAGCCTTAGCAGCTTATCAGCCTCGGGGATCGCTTCGGCGCTTACAATGCGCGCAATGCGCAGATCAATTTTGAGGAAATCGTCTATCGCAATAGTGGCTGTCGAGGGATCGGCCGGCTGAATGAGCGGAGCACTGATGGAGGCTCCGCTGACTTTGGCGCGTTCGGCTTTGTTTGGAGCCTTGGGCGCCTCTGGAACGAAGGAGTCCACCGATGTGTGGACCATCGCTTCGATTTGTTTAGGATCAACGCGGGTCGCTAGCGCAAAGAATGGATTAATTGAATGGTCCGCGCTCAGTGCTTGTTCAACGTCCGCGAAACGAAGGATCGGCTTGGCCAAAAAAGCCTCGCTGGCTTGCGCCAAGGCCGGTACGATCGGTTTAATCCACGCCGCCACCAGCCGAAACATCGAAATGCCCAATGAAACGATGGCATGCAAGTCATTGCGCTTGCTGTCGTCTTTAGCCAAAACCCAAGGCGCGCGCTCGGCAATTTGTGCATTCACTAAATCGGCGACTGCCATCGCCTCGCGCAGCACCAAACCAAAATCGCGTTCGCAATAGGCGACGCTACAGCGCGCCTTTAGCCGCTGCGCTTGTTCGCTATAAAAGTGCGCATCGCCGCCCGTTAAAGCGGCCACCTTGCCATCAAATTGTTTACTAACAAAGCCCGCACAACGACTAGCGATATTGACGAATTTGCCAACCAGATCGGCGTTTACCCGCAGCGCGAAATCATCCAAATTGAGATCTAAATCCTCCACGCCGCCGCTGGATTTTCCGGCATAATAATAACGCAGGTAATCGGGGTTCAAGCCAGCGTCAAGATAAGTGCGTGCCTGAATAAAGGTGCCACGCGATTTGCTCATTTTAGCACCATTGACGGTCAAATACCCGTTAACGTGCATGCCAGTGGGTGTACGGTAGCCGGCGCCGTGCAACACGGCGGGCCAAAATAAACCGTGAAAGTTGATAATGTCCTTGCCAACAAAATGATGTAGTTCAGTATCGCTGCCGGGCATCAAATAGCGGTTATAGTCCACTCCGGTTTTATCGCAATAGGCCCTAAAGCTGGCCAAATAGCCAATGGGCGCGTCCAGCCACACATAAAAATACTTACCTGGTGCGCCTGGGATTTCGAAGCCAAAATAAGGCGCATCGCGCGAGATATCCCATGCTTTGAGGCCGGTATCCAACCATTCCCGCAGTTTGGCACGAACACCGGGATGGGTCTGCAGCCAGGCCTCATTATCAGCGGCCGGAGAATCGGCGAGAAAGCGGGTCAAGAAGTCTTGGAATTGACTGAGTTCGAAAAAATAGTGCTCGGATTCGCGTAGTTCAGGTCGCGCTCCAGAGACGACTGAAAACGGATTTTTCAGATCGGTTGGCGCATAAGTGGCCCCGCAATTTTCGCAGTTGTCACCGTATTGATCTGCAGTGCCACATTTAGGGCATTCGCCCTTAACATAGCGATCAGGTAAGAATAAAGACTTAACCGGATCGTAAAACTGCTCAACCGGGCGAATGGCAATCGCGCCGCATACCTTTAGCGCGGTATAAATCGACTCGGTAATGATCCGATTTTCTTCTGAGTGCGTTGAATGATAAAAGTCGAATTCCACATGAAAACCCTTGAAGTCATTTTCATGCGCGGCTTTCAAGGGCGCAACGAACTGCTCAGGTGTTATCCCCGCTTTCTCGGCAGCCAGCATGATCGGTGTGCCATGAGTGTCATCAGCACACACAAAATGCACCGTGTTGCCCATCAATCGTTGGGCGCGCACCCAAATGTCCGCTTGGATATAGCCGACTAAATGGCCCAGATGGATTTCGCCGTTGGCATAGGGCAGGGCATTTGTGACCAGAATGTCGCGCTGTTTCATGGGTTGCTTCAGATTCCAAGGCAATGCGCCGATTATGCGTCAGGCGGCGCGCCACGCGTGCATTGCTTGTAGGCTTAGGGTGTGGAGTCAAACTGACGTGGCCACGCCTGATGTAGCTCCAGAGCAAGGCTCGGAGCAATCAAGAAACCCACGATGCAGGAAAAGCGTCAGCGCACAGCGCCGACCCACCAGAGCCTGAACTTGGTGGGTTCGATCTGTGCTTGAACGCTTCTCCCGCCAGTGCAGGAATAGCGTCAGCGCACTGCGGCACCGACTTCTTCCTCGTCATTTTGCGCCGGTGGTCCGCTAAACGCGCGTCAGCCCAAAAAGCGCGTCGCATCTAGGTTCAGCCATTCCAGCGCGGTGCCACTCATCAGGCGCTGTTTTTGCGTGGGGTCGATGTGCATGCGCGCGATATGCGAGCCGGGCTCTTGCTCGCCCAGTGGGAATGGGTAGTCGGTGCCTAGCATCAGGCGGTCAGCGCCGCAGGTATCGATCAAATAGGACAATGCGGCGTCGTCATGCACACAAGTGTCGAAAAACAAGCGCTGCAAATATTCGCGCGGCGGCCGGCGATTGTGGAGGGCGACTAGATCGGGCCGCATGCGAAAGCCGTGTTCGATGCGTCCCAGCGTGTACGGGAATGAGCCGCCGCCGTGGGCAAAGGCCACTCGCAATTTGGGCAGGCGCTCCAGTACACCGCCGAAAATCAGACTGCAAATGGCGCGCGATTGTTCGGCTGGCATCCCGACCAGCCAAGGCAACCAGTACTTGGGCATTGCGCTCGCGCCCATCATGTCCCAGGGATGCACTAACAAAGGGCAATCCAATTCTTCGCATGCGGCGAAAAAATCGAATAGCTCAGCTGCGTCGAGATTCCAATCGCCCACATGTGAGCCGATTTGGATGCCATTTAGCCCCAGCTCGCGCATACAACGGGTGGCTTCGGCGATGGCCAACGTGGTGTCCTGCAGTGGCACGGTACCGAGCGCGAGGTAGTTGGCCGGATGATCCTGACAGATCTGCGCGGAATGCTCGTTGAGCACGCGGTGCAGTTCCAGCGCTTGCTGGCCGGGCGCCCAATAGCAAAACATCACCGGAACGGTTGAAATCACCTGCACCGATACATCAAAACGCGCGTAATCATCAATGCGCAACTGCGCATCCCACGTGCGTGGCTGAATTTCCCGAAAGAACTGACCGTCCTTATAGATGCGATGGTGGCCGTCGCAATGCTCAATCGTCGGAAAGCGCGAATCCTGGTAACGGCTGGCAAGATCCGGCCAATCGCGTGGCAAAACATGCGCATGGGTGTCGATCTTCAGATTCACGGTGTAGGTTCCCTCAGCAGTCGCCCGCTATGATACGCAGCTCTAGCGCCGCGCCTGGCGCTGATCGGAGAGTGCCATGGATGTGACGCAACGTATTCAATCATTGCTTGATGTGCACCCCATCGTTTTGTTCATGAAGGGCACACCGCAGTTTCCGATGTGCGGCTTTTCCTCGCGCGCCTCGCAAAGCTTGAAGAGTGTCGGTGCGACCTTTCATTCCGTCAACGTGCTGGAAGATCCAGAGATTCGCGCCAATTTGCCGCAATACGCCAATTGGAAAACCTTCCCACAGTTGTATGTGCACGGTGAGTTGATCGGCGGCTCGGACATCGTGGCTGATTTGGAAACCTCCGGCGAGCTCAAGCGCATGGTTGATGAGGCCCGCGTGCAGGCGGGTGCCGCTTGACAGAGTTGTTGACCAGCGTCGTTCCGCCCGAGCAAGCCTGGGCCGGCGCCGGATTAGGCGGGCGGCAGATTCTGGTCGTTGGCGCCTGCGGTGCATTGGGCCGTGCGTGTGCATTGGCAGCCGCCGATCGTGGTGCCAGCGTGGTGTTGCTGGGTCGACGCGTTGCGCCATTGGAAAAGCTCTATGACGAAATTGAAGCCATGGGCGCGCCACAGCCGGCTATTTATCCGTTGAACTTAGAGGGCGCGACGCCGGCAGATTTTGCTGATCTGAACACGCGCATCATCGGAGGCTGCGGGCGTCTCGATGGCATTATTTATGCGGCTGGGCGACTGCATGGACTCACGCCCATTGAGCATTTTGAACCGGAAGAATGGTTGCGCACCTTGCAAGTTGGATTGCATGCGCCATTCCTGCTGCTGCAGGCGCTGCTGCCGGCTCTTAAGGCCTCCTCGGCAAATCCAACCGCGCTGTTTTTTGTCGACGATATCGAACGCTGCACGCACGCTTACTGGGGAGCGTATGGCGTTGCGCAAGCGGCGCTGCGCGCTTTGATCGGCATGACCGCCAGCGAATGGTCGGCGCAAGGCGTACGCAGCTTGGCACTGCTGCCAGCGCCCATAGCCAGTGCGTTTCGGCGCAAAGCCTATGTCGGTGAATCCGCTGATGGTTTGCTCGCGCCGGGCTGCTACGCCCGTCTGAGCACTTGGCTGTTGGCCTACGCGCCGGCCGAGTGGAGCGGATCAGTGGTCGATGCGCGACAAGTGCCGCTGGGAGCTTGATGCAGATGGAAATTGTTTCCGCTGCGATTTTGCTATTTCTGATCATGGATCCGATCGGCAACATCCCGATATTTCTGTCGCTGCTCAAAGGATTGCCCGCGGCACGCCGCCGCATCGTGTTGGCGCGCGAAATGCTGATTGCACTGGCGGTATTGCTGGTTTTTCTGTATTCCGGCGCGGCCTTGCTGAAACTGCTGCACCTACGCCAAGAGTCGGTCAGCATTGCCGGCGGTATCGTGCTGTTTCTGATTGGTATACGGATGATTTTTCCGCCCCGCGATGGCGTGTTTGGTGATCTGCCGGAGGGCGAGCCCTTCATTGTGCCCATGGCGATTCCCTGCGTAGCGGGGCCGTCGACCATTGCGGCGTTGATGTTATTGGCCAACGATGGCACTGGACGCAATGTGCAATGGACGCTGGCACTGGTTGGGGCGTGGTTTGCGACCGCTTTGATCTTGTTTGCTGCGACAGCGCTATACAAATTGTTGGGCGAGCGCACTTTGTCTGCACTGGAACGCCTGATGGGCATGTTGCTGGTCGCGATTTCAGTGCAGATGTTCTTGGATGGCGTTAAGAACTATTGGGCGAGTCCTTAGCAGTGACGCGGAGCATCGACGGCGGGTCCGTGCTGTGCGCGGACTCTTGCGCGCTTGCTCGGCTAAAAGCGTTCGACCGATGAAGTGCAGGTCGAACCCACCACGGCTCAATCGATGCCGTGAGATTCATCCGCGTGTAGCTACGGCCAGCAGCAGGTTGCTCGCATTCACCCATCAACGCCTTACGCTAACCGGCAATCTATGCGAACTACACTGCTGATCGTTCATCACAGCCATGGCTGGCGCACCACGCGGATGGCGCAGGCCATTGCCGCTGCGGCGCTGCGAACGGCTGCCGTCGAGGTTGTATCGAAAAACGCAAATGAGGCAAACCTGGACGATTTATTGGCTGCCGATGCTTACCTATTCGGCACGCCGGAGACCTTTGGTTCAATGGCGGGTTTGCTGAAGGATTTTTTTGAGCGCACCTATTATCCCGCCCAGGGTTTGCTGCTTGGGCGCCCCTACGCCATCTTTGTTTGCGCCGGTAACGACGGGCAGGGCGCGATCAGATCGATCCAGAGCATTGCGCGTGGTTATGGTTGGAAAGAAGTGCAGGCGCCACTCTTGGTACGCAGCGATCAGGTGGACGCCCGGCTACAGGATTGTGAAGAATTGGGTACAACGATGGCTCTGGCGTTGTCAATGGGATTGTATTGAGCCCAGTTTGTGCCGATGATTTTGCCGCTGCTACGCTGAAAACGGCGGTTTAGCGCGCTCCGGTGCGCCCTTGGCGGCATTTTGGCCGCCCTCGCCAGAATGATGACAATGACCTCAGGTGTTAACAAACCGTCATGCAGCACTGTTAAACTACCCTTAATTACCCCTGCGGCAACCCAAGCTCGGCAGTCGATAAAGACCGGTGGGTTGGGCGCAGTTCCTCCCGCAACACAAAGTCAGGCAATCGTTATGAATAAAAAGCCGCAGATGAAAGCACTGGTGCTAGGACTCTTACTGGGACTGGCCGCCTCGCAGGCTGCGTTCGCGCAGACCACGTCTTCCGCCCTGAACGGTCGTGTGACTGATCCCGAGGGTCGGCCCATAGCCGGAGCAACGGTCGAGATCCTGCACGTACCGTCCAATACGCGTAAAACGGTCAGCACCGATGATCAAGGCCGCTATACCTCTTCTGGCTTGCGCGTCGGTGGGCCGTACAAGGTCACGGTGACCAAAGATGGCTTCGCTGGCGAGGCGCAAGATGGCGTCAGTCTGGCCTTGGGTGAAGCTTCATCGCTCAACATCGATCTCGATCCGGCGATGACCACGCTCGAATCCATTGAGGTGGTGGCCTCCGCACAGGCGGATGTGTTCTCTACCGATCGCATGAGTGCCGGCACCAGCTTGTCGCAGGAAACCATTAACGCGCTGCCCTCTATCAAGCGCGATTTGCAGGATTACGCGCGCCTTGATCCGCGTATCTCGCAAACCGACAAAGATCGCGGCGAAATCTCCGCACTCGGACAGAACACCCGGTTCAACTCGATCACCATCGACTCGGTGTCGACCAACGATACCTTCGGCTTGGAATCCAACAATTTGCCGACCCTGCGTCAGCCGATTTCGATGGACGCCATTGAGTCGGTGCAGATCAACGTGGTCAACGTTGACGTGGCGCAGCGCGGTTACACCGGCGCCAACATCAACGCCGTCACCAAGTCGGGCACCAATGAGTTCAAGGGCTCGGTATATGGCACCTACCGCGAAAAAGACTGGGTGCGTAAGGAAGACGATCGCGGCATCATCTTTAATCGCTTCAAAACTGAACAAACCTATGGTGGCACGTTCGGTGGCCCGTTGATTGAAGATCGTTTGTTCTTCTTTTTCAACTACGACAGAACCGACATCAAGGCGCCAGGCCCAGATTTGGCCAGTGGCCCGTTGAACCGGGCAACCAACGGCATTACCGACGCGCAAGTCAATGAAGTTATTTCGATCGCGCGAGGTTATGGTTTGGATCCGGGCAGTCTCAGTCCGGGTGGCTTAGATACCTCGATAGAAACCTATCTAGGACGTTTTGACTGGAATATTAACGATCAGCATCGCGCTGCTTTCCGTTTCAGCCGCACTGAACAGGCCGAAGCGATTCTGCCCGGCTTTGGCTCGAACTTCTTCTCGCTATCTAGCTACTGGTACACGCAGAACAAAGAATTCGAAAACTACGTGGTAGAAGTATTCAGCGATTGGTCGGATACCTTCTCGACCGAAGTTCGCGCGTCTTATCGCGATTATTTCAGCACCCCGCAAACCTTCGGCCGCCAGCCGCAGGTCCAGGTGGATTTCGGCACCGCGAACATGCGTTTGGGTACTGAGCAGTTCCGCCATGCCAATGTGTTGGAGACGCAAACCTTCAATGCTTACGCTGCCGGTAATTTGTTCCTCGACGACCATACCGTGAAATTCGGCGTGGATTATGAATCGAATGACATCTACAACCTGTTTGTGGATTCCAATCTTGGCGTCTACCGCTTTGGAAGCATAAATGACTTCCGCAACGGTTCGTATCGGGAGTACACCTATCGCGCGTCAAACAGTGGTGACATCACCGACGCTGCAGCTGAACTAACACTAAATAATATCGGTTTTTTCTTGCAAGACACTTGGGCGGTTAACTACAATTTGACCCTGACCTACGGTGTGCGTATTGACACGCCAAGGGTTGACGATCCGCCGCCGCTCAATAACAATTTCCGCAATGCGTTTGGGATTGCGAATAACACAACCATTGACGGTAACGAGCTAATCCAGCCACGTTTCGGGTTTAATTACACCTTTGATACTGAGCGTCCTACCCAGTTGCGTGGCGGTTTGGGCCTGTTTCAAGGGTCGGCAGCCAATGTGTGGTTGGCTAATCCCTACACGAACAACGGATTAACCATCTCTGTATTTGGGTGCGGCACCGGTGGTTTAGCTAACTGTCCGGCCACTCGCCCGGCATTCAGCCCGAATCCGGACACGCAGCCACGTTTGGTGGTGGGCGCCGGCGCGCCGCCAGCTGACGTGGATATCGTCGCCAGCAACCTGAATCAGCCTTCGGTCTGGAAGATGAACTTGGCGGTTGAGCACGAGCTGCCGTGGTGGGGAATGGTCGGCTCGGCCGAAGTGATTTTGACCGAAGTGGAAGATGGCGTGTTCTATGAGCACCTCAATCTGGGTTCGGCTTCGCGCTTGGGCTTGGATGGCCGCAATTTGTACTGGGCCAGCTTCGACCAAGCGCGTTACGGCACCAACGGCGTTTTTGGCGGTACCTCGCGTTCGCGGCGTAATACTGCGTTCCGCGAAGTGCTGTTAGCCAAGCCGACAAGCAAAGGCGGCGGCGAGAACTTGACCCTGGCGTTGAGCAAGCCAATGACAGCGGACAGCAATTTGTTCTGGCAGGTCGCTTATTCTTATACCGATGCCACCGAAGTGAATGGACTCACCTCCAGCCGCGCGATTTCCAACTGGGCAAGCCGCTCAATCTTCAACCCGAACGAAGAAGTGTCGTCTCGCTCGCCGTATGTGAATCAGGATCGCTTTACGGCTGTGATGAGCTACCGTCATTATTTCTTTGACGGGTATAAGACCGAGTTCGCGATGTTCTATGAAGGTCGTATGGGTAAGCCGTATAGCTGGACCTTCAACAACGACATGAACGGCGACGGTTTAGCCGGCAACGATCTGATGTATATCCCAAGGGCGGGCGAAGTGGTGTTCACTAACCCTGCCGAAGAAGCCGTGTTTAATGATCTGGTTCGCAGTTACGGCTTGGATCAATACACCGGCCAGGTTGTGCCACGTAACGAAGACTTCGCACCGTGGGTGCACAACTTCGATATGCGTATTTCGCAGGAACTGCCTGGATTCTTCGCTGGTAACAAAGCTGAAATCTGGCTTGACTTGTTGAACGTCGGCAACCTGCTCAATAAAGATTGGGGACAGATCGACGAAGTTGGCTTCCAAGGCAACGGTGGTCAGGCACGCAGCTTCGTGAACTTCGCCGGTATTGACGCGAATGGTCGTTATATTTACGACGTGATTCAAACCCCGGAACAGTTCATCCGTCGCGATAACAGCGCTGAATCGCGTTGGGCGGTGCAGTTGGGCTTCCGTTACAGCTTCTGATCCTCACCGCAGTAGTAAAACGGCCGGCTTTCGCCGGCCGTTTTTTTTGGCGTAGTCATCATCTTTGCGGAGCTGTGTTGAAGCGCGAATGCAGTTCCTGCACCCTGCGCCTACCGTCGCGCGGGCTCAATCGTCTATCCGTTCTCAGTCGAAATCCCCGTAGATCCCGCCGTAAGGCACCAGCGCAACCCATCAGCGCGTGCCGCAATGTTGGCAATGCACCCGCCATGTGTCCGGAAACTGATCGTCATGCACGTCCACCAGCAACTCAGGAAAGCGCTTGGGCGATTCGCACTGGAAGCGCCGATAGGGCTGAGCTAGACAGATGCAGCGTGGCGATGACATGGTGACGGCCTCCCTGGCAATCTCGTTGTTCGAGTAAGAATTCCTAGCCGAATTCGGACATGATTGCGGTCTCGTCCCTACAAGGCTGGTCGATGTCCGCCATCAATGCATGCCCGCTACCCGACAGCGCCCTGTTGGCTCGCTACCGCTACGACGGTGCGCACACGGATTGCTATACGACCGACGTCAGCTTCGCGAGCACGCATGCGCAATTTGTTACTGCGTTCTACACCACGTGGCTGTTTAAGCTGGAACGGCTGATTCTGAAATTCAGTATCGCGCGGCCGTCTAGCGATGCGCAGGCAGCGCAGCTTGCGCAAGGCACGATCGAGGAATTCGCGGCGTGGCGCGTGGAGGCGCGGGCAAGTGATCAGTTGCTGCTGACGGACATCTTTGGTCGCACTCGCTCGTGGCTAATGGTCGCAGCGCTGGATGGCGGCGGGACGCGTCTGTACTTCGGTTCGGCGGTGGTGCCACGACCGCACCCGCGCAAGGAGCCCAGTCTGGGCACTGGCTTTCGCGTCTTGCTAGGCTTTCATAAGCTGTACTCGCTGGCGCTGCTGACCGCGGCGCGGGCGCGGCTGGCAAGGGCCGCGAAGGCGCGTTCGGCGACCTAGCTAGTTGGTTGGGCTTTTATAGCGGCAACATCGGGTACGCTTGACGTTCTGGAGGAGCGCGCAATGAATCTGACGCTGCAAGTTGAACGAGAGGAGGACGGTCGCTGGTTGGCGGAGGTTCCTGAGCTTCCGGGTGTGTTGGCGTACGGCTCGTCGGCAGCTGAGGCGATGGCGCGCGCGCAGGTCCTGGCGCTGCGGGTCCTTGCTGAGCGGATAGAACATGGCGAGGCTGAGGCTCTCTCGATCCAAGTTGTGCTTCCCGCAGCCGCATGAGCCACTGGCCGTCGGTTCGCGCGCGTGCGCTGTTGCAAGCCTTGCTTCGCATTGGTTGGGTGGTTAAGCGCCAATCCGGCTCGCATCGAACCCTCGCGCGTCCCGATTGGGCCGACTACACGTTTGCGTTTCATGATGGCGAAGAGCTTGGTCCGCGCATGCTTTCGCGTATTGCCAAGCAAACAGGGCTGAAACCATCTGATCTGTAGGCCGTGCTTGGAACTAAAGGCTGTAAATGGAATCTGGTTTTTAGGTTTGCCCAAAAAAGGCCTAACTAAGTAAATGTTAAAGCCGACCGCCGTCCCAACAGTTCGCTTCGACCGCGCATCAGGCGCGGCGGCGCCTTAACATGGCGTTAGGAAGGCTCGCAGTAAGCAAATGTTGAAAAAGCGTCAGCGCACAGCGCCGGCCCACCAGAGCCGCGCCTTTGGTGGGTTCGATCTGTGATCGGACGCGTCTCCTCCACCTGAATTCCACGCGAGTGACAACGACGGTGGATCGGCACATCAACTTGACTCGTGCCCGCAACAATCAGGGCGGCAAAACGCCGCGATAAGTGCGGTCGAGCACATCTGCGGACCACAGTTCGCGACCGCTGCGCAGGTCCTGCGCGACCAGTCGCGTCGCGTAGCTTGTGAAGCCGCCCGATGCTTCGCGGATCACTAAAGGCTGTGACTGCCACAGTAATTGATTGCCACGCACCAAGAACGGCGCGTTTGCATAGGGCAGCACCACATTGGCGACTGATCGACCAGAGGCACGCTCATGCACAGTCCAGCGCCATTGCGTACCGAGTTGCTCATCGCTCACCGCGGTGGACACTTGCGCGTGCACTTCGTCTGCCGCACGAAATTGGGTGCCCTCGATTCCAGCCATCCTTTCATCGCCGATCAGATCTGGCGTTGCCACGTCCGGCATGCCGGCGTCGCTGACCTGCATGCGGTTGGTGGCAAAATCCACCGAAACCACGCCGTCAAGTTCGCGACGTTTGCGGCCGCTGGCCAGATCTTCCTTTAGGATGGCTCCGCGTAGTGGCCAGTCCGCATAGGACCATTGGATTTTCAGCGCACCCGTTTGGCTGTAGGCAAGCGCCTTGAACAGACGGTTGGGCTGCGGATCGGGTGACGCCAACACGCCTTCCGGCAGCTCGCCGATGATGCCGCCCTGTGCGCTGCCATCCTCTGGGTTTAACAGCAGCAGGCTGAGCTGGCCGGGCTTTTCTGGGCGCGCCAAAACCACTAACTGCTGGCCAAACAACGCCAAGGGCAGGCCTTCAGTCGGGCCGCGCCAGCGCACTTTGCCGTCATTCAAGTCAATCGCCGCAACGCGTCCTTCGGCGTCTGCTATCCAAGCCACCGGACCTTGCTGATCGCTACCAATCAGTACACCCGGGGCCATCGTCAGCGCGGCGTTTGGTGGTTCTTGCGCGGCCAATGGCGCGCTCAGCGCTCCGCAGATCAGCGCGGCCATGAGCAGTGCCAGCTTAGTTTGATGATTCATTGAGAGATTCTCCTGCCTACATGCGAACTGGAAGTTGCCGTGAAAGTCGTTCAGGCTCGGGCTTTTGCTCCCTCCCCGTTGTTTTGGGGAGGGTTGGGGAGGGGAAAGGCAAAAAACTCTAGCAACGGTCATGGCGGCTGGGACTTTCAAGATTACGCTTGGCTTACCAGCCATGACCGTGGTCGAAGAATCACTCGAAGCCGTTTTTGAACACGGCATCGCCACCACCGCCGCCGGTGGCCACGCCATTGAAACGCCAGGCGCCGCGGCCAAGCGTGCCGGCAATCAGCGCATCGCGGGTGCCGTGGTATGCCAGCTCATAGACCGGCACGTTCGGCAAGCCGGCGCCGAGCAATTGCCAAGTCGTGAAGCCACCGCTGGCGAGTGCGTAATAAATGCCGCGATCAGTGCCGACGATCAAGGTGTCGCCGCTAGCCCGAGGCACGTACAGCATGCTGCGGAATTCACCTGCTTGGAAACTGCCGAGATTGCCGGTAATGTCGTTGAAAGTGCCGCCGCTGTTAGTGGAGAAACGGACGTTGGTACTTTCCAATGTGAACAGCCGCGTCGGCGCAGCGGGGTCGACGGTCACGTCGCGGATGCTATTGCCAGGGGTGCTGACCAGGGTCGGTGCGCCGCTCCCGGATGTGCGCAGGTAAACACTGGCACCCGCAGCGACGAAGATAAACGCGGCGTTGCCCGGTACACCATATTCGAGTGGGTCGCCGGAGGTGTCGTTGACCCTAATCGTCGACAGCCGGGCGACGCTGTTGCCCTGGTCCAGCGACTCATACAGCCCATTCTGGCCGGCAATCAGCAAACGCAGGCCATTGGTTTTATTGACCGCAATCGGCGTATAGGATTGACCGACGATATCTGGCGCGCCGCCAGTCGGCGTAAATGCCGGGAAGGTGCGCGTCTGAAAGACATTGCTCGCATTGTAGGTTTCGCGACGGTAGCCGGCGAAGCCACTGAAGCCGGTATATCGAGAAGACAGCGTTACCGACGACGTGTCGTCAACCACGGGGTCACCACCATCGCCGGTGGATATGCTGATGAAGGTCTTGCTGACCGCATCTATTTGCGCCGTGGTTCCGGTGTCCTGCGCGCCACCGAGCACTCGATCCGCCAGGCCATCGTAAGCAATGCCCTGATATTCAGTGACCTGCAAATCATTGACCAGCGAGGTCCAAGCCCCAGTGGTGGTGCGCGGCGTGCCACGTTTGTAGATGCCGCCGTCATCGACTTCAATCAGCTCGCCCGCTGCGTCAAAGGCCATGCCGCGCGAATCGGCGTGCGGCGAGGAATTATTGCCGGCGCCAGAATGCGTCAGCGCCGTCCAGCGGGAGGCGGGTGCCAGGGACGCATTGGCGCGGAACAGCCGGCCGGAGTAGTCCGCCGCGCCCAACGAGTTGGGGAACTGCGCGCCGTTGCCAGTGCCCTCATTGGATGCCGGTTGGCGATCACCGCCGATATAGACGATGTTGCTATCAGTTGGATCAGCGGCGATCGATAAGTGAATATCGCCTTGCCCGCCAGGATTGACGCCAAACTGAAAACCACCGGCTTCGGTGGTGGTCGGGAAACCGATATTGGTCCAGCCGGTGGTGCCGTTGGGCGAGCGCACCACTGCCGCCAATCGGCCATCTGCGCCGATCACCGCCACGAACACATTAGCGAACGGACCCACCGCGAGCCGCGCATGCCTGGCGGTGTCGAACAGCGTATTGGTGGCGGCATCGGAGACCCGCGTCCAAGTGGCGCCAGTGTCGGTGGAGCGATAGACGCCGGGGTTGCCATCGCCAAATACCGACGCGTACAGCAGACTGTTATTGGCCGGGTCGCCAACCAGATCGCTAACCCTGCCAAAGGCGAAGCCGCCGTTGCCGGGCTGTTCCTGGGTGAAGCTAACCCCGCTATCGGTCGATCTGAACAAGCCTTGCAGTGAACCAGCTAACAGGATCGCACCGCGTGCTGCGACTGCGCGCACATCCTTATTGAGCAGATTCGGTGACGAGGGAGATCCGCTTACCGCGACCCAGGTGCTGCCGCCGTCAGTGGTCCGCAAAACGCCAGTCAGCGTATTGCCGATCCCGGCGAAGCTGGAGTTGTTGCCGATGCCCGCTATCAGGGTCTGGCGATTCGCATCGGTAGGATCGAAGCTCAACGCGGTAATCGACTGCGATCGGGCGGCGTCTGTCTGCCGAGTCCAGTTGGGTGCCGCTGCCGTGGCATTGTTGCTGCGCCAGATGCCGCCGTTGACGGCGCCCACATACATGATCGACGAATTGCTCGGATGCGGCGCGACGGCATTAACAGCGCCCGACACCGGCTTGTTGGTGATGCCTTCGACCTGCCCGTTGGTGGCCGGACCCGGGCCCAAGTCCAGCCAGGTGCCGGAAATACTGCCACCACCACTGCCGCTCGTCAGGGTCAT
>CAZLSB010000059.1:0-2056 GCA_964561825.1 uncultured Xanthomonas sp.
CAACCGCGCCATCTCCACGATGCAGGTGCTGGAAGAGTTGATCCAACTCGCCAAAAAATGAACGCCGCGCAAAAACGCGGCGCGGACCTCGGCCTGACCGATGATGAAGTCGCTTTCTATGACGCCGCAGTCCAGCCCATGCAATTACTTGCGCTGCGCCGGGTCGGGCGGGTCTTGGGTCTCGACCAACTTGGGGGTAAGCCCGCGCACGGTTGCAATGCCGTGTTGTTTGAGGCTGCTGGCCGTTGGCGGCGGTGTGCGTAACAATTGATCGCGGCGCAGTGATTGTGTCACCACTGGCTGCGCATCCATGACTGGACATTCAATCGTCAGCCGAAATTCCGGTCCGTTGGCGCCCAAGCGAATATGGTCGCCGGTCACTATGTCGACCGTGCCTTTGATGCGCACGCCGTTCAGATAGCTTCCGTTGCTGCTCAGCAAATCGGTCAACGTATAACGACGGTTGCCGGATTCATCATCAATCCACTCAATCACCGCATGACTGCGCGACACCATGGAATCGCGATCAACGTCGACGCGCACATCGCATTTTGGATCACGGCCCAGATACAGTGACGCAAAACGCGCTACCGGATACACCTCGGCATGCCCGGCGCGGCCACCACTCAAAAACTGCACAATGATCCGATCCACACGTTATTCCTCGTAACAGCCTGCAGGCTAGCTGTAAACCACGCAGTTGAGTAGGCGGCGCAATAACCCCATTCCCCGCACTGCTGCGTTTGCACTGCCATGAACGCTTATTTTTCATTATTTGACGGGTCTAGTCGATCTGCCGACTGTTTCGTGATGCGTGGCGGCTTCCATAGCAGCGCGACAGCCCGACAGGCTGCTAGCATTCTAGGTTCAACCGCGGCGATCGGCTATCTTCACGCGCTGACGACAGTTTGGCTCACCGTGGATACCAGCGCTAGCGACGAAGACCTGATGTTACGCTACGCCGCCGGTGAGGCGGCCGCGTTCGACCTGTTGTATGGGCGTTATCGCGTGCGCTTGCTGCGCTATCTGGTGCGCCTGACTGGGCAGACGGCGATCGCTGAGGAGTTGTACCAAGACACCTGGAGTCGGGTCATCGACGCGCGCAGCCGTTATGCGTCGAGCGCGCGCTTCGCTGCGTGGCTGTTTCGTATTGCGCACCATTTGGCGATTGACCACTTACGCAGACTGCATCCCACGGTGAACGCCGATGAAGTGCTGGTCGGCTTCCCCGGCGCCCCCGAGGACGATCCGGCATTCGCGTTCGAGCAATCCGAACAACTGACCCGTTTGGCCAATTTGGTTGAGGCGTTACCCGTGGAGCAGAAAGCCGTGCTGTTGATGCGCGCCGAGGGTGAGCTTACGTTGGAGGAAATCGCCAGCACAGTGGGTACCGGGCGCGAAACGATTAAATCGCGATTGCGTTATGCGCTGGCCAAGTTGCGCGAAGGATTACGAGCCGCATGAACGCCCCATCACGCTTTGATGCACTGGAAAAACAGCTGATCGACGGGCTGCGTCAGGCGCCGGGCCCAGAGCCTTCGGCGGACTTGGACGCGCGTATTCGGGCCCGCGCGCATGCTGCGCTGCGGCCAGCAAAACGCCAGACACGCTGGTTCAGCATGGCCGCCGGTCTGGTCGTATTGGTGGGCAGCGGCTTGGCGCTGCAGATCGCGCGGCAAGTCGATCAAGCACCAAGCGCGCTTGATGCGCCGGCCATTGTTGTACCTAGCGCGGCGCCCATCGCCATTGAAACGCCAACTGGCGGCGCTCGTGCTGAAAGCGCATCGGCGGCCAATATTGCGGCCGTATCGGAAGACGCTGCCAGCACCAAACCGGAGGCAATCCTGCTGCAGCGCCAGCCGCAAGCCAAGCTAGCGGCCCCGGGACTCATCGATGCGCCTGCCGACGATCGCGGTGGCGCTCTGGCTGACTCGATGCCTTTCCCTGCGCAGCCAGCACCTGAGGCTAGCGCCAAGGCGGAGCGCGCGTTTGCTCGGCAGATGCCGATTCCCCCTCCGCCGACTCCGCCTGGTCCACCCTCTGGCAGGAATCCGAC